>JBKCES010000194.1:0-6969 GCA_046304295.1 Cyanobacteriota bacterium | reverse complement strand
GGCTTTATTTTTAATATTAAGAAAACGCTGGTTAATGTTAATGATAAAGTCCTCACACTCAGACTCGTTAAGAGTCTTGATCTCGTTGATAATTGGCATTAAATCAGATATTTTATCAATAGTTTCAGAGTCTTTAAGTTTCCCAATCGCCGCACCAAAGCCAGTAATAGCTTGAGATTTTTTGAAAATTTGTAAACTGCTTTTTCCAAATAGATCCCTCCCTCACTCTTCTTCTAGATCTTGATTAATTTCATAGCTATTTGTGATTTTTTCTAACTTGCAAACTACTGCGTGGAAAATTTCTAAAAAGTCTTTAAAGATATCGTCTTCATTATTTTCATCTGCTAGTTTTTCAAGACTTTGCAGATTTTCAAGAATATCATCCCTAGTAATAGCAAGCTCATTGCGCTCAATATATGAGTTAAATCCATCTACAATATCTTTAAAATTGTATTGGTTTTTGTTATATGCTCGCCTCTCTTGTGATTCTTTGAGCAATTCTATGTCGCTTGATGTGGAATCGGCAAAATTCGAGTAAAGGATCTCGATTTGGTGCCGTAAACTCATAGGTGTTTGGGCAGTATTTAGAGTTAACATTCTGTACAAAATACCAATACGATTAATCCCTACATACAGTTCAAACCTGATCTGGCGTTCTAAAAAACTTTCGTTATTCTGTTGTTCTTTAACAATGTCCATAATAGTGTAAGTTCTTTGCAGACCATCAAGGATCATAATATTTTCTTTCTTTTCAATCATTAAACTAAAAAGTGCTTGATCATCAAGCCCATCTAGACAATCGGCTTGATCTGTCAAAGCCAGAACAATCGGGGGAATAATGCATCCTTTCTCTAAGTCCTGTTTAAGAAGAGAATAAACTTTTTTAGTAATTCTTTTTCTCTGAAAAGGATTATTTCTCAATATAACTTCAGCAAGTTCTAGATACTCTTTGACCTTCATTTCGATCAAAAGGTTCCTTGAATTAATTCTTTTGTCCTGGAGTTCCGAGAGCTTCTTCATCGTGTTTTCTAGAATGCGTACAAAAATATTTTCGTAGAGATATCTGTCTAAGCAAGGAACAAGCTCAAACCTCCGTACTCTGGAGAGAGAGAAAACCAAGGACGTTAACTTCTCTCCCCCATCATAACAAACTAACCCAAATAATCCTGAAGCGCCTTCACCTCCAGAGGATGGGACTGTAAACTGCGGAGCGCCGCCACGGTGGCTTTAGCGCCGGCGATGGTGGTAATAATCGGCAGTTTGTAATCCAGCGCCGCCCGACGGATGGTGCGACCGTCCATTTGGGATTCTTCGCCGCTGGGGGTGTTGATGATGAACTGAATCCAGTTATTTTTGATCCAGTCCAAAACGTGGGGACGACCTTCGTGGAGTTTGAGGACGACTTCTACCCCCTCGACGCCGTTGTCCTTGAGAACCTTTTGGGTGCCGGCAGTGGCGACGATTTTAAAGCCCAGATCGATAAAATCCCGCACTACCGGGACGGCGGCTTCCTTGGTGCGGTCGTTCATAGAAATAAAGACCGTGCCAGAGGTCGCTAAATCGACGCTGGCGGCCAGTTCCGCCTTGGCGAAGGCCTTGCCAAAATCGCTATCAATCCCCATCACCTCGCCGGTGGAGCGCATTTCCGGCCCCAGGAGGGTGTCGGCGCCGGGGAACTTAGCGAAGGGTAAAACGGCTTCTTTCACCGCCACGTGTTTGGGAATAAACTCCTCCGTCACGCCCAACTCCTCTAAGGTCTTGCCGGACATGACCAGAGAGGCGATTTTCGCTAGGGGAATACCGGTGGCTTTGGAGACGTAGGGAACCGTGCGGGAGGCCCGGGGATTGGCTTCGAGGATATAGACCTGCTCCCCTTGGACGGCGTACTGAATATTCATCAAACCCACCACCTTCAGCGCCTGGGCCAACTGCTCCGTCCAACGGCGAATCGTAGCCAAAACCGGTTCCGAAAGACTGGTGTAGGGGAGGGAACAGGCGGAGTCGCCGGAGTGGATGCCGGCTTCTTCGATGTGCTCCATAATGCCGCCAATGACGACTTTACCGGTGCTATCCGTTAGGGAATCCACGTCCACTTCGATGGCGTTTTCCAGGAACTTATCAATCAAAATCGGGTGATCCGGCTCAATTTGGACGGCGTAGGTCATGTAGCGCTCCAATTCTTCGTCGGAATAGACGATTTCCATGGCCCGCCCCCCCAAAACATAGGATGGCCGCACGACCACGGGATAACTAATTCGGTTGGCCACCACTCGGGATTCTTCGTAACTGCGGGCGATGCCGTTGGGGGGTTGATTGATGCCGAGGGTATGGAGAATCCGCTCAAAGCGCTCCCGGTCTTCGGCGGTGTCGATGGCGTCGGGGGAGGTGCCCCAGATTTTCGTCTGGACGGGACAGTCGGCGCTGTTTAAATATCGTTGTAGCGGTAGAGCTAACTTTAAGGGCGTTTGACCGCCAAATTGGACGATGACCCCGGCGGGATTTTCCGCCTCCAGAATATTTAAGACATCCTCCTGGGTCAGGGGTTCAAAGTAGAGACGGTCGCTGGTGTCGTAGTCCGTGGAAACTGTCTCCGGGTTGGAGTTGACCATGATGGTCTCGTAACCGGCGTCGCTGAGGGAAAAGGCGGCGTGGCAACAGCAATAGTCAAATTCAATCCCCTGGCCAATGCGGTTGGGGCCGCCCCCCAAAATCACCACCTTGGGTTTATCACAGGGGAGGATTTCCGTTTCTTCCCGCTCGTAGGTGGAATAGTAGTAAGGGGTAAAGGCTTCAAATTCGGCGGCGCAGGTATCGACGACTTTATAAACGGGAACAACCCCCAGGGATTGACGGTATTTCCTGACTGTTAATTCTTCTGTTTTCATCGCAAAGGCGATTTGCCGGTCGCTAAAGCCCTGGCGCTTAATCTCCCAGAGTTGATCCGCTGTTAAATCTTGCAAGCGGCGCTGTTTGAGGAATTTTTCTGTCTCTACTAATTCCTGGAGTTTATCCAGAAACCACAGATCAATAGCGGTGAGTTCGTGAATTTCCTCCGCTGTCAGCCCCAGTTTAAAGGCTTGGTAAATGGCGAAAACCCGCTCGGGGTTGGGGGTGCGCAGTTGGGAGCGAATTTGGGGAATGGTGGGCAGGGTTTCATTTTTATCGCAACCAAAGCCGGCCCGGCCGGTCTCCAAAGAGCGGAGCGCCTTTTGGAAGGATTCCTGGAAGGTGCGACCAATGGCCATGGCTTCCCCGACGGATTTCATCTGGGTGGTGAGAATCGGCTCCGAGCCGGGGAATTTTTCAAAGGCGAAGCGGGGAATTTTGGTCACCACATAGTCAATGGTGGGTTCAAAGGAGGCCGGGGTTTTTTGGGTAATATCGTTGGCGATTTCGTTGAGAGTGTAGCCCACGGCCAATTTCGCTGCGAATTTAGCAATGGGAAAGCCCGTGGCCTTAGACGCCAGCGCCGAGGAGCGGGAGACCCTGGGGTTCATTTCAATCACAATCACGTCCCCATTGGCGGGGTTAACGGAAAACTGGATATTTGATCCCCCCGTCTCTACCCCAATTTCCCGAATAATAGCCTTGGAGTAGTCCCGCAGGCGCTGGTATTCTTTATCGGTTAAAGTTTGGGCCGGCGCTACGGTGATGGAGTCGCCAGTGTGCACGCCCATGGGGTCAAAGTTTTCAATAGAGCAAATAATGACCACATTGTCCGCCAGATCTCGCATCACCTCCAGTTCGTATTCCTTCCAACCCAGAAGGGATTTCTCCACCAGAATTTGACTCACCGGCGACTGTTCCAAGCCATAGGCCGCCATCTCTTCATACTCTTCCTGGTTGTAGGCGATGCCGCCCCCCGTGCCTCCTAGGGTAAAGGCGGGACGAATAATCAATGGGTACGAGCCAATCTCGGCGGCGATAGTTCTCGCTTCTTCCATATTATTGACTACCCCCGAGGGACAGACCGGCACGCCGATGCGTCCCATGGCTTCCTTAAATAGTTCTCGGTCTTCCCCCATTTCAATGGCTTCGAGCTTAGCGCCGATCAGTTCCACCCCGTATTTTTCCAACACCCCCGATTTCGCTAACTTGACCGCCAAATTCAGTGCCGTCTGGCCCCCCATGGTGGGCAACAGGGCGTCGGGGCGCTCCTTGGCAATCACCTTCTCCACAATCTCCGGTAGAAGCGGCTCAATATAGGTGCGGTGGGCCAACTCTGGATCCGTCATAATGGACGCCGGATTGGAGTTAATCAAGACGACCTCGTAACCCTCTTCCTTCAGCGCCTTACAGGCCTGGGTGCCGGAATAGTCGAATTCGCAGGCCTGCCCGATAACGATGGGCCCGGCGCCTAAAATCAGAATCTTGTTTAAGTCGTTGCGGCGTGGCATAGACAATCCCTAGGAGATGACTGCTGGTTAATTGCCCCCCATTCTATCGGCTCTAGCGGCGCTGGCTCCTGGATTCCATATCCAGGTTTACTGACTTTCCCAGCGCCGACCCTGGGAGGAAGGGTGTGCTACCATTGGGAAGCAAAAATCTTTTTTAGTTCAGATTAAGTTTTATGGTTAATTCTGGCGTCTTTTGGGGAATGTCAGCTATTTTATTGATGGTTCAACTGCCAACTCAAGCCGAAACTTGCGCGCCGCTCTCTCTCCTTGGCGGTCAAGGAAGCGAGGTGACGAAAACCGTTTCCGGGCCGACTATTCCCGCACCCTTTGGCATTAAGATTAAGCGGAATAATTGGAATACGGATTGGGCGGTTCCTGGGGGGAGGAAATTCAAAAAATTTGTCGCAACCATTGTTTCCGAGGACGGAGGATCTTTTGATATCAGGATGTTCCTCAAGTATAGCGATCAAACAAATGAAGAATTTTTTAACCAAAACAGCCAGCGCTTAGAACCTGGTCAACCCTTGAATATTGAAGCGGCGCCGCGACCCGAAGATAATCCCTTTTTGGTCAATGTTTTTGTAAATGGCTTACCCGCCATCGGTCAAACCTATCGAGCGTCTGTTGTGGCCTGTTTATAATTTCATTATTTATCTAATGGCACAAATAAAGCCTCAAACCTTGACCCTGTCTGAATTTTTAGCGCTACTGGAAGAGAAGCCGCCGCGGGAATATAGTGATGGACAGATCACGACAAAGCCCATGCCTAAAGGGAAACATAGCGCCTTGCAAACCGAGTTATCCCTGATGATTAACGGGGCGTTAAAACGAGATAAGGATTGCTTGGGCGCCTTCTCGAATCCACCTCAGTGACGGACACTTCCACCACCCATTTAGGCCTGCTATAACGCCTTCGGCGCTCTTTTTTGACATCAATCCAACGGCCCCCAGTGGTCTTGTAGTTTGGCGACCAAGGCGCTGGCTTCGGCATAACTTTTGGCGATGGCCCAGGTGTGACCCTGGGGATGATGGGTTTCTTTCAGATAAATTTGATTGGGCAAAAGGGGATGATCCGGAGGCGTGCGCCGATAATCTTTCTGTAATTTACCGTGGGACTGGCCGTAGGGGGTGGAGTCCCACGGCAAACCGTGATCCCAAGCGGGGAGCGCCTGGGGGCAGTCTCCCAACGTAATGTTGCAAGGCACTAGAATCGGCCCTTTATAAATGGCGTAGGCTAAGGGCATACAGGTATTTAACATCAAGGTGACTAACTCTCCGTAACGGCGCTCTAACGCCTGTTGCCAGGCTTGCCCCCGCATTAACGCCTGAAGTCCGGCGCGGCCCGATTCCTCTGCTTGTTCTAAGAGTTGGATGTATTGATTCCGTAGATTTTGTAATTGCTCATGCCAGCGCCACCCTAGGGGAGAGGGGCCCCATGCCAAAGACCCCTTTTCCTCTAACTGCCAGCACCGATGACGTTGGAGCAATTGTAGGATCGCAGGGCGCTGGAGACTGAAGTCCTCCCGGCTTTGGGCGGCACCGTTTTCTAGCTCAAAGAGGCGCGCTAAACTCTCCAATTGAGCCAGCCGTTTCATATCCCCCGGTCGGGGCAAAAGGTAAAAGCCCTGGTTCTCTAGTTGCAAAACCCAATAATTGCCCAGGGCGTTGCGCTCCAAAATATCGGTCTCCGGCAGTAGCGCCGCCCGTTGACAGAGGGGTTCTAAAATTGACGGCGCTTCTTGGTAGATATCCAGAAGTTTACTCAGGGGCAAATCCAGCAAGATTTCCGTCTGTTCTCCCTGACCGTACGCTCGGAACTCGTCGGCGCCTAAAATCCCAGGCTGGGGATTTTCCAACTTAAACAGCCGGTTCTCCAGCTCCGCCAATTCCCCCAGGAGTAATTCCTGCCTCGCTTTAATCTGGGCGGAGTCTTTCAGTAGACTTTTAAGAATATCGAGATGGGAAGCGTCCATGAGAGTTAATCTTGAAGGTTGTAAAAATAAAATAAGGGTAAGCTCGCAGGCTTGATTTCTCTAGCCCCAGAGGGGGAGTTTAAAGTACAGTTCTCCGTAGCAGACGCAAGGGCAAGTGCATTGATTTCTGACTAAGACTAGGTTTTGACAATCTGGCTCCCATGATTAAAACAGATCCTGAAAGTATCGATGAATTTACCTTTCTAACCATGCGCTAATCATGTTCTTAAAAATGTGAGCGTCAGTCAAGTCAGCAAACAATATTGACCTTAACTGGGAGTCTTCTATAGCAGGCCTAAGTGAATCATAAACAAGCTCGGATTAGCTCCCCCCCTTTCTAAGGCTACCGTGTATATACAAGTGTCACGATCCCCCCTAGCCCCCCTTAGAAAGGGGGGAAAACTTCTCAAAGTCCCCCTTGCAAAGGGGGATTTAGGGGGATCAAACCCAAAACTGGGTCTTTAACCGAGATCTGTGTACACCGTAGCCTTTCTAAGGGGGGTTGGGGGGGGGGATAATCATGGGATTGCATTCACCACCCATTTAAGATTTTTGTGCCATTCGATTGCTCATGAGATCAATAATTTTACCGCCTGGGT
>JBKCES010000193.1:0-10353 GCA_046304295.1 Cyanobacteriota bacterium | reverse complement strand
ATCCCAATTCCCGGCTCACAACCCCCATTTTCCTAGATTGAGCCGTGTCGTCTCTTTTGGAAAAAGTCCCTGAAAACCATACCCAGTAAGGGTTTGACTCTTTTAGTACGCAGTTGATCACCCCCTTGAACGCTTACAATTTATTCTTCAGCACCCTATGGATTTAGATTTTGGCTTCTACAGTCGTTGGTCTGGCTACGCCACCCTCGGGATATTTTTCTTCACTCTGCTGGCCTTTGGGCTGAAATGGGGCTTCCGCTTCCGTTTGGTGGGCATTACGGGCTTTATGGGGGTCTTAACCGTGGGACTTTTGGGCCTGAGCTTAGGCTTTCTCGACCGCGGCGCCGTGGAAGGCGCGGTTCCCTTCAGTCGGGTCTATGACAACGGCGCCAATCAAATCGTCATCCTCGTTAAACCCGATGTCACCCCGGAGCAGGTGGAAGCTACCCTACGGCAAGCCTCCCAGACCTATTTTTCCTACGGCCGGGGCGCCGCCCAGGGCAATCGACAAATGCTGATCCGGGCCAGAACGCTGATTCACCCCCAACCGGGACAGACCCAACCCCTTTACCTCGGGCAGTTGCAATATACCCTTGGCTCCGCTCCCGACGACGGCGCCGCCGTTACTTTGGATAAAAAAGCGTTGGCCCAACTGGCCAAAAATCAAGCCCAACTTTCTCGTCAACCCGCCTAGAAAATGAATCCCCCTAAATCCCCCTTTGCAAGGGGGACTTTGAATCTGGCTCCGGTTCCCTCCTTTCCAAGGGGGGCTAGGGGGGATAAGACCAGCGACTTTACCCTTGTTAAATAAACCGCTTAACGCCCTGCCGTGTCCTACGCCCTTGACTTTGGCACCACCAATACGGTTATCGCCCGCTGGAATTCCCTCAGCCAACAGGCGGAAACGGTGAACCTGGGAAATTTATCCCAGACTTTAACCCCCGGAACGGCGCTGATTCCCTCCCTGATTTATGTGGAAAACGCCGCCCAGAACCAAGTTATGGTGGGGTGTCCCGTCCTTGACCGGGGCTTAGACAAAAACGCCCGCTTTTTCCAGAACTTTAAACGGGGCGTCGGCGCGCCGATTCAGGGCTTTTTACCTGAGTTAGACGGCGTTTCGCTCTCTTTTGAGCGCCTAGGGGAATGGTTCCTCGGGGAAATTCTGCGGCGCCTAGAGGAGCAGGAGGGTCAGGTCTTGGAGAATCTCGTCCTCACGGTTCCAGTAGATAGTTTTGAGACCTATCGCCTTTGGCTGAGCCAAATTTGCCAAAATTGGGCCCAGGAAATCTATCTTCTGGACGAACCGACGGCGGCGGCGTTGGGCTACGGACGCCCGGACGCCAATTTAGTGTTAGTTCTGGATATTGGCGGCGGCACGGCGGATTTTTCCCTCGTCCGTTTAAACTCCCCCAAGTCGGCGCCGACTCGGGGTTTTCTCCTCAAGGGTTGGGGGCAAAAAACAACGGCGAAAGCCAATCCCCAAACCCAAGTGATCGCCAAAGCGGGGACGGCGCTGGGGGGAAGCGACATCGATTATTGGCTCCAGGATTATTTTTGCCAGACGTTAAATCTCCAGCCCTCCACCTGGGTTCTCCGTCTAGCGGAGCGCCTGAAAATCGCCCTCTCTAGTCAGGAAACCGCGACGGAGGTCTATTTTGACGACCAGGAGTTGGAGACCTACGAATTTAGCCTAACTCGGCCCCAACTGGAGGAAATTCTGCTCAAAAACGGTTGGTTCGAGCGCCTAGAGGGGTTACTGAACCAGGTCCGCCAACAGGCGCTAGGTCAGGGAATACCCTTTGAGCAAATCGACGCGGTTCTACTGGTGGGCGGCGCCAGTCAAACCCCCAGTTTTCAGACTTGGGCGGGACGGTATTTCACCCCGGCCCAAATTTGCGGCCATCATCCCCTCACCGCCGTGGCCCAGGGCGCCTTGCAAATCCTCCAGGGGCGCCGGGTTCAGGACTACCTCTACCACAGCTACGGCGTCCGCTACTGGAACCGCCGCAAAAATTGCCACAGTTGGCACCCCATTATTGAAGCCGGACAAACTTATCCCATGACTCAACCGGTAGAACTCACCCTCGGCGCGTCTTTGCCCAATCAACCCAGCATCGAACTAATCATTGGGGAATTGGGAGCTAGCGCCGGAGCCGCGGAGGTTTATTGGGACAACGGTCGGCTCTTGACCCGTTCCTTAGCGGAAGCGGAAACCCAGGTCTATCCCCTCAACGACCGTCCCGGCGCTCGTCAAATCGCCCAATTGGATCCCCCCGGCGCTCCGGGAAGCGACCGGATTAAAGTCCGGTTTTGGGTGGATGAAAAACGGTATTTACGTCTGAGCGTGGAGGACTTGCTTCAACAAAAAACCCTCCTTCAGGAGCAAGTCGTTGCCCAACTTAGTTAATCCAGTCTGGTTCCAGCGCCGTTGAGCGCAGAGGCCAACCGCCGGAGCAGTCAAGCGTTAAGTTATTTCGCCAGGCAAGCAAAAAGCTCCCCTAGAGTTAACCGCCAGGACTGAGCAAAGGGGGGTACGGGTAAAAGGCTTTCTGGCTGGTCTAGAATTGCCAACGCCCGGTTCGGGTAATAAATAAAAAAAGACGCTTACGTCTGGAACCAGGGAGCACCCCCCGAAGGTACAACGCAATTCGGCAAAGGCCCGGGCGATTTTCCGACCCCGTAGGGCGTTGTTAATCATCGGGACTAATTTGCTCTGGAGGGCGCTATGCTTTCCCTGGGGCATTGGTTTTTCCAGGATTGTTCCCTCGACAAACTCCCGAGGGGGCTTTGTTTCCGGCAGAGCTAAAAAGTCCTCTAGGCTGAGGGGCAGAGTAACCGGGATTGGCGAGGAGATTTGAACCATACATGTCTCTCAAGCTAAGGCGGCGCTAGCCTGCGCAGACTTAAATTTTAGCCTATTGTCTATTCTGTCTGTAATCTCAGTAACCAATACTGAAGTGGATTTAGGGTATTTACTTAATCAAAACGGGTCTCAGTCAACGTTGTTTCTACCTACTCGCTAAAAATAATGAATGGTTTTGGGCCGATGAATCGGTTTCTGTTGGTGACGGCGCTTCTGGGAATGTGGCTCATCGGCGCCCTCCCGGCGGCAGCCCAGACGGAATTAACGGAGCAGATCGCCGCGGCCCAAAGCGCCGCCGATATCAGTTTTTTACTGAATTGCTCCGGTCTGGTCTTACTGATGACCGTGGGGTTAGCTTTCTTCTACGGAGGCTTTGTGGCCAAGCGCCATGTTCTCAATACCCTGATGATGAATTTCATCGCCCTGGGGTTAATGGCCGTAGTTTGGCTCCTCTGGGGCTACAGTTTAGCCTTTGCCCCCGGCAACCTAATCATTGGCGGTTTCCAATGGCTCTTCTTGCAGGGCGTGGGTCTGGAAACGACGGGTTATTTAGAGGGAAGTGCTCCGGCGGAGATGCTTTCCTACGCTCCCACGGTGCCCCACCAACTCTTCATGGTCTATCAAGCCATGTTTGCTGTCATTACCCCGGCGCTGATTTCCGGCGCCATTGTGGAGCGGACGAGTTTTAGGGCTTATTGTTTATTTCTGGTTCTCTGGCTCACCCTGGTTTACTGTCCCCTGGCCCATATGGTCTGGGGCAAGGGCGGGTTGCTGGGATTAACAGGCCTATTCAAATCCATGGACTTCGCCGGGGGGATGGTCGTGCATACTTCCTCGGGAATTTCCGCCCTGGTGGCGGCGCTGGTCATCGGCAGTCGAGGCACTTACCCCAACCGAGTCTCTCCGCCCCATAACGTGCCCTTCATTCTCCTCGGCGCCGGTCTGCTCTGGTTTGGTTGGTTTGGGTTTAACGCCGGCAGCGCCTTGGCGTCCAGTTCCCTAGCGGTTTCGGCCTTTATCGCCACCAATACCAGCGCCGCTATGGCCATGCTGACCTGGTTGTTGCTAGAGCAAATCCTGCGGGGCAAACCCACCACCGTCGGCGCGGCCACCGGAGTTGTGGTGGGACTGGTAGGTGTCACTCCGTCCGCAGGCTTTGTCTCCCCCATGTCGGCGCTGATGATTGGCATTTTGACCGCTATCGCCTGCTTTTTTGCCATTAACCTCAAGGTACAGATGGGTCTCGACGACAGTCTCGACACCTTCCCGGTCCACGGCGTCGGGGGCGTGGTGGGGACGATTCTCACCGGCGTTTTCGCCGAGCAGAGTATCAACAGCGCCGGCGCTAACGGTTTACTGGCCGGTAATCCTTACCAACTCATTATTCAAATCGGCGCCGTTATGTTAACGGTGGCCTTCGCTGCGGTGATGACCTTCATTATTCTCAAATTGATCAGTCTGGTCATGCCCTTGCGGGTACAGCCCGGCGCCGAGTTACAAGGATTGGATTTAACAGAACACGGCGAACAGGCCTACGGAGACGACCGTTTCGAGCGCCGAGAGGTGACCACTTTCCACGAAGGTTAAGGTTCGTCGTTTTTACAGGGGGTTGGCTTTTTCGCTATAATCTGGGGCTAACACCTATCCCTAGCGGAACCGACAGCGGTTGCCGTTGACTCCGACTCCCAGCGCCCATGGAAATTAAAGCGGTTCAGTCTGCCTATTACGGCGACATGGCCTTTCGCACGCCGCCCCCGGATCTAGAATCCCTCCTCCTCAAAGAGCGGATTGTCTATCTGGGGATGCCCCTCTTCTCTTCCGATGAGGTCAAGCAACAGGTCGGCCTAGACGTCACCCAGTTGATCATCGCCCAATTGCTCTATCTGCAATTCGACGACCCCGATAAGCCCATCTATTTTTACATCAACTCCACTGGCACTTCCTGGTACACTGGCGACGCTATCGGCTTTGAAACCGAGGCCTTCGCCATCTGCGACACCATGAGCTACATTAAGCCGCCGGTGCACACCATTTGTATCGGGCAAGCCATGGGCACCGCCGCCATGATTCTCTCCGCTGGCGCTAAGGGTTGCCGGGCCAGTCTTCCCCACGCCACCATTGTCTTAAATCAAAACCGCACCGGCGCCCAGGGGCAAGCCACGGATATTCAGATCCGGGCGAAGGAGGTACTGGACAACAAACGCACCTTGCTGGAAATTTTGTCCCAAAACACTGGGCAAACCGTAGAAAAGTTAGCCAAAGATCTCGACCGCACCTTCTATCTCACCCCGGAGCAAGCCAAAGAATACGGCTTAATCGACCGGGTGCTAGCTAGCCAGAAGGACTTGCCCAAACCCTTAGTCGGCGCCGGCGCTAACGCGCGTTAAGCCTAGCCGTCAGTTTTCGCCAGCTAACCAGCGCCGCTCCTGAATACAACGGGCGCTGAGCCTAGCCGTCAGTCTCCTTCAGCCAACAAGCCCTAGTCCTCATTAACGGGCGCTGAGCGTAGCCGAAGCGCCAATCCCCAATCCCCAATCCCTGTTTAAAACTATGCCCATCGGTGTCCCTAGCGTTCCCTATCGTCTCCCCGGCAGTCAGTACGAGCGCTGGATTGATATTTACACCCGCCTCAGCCAGGAGCGGATTATTTTTCTGGGTCAAGAAGTCAACGACTCCATCGCCAACCGCATCGTCGCCTTTTTGCTCTATCTCGACTCCGACGACCCCAGCAAACCCATTTATCTTTACATCAACTCCCCCGGCGGCTCTGTGACCGCAGGTATGGCCATCTACGACACCATGCGGTATATCAAATCCGAGGTGATTACCATCTGCGTAGGTCTAGCGGCCTCCATGGGCGCCTTTTTATTAGCCTCCGGCTCTCCCGGGAAACGTCTGGCTCTACCCCATGCTCGGATCATGATCCACCAGCCCATGGGCGGCACCGGGCGCCGTCAGGCCACGGATATCGACATCGAAGCTAGGGAAATCCTCCGCATTCGCCAGCAACTGAATGAAATTATGGCAGAACAGACGGGCCAGACCCTAGAGAAAATCGCTAAGGACACGGACCGGGATTATTTCCTTTCCGCCGCCGAGGCCAGGGATTACGGCTTAATTGATAAAGTGATTGAAAGCACTCCCACTCCCGTTCTTTAATCCCATGCGTCTCACTCCTCCGCCCCTTTTTTTTGCTTGGTTCGCCGCGTTATCCTTGCTCTGGACTCCCCCGGCGCTGGCCACCGGAATTTACGACCTGCCCACCCTCGGCGCCGGTTCTAATACTTACCTCCTCGACCCCGCCGAAGCCATCAGTCGAGCCAACGAAGGGCGCCTCAACGGCAATTTGAAAAAACTTGCCCAAAAAACCGGGCAGGAAGTCCGTTTTGTGGTCATTCGCCGCCTGGATTTTGACCAGACCATCGAGGGTTTCACTGAACAACTCTTTGAGCGCTGGTATCCGACCCCGGAAGAGCAAAACAACCAAACGCTCCTAGCGATGGACACCCTCACCAACAGCGTCGCTCTCCAACGGGGGATGGCGGCCCAGGCTTTGGTAACGGACGAAATCGTCGATAGCCTGATCCGGGAAACTATCGCGGTTCCCCTCGGGGACGGAGCTAAGTATAACCAGGCGCTGATTGAGTCCGAAAAGCGCCTCGGCGCCGTTTTAGGGGGCCAACCAGACCCCGGCCCGCCCCAGGTGGCGGAGATTAACCTAGAGAGCACCTTTGCCAGCGCCGAAGAAACGGACGACCGGAGCGCGACGCTTTGGGTGGTAGTTTTGCTCGTTCTGGCGACCTTGATTCCCATGGTTACTTATTTTTGGTACTCCGGAATTCCGGGGCGTTAAGAACGGGTTTAAAGGGGGCAACTTTCCTCAAAGTCCCCCTTTGAAACGTGGGTTCGACAACAGGTATTTGCGTTATTAGCAGAGTAAGTCATGCAGGTTGAATTTTAAAGAAATTTATAGCGGTGTCTGCGCTGGCGAGGGACAAATAAGATGGCTGAAACCCTTACTCAGTAAGGAATTCTGTGTTCTCACTCGGGAGAATACCGCTATATCGCTATTTTCCTTAGTTCATGAATAACAAACTTAAGTAAATTAGAATTGAAAATTTTATTTTTGGCGATTCGAGTTTAAAGAACGTTTAAAACGGTTACAGGCGCAAGAGTTAAGGGACACCAGTTTACAGGTTCCTGAAAATGCGTTGATGACGGCTCAGAGGGGAGGGAGCGTGAACGTTGAGATTGGTTTCCCTCATCCCCCGGCCCCTTCTCCCAGAACGGGAGAAGGGGAGCCAAAACCCTCATTTATATCCAAGTTTATAAGTCCCTCTCTCCCTCTTGGGACAAGGGCTTACAATGATTTCAGACGAATACGTGAGAGTGAACTGCGATGGAAAGCGGCGGCGCCTGTTGGTTTGTGGGGGCCTTCTACGGGGGAACCGGGGATCAGACCCCTCGTTTTCTAGAGGAAGGCATTTGGGAAAATGGATATGAAGACAAGTACCTCGACGCGGTCAAGTCGATCCAAGCGGGAGACCGTATTGCGATCAAGTCCTGTTATACGCAAAAGCGCGATCTGCCCTTTGATAACCGAGGACAAACCGTTTCGGTCATGGCCATCAAAGCCATCGGCGCCGTAACGGCAAACCTCGGAGATGGTCGCACTTTAAAAGTGGAATGGCAAGTGGTTGATCCTCCACGTGAATGGTATTTTTACACCTACAGAGGCACGGTCTGGCGGGTCTTGCCCGGCGACCTGGAAACCGACGCTTTGATCGCCTTTACCTTTGAGAATAAAGCTCAAGACATCAATTGGTTTCGTAACGCGCCCTACTGGCGGGAACGTTTTGGGGATCGCCCCTCGGATCAACGGCGCTTTCAGTGGACTCGTTTTTATGAGGCGATAGCGGACAAACTCCTTCACTTTCGGAACAGACGCGAGGAGTTGATTGCCGGGATTCATGCCATCGCTGACAAAGTTAACTGCATGTCTATTCTTAACGACCAATATCAAGAAGGCGTCCCCGGCGGCCTGCTTACAGACATTTGTCCATTTACGACCATAGGTATATTCAACCGAGGTATTACCGACGCCAATCGCAAAATCATTGCGAGGGAACTAGCCGCTTTGCTCGGCGTTTCCGAGCCTGTGCCCGACACCTTTGAAGGCATTCCGACCCTCAATAATCAAAGAACATGGTTTTTTGCCTATAGCTACAGACGACAACCGGATGACATCGATATTCTCTGGGAAGTTTTTGCCCAAGCCATTGCTTTTTCAGACTCGGATGACGCAGAAACCAGGTCAGCGTTTGCTAGCGCCTACGACCAGGCGACGGAATGTTGGGGAGTCGGGTGGAATCTGACGATAGGACTTTACTGGATTCGTCCTTGGAATTTTCCCACCCTGGATAAGCAATCTCAAGGTTACATCAGCAAAACCCTTAACATCAAGATAGGCGCAAATGGCGTCAAAGATCGATGTAGCGCCGGCGACTATCTCAAGCTGTTGGAAACCCTTGAAGCCCGCTTTCAGGAAAACGGCTATCCCGTTCATTCCTTTCCAGAACTGTCTCTGGTTGCCTGGCGTAATAATCCTGAGATCCTTGAGATTCAGACACCAAACAACTGGAAATATAATGTTTATTTAAAAATCAAGACGCTTTGCTCTGAGAAAAATTCTTCAGATTTCACTCGACAAGAATTCCAAAATCGGTTTTTGGATCAGCTCAAAGAAGAATTCCCACAAAACAAATCCACTCAATTCTCCGCAGATCGACAGATGCAACTCTTACGAGATAGTGGAGAATTAGAATTTTTATCTCCCGGACGATACCGCTGGCTTGGATTTAGTTTCTTGTCAGATGATGACTTGCCTGATGAAGACCCAGATGACGACTTAGAAGATGAAGATGAAGATGAAATTTCGGTTCCAGCCGTTCCCATCGACCCCTACTCCATTGATAACATTCTCGCCGATGGATGCTTTATTAGCCGCGAAAAACTGACCAAGATGCTTGAGCGCCTGCGAACCAAGAAAAATCTGATCCTTCAGGGGCCGCCGGGGACAGGGAAAACTTGGTTAGCCAAGCGATTAGCTTTCGCGCTGATGGGACAACGGGATAACAGCAAAGTCCGGGCAGTTCAGTTTCACCCAAACCTATCCTACGAAGACTTTATTCGCGGCTGGCGGCCTGCGGGAGATGGCAAACTGGCGCTAGTGGACGGCCCCTTTATGGAAATGATTAGCGCCGCTATCCGAGAGCCGACCTCAAAATATGTCATCGTCATCGAAGAGATCAATCGAGGGAATCCCGCCCAGATTTTTGGCGAGATGCTAACCCTCCTGGAGGTAGACAAGAGAACTCCCAACGAAGCCCTGGAACTTTCCTATCGACGGTCGGAGGACGAGCGGGTTTTTATGCCCGATAACCTCTACGTCATCGGCACCATGAATATTGCCGATCGCTCCCTAGCCCTAGTCGATCTCGCCTTACGGCGCCGCTTCGCCTTCATCGACTTAGAACCCGCCCTAGGGAAACCTTGGCAAGACTGGGTTCGGGGGCAATGCGGTATCGATTTGGCAATCCTGCTGGAAATCGAGGAACGCCTGACGGCGCTGAACAACCAAATCTCAGCCGACGCCAACCTAGGAGATCAGTTCCGAGTGGGGCACAGCTATGTCACGCCTCCCTTCGGGGTTCCTATCGTTGACGCCCGAGAATGGTTCCGTCAAGCTGTTGAGACCGAGATCGGCCCCCTGCTGGACGAATACTGGTTCGACTCGCTGTCCAAGGCCCGGAAGGCTAGGGAAAGTTTACTGGAAGGATTTTGATCGTGATATCCACTTCTATCATGGATTCGGTGTGTTGCGCTGTCATTAACACCGCCTACGGGTTGCGATGACTCTAACTGAGCAACCAAGGTGTATGAAAATAACTGCCAGTTAAGCAAAACTGCTACAATCGACAAACTCAAGACAAGTGGATTCCCATGAACAAATTAAAATACACAAAGACTATCAAGGGCGGCCAACTTGATTTGCCTCCCCTTGATTTACCGGAAGGAACAATTGTCGAAGCAATTCTATTAATTCAAGAACCAAATGCAATAGATGAAACAGAGTATTTACTTTCAATAGAAGCAAATCGTCAGCATCTTAGAGAAGCTCTAGAATCACTTAAAAATCCTGACAATTACATTTATGTAGATCCCACTAAATTATGAGAAAATTTGCCTTTTTAGCTAACAGTTTTTCAGAAAATTATTATTATTTCTTGTAAATTTCATTATTAATGTACAGCCAACATTATCATCAAAAATCATCCCTTTTGTGTTAGACCGACTATATTCCATATAGCGGGCATATGTGAATCATCAACTGGTTCGGGTTGGCTCCCCCCTTTCCAGGGGGGGTTGGGGGGGATAATCCTTGGATTGCGTTCACCACCCATTTAGGCCTGCTATAGAATATAGCGGCG
>JBKCES010000192.1:0-9059 GCA_046304295.1 Cyanobacteriota bacterium | reverse complement strand
CCCCTTGATAAGGGGGGAACAGGAAACATTCGGGCTTCAAAGTCCTTCCTTGGCAAGGGGGGAATAGGCAAAATTAGGGCTTCAAAGTCCCCCTTTTTAAGGGGGATTGAGGGGGATCAAACCCAAAAACCGGTTTTTAACCGAGATGTGTGTGAACCCTAGCCCCCTACAATGGGAAACTTAGGATATTTTACGGGGTAACCACAACAGACCAGTATGGCCAAGGCGATCATCATTGGGTTAGGGCGTTCGGGTATCGCGGCGGCGAGAGTCCTCCGGCAAGACGGCTGGGAAGTAACCCTGACGGACCGGGCCAAAAATGAAACGCTTGTAGCCCTCGGCGCTCCCCTAGAAAAGGAAGGCATTACTCTGCAACTGGGTCAAACTCTCAGTTGGGAAAACCAAAATTTTCCAGACCGCTTAATCGTTAGTCCCGGCGTGCCTTGGGATCTGCCTCTCTTATGTCAAGCTCGGGAAAAAGGCGTAGAAGTGATGGGGGAGTTGGAACTGGCTTGGCGGTATCTTAAACAATCTCCCTGGATTGGTATTACTGGCACCAACGGCAAAACCACCACCACTTCCCTCATTCAAGCTATTTTTGAAACCGCCGGACTGCAGGCGCCGGCCTGCGGCAATATCGGTTACGCGGCCTGCGAGTTGGTCTTAGAAAATCGGCGTTTTGACTGGATTATCGCCGAAATTAGCAGTTACCAAATCGAAGCCTCCCCCACGGTAGCGCCGGAAATCGGCCTCTGGACTACCTTTACCCCCGATCATTTGGAGCGCCACAAAACCCTGGAAAATTACTACGGCATTAAAGCCTCCCTTTTGCGGCGCGCGAAAACCCAAATTTTCAACGGCGACGACCCCTACCTCCGCCAACGGGCACCGGGAGAATACCCGGAGGCCTACTGGACGAGCGTCGAGGGGCCGGAAAACCTGCCTTGTCCCTTGAGTCGGGCCGCCTATCTTCAGGATGCCTGGGTCGGCGCCTTTGGGGAACTACTGCTCCCGGTTCATCTCTTCAAAATGGCGGGGCGCCACAATCAACAGAATTTACTGATGGCCGTCTCCGCGGCCCGGCTGGCGGGCATTGATAAAAAAGCCATTACCCAGACTTTATTAACCTTTAACGGCGTGCCCCACCGTCTGGAGAAAATTTGTAGTATCCAGGGCGTGGATTTTATCAACGACAGCAAGGCGACGAACTACGACGCGGCGGAGGTGGGCTTAGCTTCGGCGCCGGCGCCGGCTATCCTCATCGCCGGGGGAGAGGCCAAGGCCGGAGAAGACCGGGCCTGGTTAGCCCAGATCCAAGCCCGTGCCGCGAAGGTTCTGTTAATCGGCGCCGCGGCGCCGGCCTTCGCCCAACGACTCCAGGCAGTGGGTTACGAAAATTACGAAATTGTGGAAACGATGGAGCGGGCCGTTAAGCGGGGTCTAGAATCGGCGCTCTCCCTCAGCGCTCGGTGCGTGCTCCTTTCCCCCGCCTGCGCCAGCTTTGACCAGTATAAAAGCTTTGAGGAGCGGGGCGAAGATTTCCGGCGCCGGTGTTTAGAGTTAGCCAGCTAAAGCGCCGGTCAAAGGTAACGTTTTCTTACAGTTAGCCCAGTTAAGACGCAAAAACCGATACAACGGGGAACAGAGATCGATTCCGTTTCGCCCAATTGAGGGAATAATGCGTCAACGACTACAGAAAATTCTCGCCATCGGACTCCTTTCCCTACTGCTCTGGGTGGGAGTTACCGCCTGCGCCCCGGAGCCGCCCTCCCGGTTTGAGCAGGCCCAACAACAAAGCACTGAACGCGGCGCTAAGGCCGTCGCCAAGGAATCGACCCAGGGGAGCGAATTTAACCGCTTCTTTCCCCCCGGAGGTCAAGGCTTTGAGCGGGTCTATACCCAGGAGAAAAAAGGGTTCGCCGAAGCCAAGCTCAAAAAAGACGGTAAGGATCTAGCGGTAATGGCCATTTCCGACGTGGTTAACACCCCCGGCGCCGCCGATAAATTTAAGGCCAGCAGTGCCCAAATTAGCGGCTTTCCCGCCGTCCAACAGGGTTCCACCGCCACCGCGGTTTTAGTGGCGGACCGCTATCAGGTGAAAGTCCTCTCCCGTGACCCCAGTTTCAGTGCCACCGACCGGGAAACCTGGCTCGGCAAGTTTAATTTAAAGGGTCTCGCCCAACTCAAATAAGTTCCCCATTTTAGAGGATTAATCCTGTGAGTAAATCAATTTTCGAACTGGTGGATCAACTGCCCCAAGGCGGCTTGACCATTACCCTCCTCAAGTCCTTGGATTTTGTGATCCCCGGCCAGTGGGAAAACATCGTCGGCTTTGACAATACCATCCGCAAAGTCACCGGCGAAACCGACGAAGGGCTGATTCAGCAAATCGGCGAGCGGGCGGTCTGGCTCTTTAACGATAAATCCCAGGGCTACCAAAACGCCCTCTGGCTCTACCAAACCGTGGATGCCACCGACGGGGCCCTCGGCGCCGCAGCGCTGGCGAATAAAGTGGGGGAAAAGGTCTCCTTCCTCGGTTTCCTCAATAAAATTACCCCCAACCCCGAAAAAGCCCAGGCGCTGGATCTCTCCATTAAATTGGTGGCGGAACTGGTGGCCTTTTGCCAAATTAACGGCATTCCCGGCGACAGTATCGGCGATTTTGTGGCCTCTTTGGGGGACTATAGCGGCGAATCCTTGATGCGAATGGCGGCGCTGGTCTGTTTTGACGGACTGATCCCTCTGGGCCCCAACTTTGTCTTGAAATCCCTTGATTTTCTGGAAAATCTCACGCCAAAAGAACTGGAGCAAAACGGCACCTTTAGCAAAATTAAACCGTTGATTCCCGGCAACGGCGCCGCCGGACAGTTAGACTTCATCGGCCAAAGTCTAGATTCCGTGAAGGGCTGGATGACGGGTTTTGTCTCCGACCGGGGACTAACGCCGGAGAAGGTAATCGGCAATCTGCGGGGCTTTATGGAGGTCTCGGAGGATAAACTGGACTACCTCGCCGCTTTTATCGATATGTCCACCAACTACTATGAACATACCGGTATCCAAACCTTGGCCCATCGCTTAATCGAGCGGGCCGTGGCGGAAATTTAGGCGTCTCTCTCTTAGCGCCGCCCCTAACCTAAACGCTTAACCAGGGGGGAGGCGGCGCCGAAAAAGACTGATAGGTTCCTCTGCGGGGATGATAAAACCCCAGGCGGTGAGATTGCAAACAGTAGCCGATTTGTCCCGGAACGGCGTCGGTGCCGGGCAAACCGCCGGGTTCGTAAAGGGGATCGCCCTGGAGGGGATGACCCAGCGCCGCCAAATGAATGCGGATTTGGTGGGGGCGGCCGGTAGTGATGGTCACCTTCAAAAGAACTCGGTCTGGCAAGCGTTCTAGAACCTGAATAAAACTTTGGGCCGCTTTTCCCCCGGCATCGGCGCCCCAAACCTGACCCAACTGGGGATGGAGAATGGGGCCAATAGGTTGATTTGTTTCTAACTGATCCGGTAAATCCCAGGTCTGAACTAAAGCCCAATACTCCTTGCGCAAATAGCGCCGGCGGAATTGTTCAGTCAGATCTCGGCGAGCCAAGTCGGAGCGGGCCACGAGCATTAACCCGGAGGTGCCCCGACCGAGACGGTGAACCGGAACTGGGTCGTCCTGGGGAAACCGGAGCTGGAGTTGGGTCAATAAAGTGTTCTCTAAAAAATTGCCCCCCGGCAGAACCGGCAAGCCCGAGGGTTTATCAATAATCCAGAGATCCTCGTCTTCGTAGAGAACGTCAAACTCTAACGGCGCCGGCGGCTCCCGCCAGGGCGCTCGCCAGTAGGTCAACATTTGCCCCCGTTGCAGGATTTGCTCCGCCGAAGCCGGACGCCCGTCTACTAAAATTTGCCCCGACTCAATCCGGGCTTGCCACTCCGCGGCGCTGGAGTGGAGATAGCGCTCAACGTAAAAAGCCAACAACCGGCGCCCATGCCAGGTGTTAGTCACCTGATCCCGATAGCGCCAGCCGGAATTGAGGGAGATTGACATCGCTCTAAGGTTGAGATGAAATAGGGGAGCTTTGTTTGGATCTTAATCCCGGCCATGACCCCCCTTGAACAAATCCTCCTCCCGGCCACCGTTAGTTATTTAGGCCCCTTTAAAGTTTTTGCTTATCCCACTCGATTATCAGGCGCTTGGCAACCCAGACTTAAGGAAATTCACATTCCCGCCTATAGCCTAGATAGACCCGCCCTAACCCTATCCCTCATTCAGGGATCAAGCGAGGACGTGCAACCGCCCTATACCCTCAATGCGAACTCTAATAACTGGTTGAAAAAATTCATCAAAGAAACACAAAAAAAGTATTACCCAAGCCTTGATTTAGGCGATTCCTATTGTTTAGACGCCCGTTACGAAACCGATAAAAACATTGCCCATATCCTCAAAAATGTCTCCCCCGGGCTAATGACCATCAAAAGTCGGCGTCCCCAAATTCCTGAAATTACCGTCATCCTGCCCCAGAACGCCTCGGAAATGGCGCAAAACGCCTATCGCCTTTTGGGTTTCTCGGTTATCTGTACGAATCAAGTGGTCAAGGGAAGACTGATTCAAGCGCCGACCGGGCGTTTTGGACAGTACGAAAATTTTTACCCGGAGTTATTTGGCTCCTATCAAATTCCCGGCTATCAGGAAGACACGCCTAAACGTATTTTTATTAGCCGTCGGGGTCAACGTCGCTTGCTCAATGAAGCAGAGATAGAAGAACTATTGACTCGCTACGGCTTTCAGAAATTCTACTATGAAGATATTCCCATCTCCCAACAATGGTCTTGTACGAAAAACGCCGAGGTTGTGGTCGCGCTCCACGGCGCCGCAATGGCGAGTTTAGTCTTTAATCAGCGGGGGGTTAAAGTTATTGAACTCTTTCATCCGGGCTATGTTACTACCGCCTTCCGCACGATGAGTGTTGCCGTGGGGGGCAGTTGGTGCGGGGTCACGGGGCAAATTACCCCGGACGTTATCGAGCAGTTGGACTACAAAGAGCGGGGTCGCCATTTCGCCGCATCCCCCACTCGCATCGATTTGGAGTGTTTGGAAAAAGCCCTAGGGAATCTGGAGGTCTCGCCCTAGCTTTTTTAGAACGATGGGGTTAAACTTGGGGGAGTTTGTGCAAAACATTATCAATTTACCGCTATGGGTCGCGTCGGGGTATTACTGCTCAATCTCGGAGGGCCGGAAAAGTTAGAAGATGTGCGCCCCTTTCTCTTCAACCTGTTTTCCGATCCCGAGATCATTCGTTTGCCTTCCCCTCTTCTGCAAAAACCCCTGGCGTGGCTGATCTCGACCCTGCGGAGCAAAAAATCCCAGGCCAACTATCAACAAATCGGTGGCGGCTCCCCCCTTCTGCAAATTACGGAAGCCCAGGGACAGGCGCTAGAAACCGCGCTCACCGCCCAGGGCGAAGACGCCACAATTTACATCGGTATGCGCTACTGGCATCCCTTCACGGAGGAAGCCATCGCTGAGATTAAAAAGGATCGTCCGCAACGATTGGTTATTCTTCCTCTGTATCCCCACTTTTCCATCAGCACCAGCGGCTCTAGTTTTCGCGTTATCGAAGACCTTTGGCGTCAGGATCCCGATTTGTGGCAGATTGACTATACGCTTGTTCCTTCTTGGTATGATCATCCGGGTTATATTCAAGCCATGGCAGACTTGATCGAGGCGGAATTGACCAAATTTCCCGAACCCGACCGGGCTCATATTTTCTTCAGCGCCCATGGGGTGCCCCAGAGTTATGTGGACGAAGCTGGCGATCCCTACCAGTCGGAAATTGAAACCTGTACTCGTTTAATTATGCAGGCGCTCAATCGACCCAACCCCCATACTCTGGCCTACCAAAGTCGAGTGGGGCCGGTGGAGTGGCTTAAGCCCTACACAGAAGACGCGTTGACGGAGTTGGGAAATCAAGGGGTCAAGGATTTACTCGTTGTTCCCATCAGCTTTGTTTCCGAACATATCGAAACGCTTCAGGAAATTGATATCGAATACCGAGAAATCGCGGAGGAAGCGGGAATCCATAACTTCCAGCGGGTGCCGGCGCTCAATACTTACCCCGGCTTCATCGGCGCCCTGGCGGATCTGGTGGTCACCTCTTTAGCGAAATCCCCCTGCACTTTTGACCAAGTGCCCCATCCCAAGAAAAATATGAAAATGTATCCCCAGGAGCGCTGGGAATGGGGTCTCACCACCGCCGCCGAGGTTTGGAACGGCCGGTTGGCGATGTTAGGCTTTATCGCCCTGATCATCGAACTGGTCAGCGGCCGCGGCCCCCTCCACTTTGTCGGTTTGTTATAAGGTTCAATGAAAGTGCCGTTGTGGCTCGGTTTTTTGGCCAGTCTTCCGGGATTAGCGGCGCCGGTTTACGGGCAAGAAACGATCCTTCAACAAATTCAGCGCACGGGCCTCCTCACCGCGGCGGTGCGAGAAGACGCTCCGCCCTTTGGCTACCGGGATGTGAACGGCCAGTGGCGGGGCCTCTGTTTTGATTTATTAGCGTTAATCCAGACTCGTCTGCGGCAAGAACTGCCCCAGTCCTTTATTGTTCCCAAACTGCTGACCTCCACCTTATTTAACCGCTTTGATCTAGTCGCGGAAGGGGATGCTGTCCTAGAATGCGGCGCTAACGGCATTCGCTCCGTGCCCTACCCCGTCGAGTTTTCAACCCCGATTTTTTTGACGGGCACCCGTCTTTTTATCCGGGCGGAGGACCGCTTTCGCTGGAATCCTAACGGCAGTTTAAAGGGGGCCCGCATTGGCTTCCTCTGGAACACCAGTAACGCCGAGTTTATCCAACGGCGCTATCCCCAGGCTCAGTTTCAGGAGTTTCGGGGCATCACCGGGCGTAAACGGGGTCTTCAGGCGGTGCAACAAAACAAAATTGACGCCTTTGCCAGCGACGGTATCTTACTGTTGGGGGAAGCTTTACTGCTAGACCTTGCCCTGGGGAGCGAATTTATTATCGTGCCTAGGGAACCCCTCAACTGTGAAGAATACGGGCTAATTCTGCCCCGGGGGGATAGCCAGTGGCAAACCTTGATTAATGAGGTGATTGAAAGCGCCGAAGCCCAGGCGTTGTACCAAAAATGGTTTGCGGAGGTGGGCTTTTTGCTGGACTCCACTCAACAGGTCTGTCGCCCAGAACTTACAGTCGAGGAGGAGTAATACTGCCGCTCTCCCGATCTGTTCGTACCCACTGAGACTGGCGATTAACAATAAACGCAAAATAGAGGGGAATTTTCCAAAGAATATACAGGGGAGTTTTTAACAGTAAACCGAGGGGAATTTCCGACCGGCCGTAGCCATACCAAGCGCCGAGAACCGCAACCGCAAAGGCAAGACCCGACAAGAGAAGGAGTAAAAGGGGCAAAACCGAGACACCCAGGAGCCAAGCGCCGACGCTGAGGGCGAGCCCCCCGAGCCATAATAAAACCCAGAGGGAGAGGGGCACAATACTCAGTTCCCCCGCTAGCGCCAGCAGTTCTAGATTGCCCTGGGTTAAACCGGCGCCCAGGAGACGGGGAACCCCCTTTAACAACGTTTCTAAATAGCCGTGCTCCCAGCGCCGCCGTTGGTTGACTGCGGTTTCCTCTCCCTGGGGCAGAACTCCCGTCACCCTGGCCCGAGGACAAAATTGAGGGGGATAACCCGCCAGCGCCAAATCTAGACCCAGTTGGATATCTTCCACTAAATTGCCGCTGGCCAAGGGAGCCTGTTGAAGAATCCGCCAAGGAAAGGCCATCCCCGACCCGGTCAATAGGCAGGGCAGTCCCCAGACCGCCAGCCCCGTGGGCCGGACTTGATTTTTAATCAAAAAGGCCAACGCCGAAATCAGGGTTTTCGGCGTCGCCTGGGACGGTTTTTCCAGCAGGTAAAGGGATTGGATGGGGCGCTGTTTTTCCCAAGCGTCCGCGGCTAAGGCCGCTAACGCTCCGGGGCCGACAAGGCAGTCTGCGTCGAGAATAATCACCGTCTGGGGCGGTTGAGACTCCAGAAAACGCACTCCAAAATCCAAGGCGTAGCCCTTGCCCCGGCGCTCTGGGTCCCGGCGCTCAATCACCGTCACGCCGTAACTCCGGGCGATAGCCGCGGTGTCGTCAGCACAGTTATCGGCGACGACTAGAATATTTTCTGGCCGGGCGATTTGGAGCAAGAGAGAGTCTAGGGTCTGGCCAATGACCGTCCCTTCATCGTGGGCGGGCACTAAAACTCGGTAGTCCAAGGACTCTGAGGTTCCCCGAAGAGCGGTCAAAGACAGGGGCGCGAAAACGGCGCTAAGACATTCCCCCAGTAAAACCAAGGCCGGTAGGAGCCAGACCAGGGCGAGGGCGGTAAGCAACAAGTCGAGAAGCCAGACCATAGGGTTAATCCTCTCTAGGAGACTAATCCGGGCGATAGGCGTCTAGGTTGATTTTCACTGGTTTAACCTCCCAAATTTCCTGACTGTATTCCCGGATCGTCCGGTCGGAGGAGAATTTCCCCATGCGGGCGCTGTTGAGGATCGACATTTTGGTCCACTGCTCCCGATTTTGGTAGGTTTGATTGACTACGTCCTGGCAATCCACATAGGCTTGGTAGTCCGCTAGGAGCATGTAGGGGTCGTGGTTGAGCAGAGAATCCACAATGGGCCGGAATAACTCCGGGTCACCGTGGGAGAAGTAACCGTCGCTAATCCGGTCTAAAACCGCCTTCAGCGCCGGATTTTTGTCGGAGTAATGGCGGGGGTTATAGCCCTGGGCCTTGAGTTGATAGACCTGATCGGCGGTGAGACCAAAGAGGAAGAAATTCTCGGCACCGGCCTCTTCCCGGATTTCAATATTGGCGCCGTCGAGGGTGCCGATGGTCAGGGCGCCGTTCATGGCGAATTTCATATTGCCGGTGCCGGAAGCCTCTTTGCCAGCGGTGGAGATTTGCTCCGAGAGGTCGGCGGCGGGGTAAATTTTTTGCCCAAGGGAGACATTGAAGTTAGGTAAAAAGACCACCTTCAGGCGCCCCCGCACGTCGGGATCTTTAT
>JBKCES010000191.1:0-16133 GCA_046304295.1 Cyanobacteriota bacterium | reverse complement strand
AATAATTACCTCCGCATTGTCGAACCCATCCCGAGGATCATCGCTCAAGAGTTGAACCCCGCCGTTCCCTGTTACGTCACCGGCCATAGCCTCGGCGCCGCCCTAGCGGTTCTCTGCGCCTTGGATCTGGCGGTTAATCTCCCGGATCTAGCGCCGCAACTCCAACTCTACAGCTACGCCTGTCCCCGAGTCGGCGACCCCACCTTCGCCCGCCTCCACGCCCAACGGGTTCCCAACAGTTACCGGGTGGTTAACCTAGCGGACGCCATCCCGATCTTGCCCCCCACGGAAGGCTTTGGCACTTATGTCCACGTTGGTCAGGTCTGGTCTTTTCTCTCCCAGCAAAACGACTTTTTACCCAATCACGTGGTGGATACCTACCAAGCCGCCGTCCAGCGCCGGGTGGAAACGGATCAGACCCGCAGTTTTCCCGTCTCCGGCCTCGGTTAATCTCTAACAGACATCTCCAGAAATTAACTTCAAACCCTTGTCCCATCGTGGTCAAATCCGGGTTATCGGAGAAGTCTAACGCCTAATCCCTACTCCCCAACCCCCAATCCCTGTATAGTTAAGCCTAATTCCGTTTGCCCCCTCTCCTTATGGCCGAGTTCAACACCGGACTACCCAGCACCCGCCAGCTTCAAAATTTTGTTAAATCCAAAAACCCGGTGGAAATTAAACTGGTGACGAATGATTTATTAGTGGGTACAATTCTCTGGCAGGACTCACAATGCGTCTGTCTCGCCCCGGAACCGGACTCCTCTATCCTCATTTGGCGTCAGGCTATCGCTTACCTCCAAGCCAAGCGTTAATTGTCTTCCTTCTTTCCTTCTCCCCCCGCCCTCGATGAGTATTCAAAGCATTGTCGCTCAAGCCCTGCAAGATGGTTATCTCACCCCGGCCATGGAAAGCGAGGTCGGACGAATCTGTGAGAGCGCCACAGAGTTATCGATCGAAGAGTACATGGCGCTCGACCGCTTGATGAGTTGTCTCCTCAGCGGCGAAGTGGCGGCCATGCCCCACAAGCAATTCATCAATGTCATGGAAGACCTCGTCGTCACCGAGGTGATGACCCGAGTGGCGGAAATCGGCAAGGCTCAGACGGAGGAGTTAGATGTCTCCGATATCACGGCCTACGCCCTCAACCGCCTACCGCCCCTCTACGCCACCACTGAGGAAGGCGCCAACTACCAACGGGACAAGGCCCAACAGGCGCTCCGGGAGTTGATCGTCACCCAGGTGGAAGCGGGCATCGCCCAGTATTTAAACCGCCCGGAAATTCCCGACCGCAAACCCTTGGATAAGCCGGTTCGCAAAGACACCCTCAGCCAACTGAGCGAACTCCTGCAAAGCTACGGCACCACCTTTGGCAGTTAGAGGTTGTTTAAAAAGCGTCAGAACTCCAGTTTTATCCCCCCTAACCCCCCTTAGAAAGGGGGGAATCGCTTTCAAAGTCCCCCTTACAAAGGGGGATTTAGGCAGAGAGTTGGGAATTTGACCCACATCCTTGCGCCTCAGACTTGAAAGCGCCGTTGCCCCGTCGTGGTAGGATAGAGGCTAAACTTTTGCCGAATTAAACTGCTCTATTACATAAGGAACTCAAACAATGGCCCTGACATTATTACTGGCTAAATTACCCGAAGCCTATCAAATTTTTGATCCCCTGGTGGATGTTCTGCCCGTGATCCCCCTTCTCTTTTTGGCGCTGGCCTTTGTTTGGCAGGCGGCGGTGGGATTTAAATAGGCGCCGATCAGCCCCCCTTTCAAAGCTACGGCGTACACACATCTTGGCTAAACACCTAAATTTTGGATTTGATCCCCCTAAATCCCCCTTTACAAGGGGGACTTTAAGAAGTTCCCCCCCCTTTCATAAGGGGGGCTATGGGGAATCTGGACACTTGTGTGTACACGGTAGCCTTTCCAACGGGGCCGGGAAGATTCAGCCTTTTCCCCAACGCCGGAGCGTAAAATAGTCCGTAATGATCCGATTCCCAGGCGCCGCCATGCAGGATTTCAGTTCAGGACAAACCCTTGGCCAATGGGGGCAGGCCGCCTTGGCCCAACATTGGCAGAAAATTCAGAAATACGACCGCAAGGTGCTCAAGGATCAAGACCCGGAAGATCTGCACCAACTGCGGGTTGGACTGCGGCGCCTGCGCACGGCGCTGGTGGGTTTTTCCCCGGCGCTGGTTTTGCCATCTGGAATAACGGAGCGCCGGGTGGGAAAAATGGCTCGGATTCTCGGGGTTTTGCGGGATAATGACGTGCTTCGGGAGATTTTGCTGAGTTTAGGGACGTTGCCGGAAGAAGAGCAAGGGTATTTAGAAGACCTCCTGGATTATCTGGGACAAAAACGGAAGCAGGCCTTTAAGTCGGTTAAAAAATTACTGACCCAGGGAGACTACGAGGTTTTTCAAGACCAATTTAACGCCTGGCTCACGGCGCCGGCTCTGACGGTTTTGGCGGACTATCCCATGACCGAAGTCTTGCCGGATTTACTACTGCCCCGACTGGCGGAGTTTTTCCTCCACCCCGGTTGGCTGGTTTTACGGGAGACGAATCCCCATGGGACTCACGGCGGCCCGGAACTGAGCGCCGAGTCCCTGGAAGCCAGTCTCGAACCCTGGGAAAAAACCCTCCACAACCTCCGCAAAGCCGCCAAAAAAGCCCGCTACCAACTGGATCTCTTTACGCCCTGCTACAGCGCCGAGTATGGAGAGTTGATCGAGCGCCTCAAGAGCGTTCAAGACAGTTTGGGAGACCTACAAGATTATTTTGTTTTGAGACAACTACTGAAAAAACGCCTAGCAGCGGATCTGGCCAGTCAAGCGCCGGAATTTAGCACCCGACTGGCCGGGAAGCGTCTAGCGGCTTGGAAACAGTGGCAACCCCAACAGGCCTATTTCCTCGATCCCCACCACCGGCGCCACTGTCGATTATTGGGGCTTTCGCCGCTCTAAAAAAAATCCCCCAAACCGGGGCGGCTTGGAGGGCTTCTTAGACTATTACACTACGAAATAGAGAAATCTATTACCAGTGGAACCTAGCTTACCACATAGGCGGCCTGGGGTAGAGCTTCCGCTAAGCTCCGCACAGCGGCCAGCATGGCCACTTCGTCGTTGAGTTGATTGACGGCGGAACCCACGCCGACGCCGCTAGCGCCGCTGGCGATGGCCAGGGGAACGGTGACGCTGGAGAGGCCGGAGGCGCAGAGGACGGGAACCTCCACGGCCCGGGAAATGACGTAGGCCGCGGCCAGGGTGGGAACGGCTTTTTCCATCAGTCCCCAAATACCCGCTTGACTGGGTTGGGTGCTGGTTCCGCCTTCCGTTTGGATCAGGTCAGCGCCGGCGGCCACCAACTCCTGGGCTAATTGGGCCTGTTCGTCCAGGGCTAAAATATGGGGCACCGTCACGGACAGTAAAATATGGGGCAGGCGGGCCCGGGTGGCTCGGGTTAGCGCCAACACTTCCGGCGCTTCAAACCGGCGTCCCTGGGCGTAGAAGCTGTCAAAGTTGCCAATTTCCACCAAGTCGGTGCCGCATTGTACCGCTTGGGCTAAGAGATCGGGATCGACCGCAGACACGCAGAGGGGAATCTGAATCAAGCGCCGGACTTGCTCGATTAACAGCGGCTCGGCGGCGATATCCACAAAGGTTGCGCCCCCGGCTTGGGCGGCCCGAACGACGGCGGTCACGTTCTCGACATCGAAATTATTGAGGCCGCTAATCACCTTCAGCGCCCGTCGTTGCGATAGCGCATTTTCTAAGGATTGAATACCCATAGCGTTAATGATAATTTTGAATTGTTCCCCATTATAGCGGAAGGAGAGTCCATGGCCGCGACCGCCCCCACCCAGGTTTTGACCGTCAATTCCCTTAGCCTCCCCCTCTGGCGCCTAGGGGAAACGGACTCCACCAACGCCGTCGCCTGGCGCCTGTTAACGGAAGGTCAAACGCCTCCTCTCGCGGTTCAGGCTGAGAGCCAAAGCGCCGGTCGGGGGCAATGGGGCCGGGTCTGGCGCTCGGAGCCGGGGGGCTTATATCTCTCCCTCCTCTGCGCTCCCCAAGGGGATTTGCTCCCCCAGGCGCCCTGGGTGCTGGCCAGCGCCTGGGGTCTAGCGGACGCGTTAAATCAAGTCGGCGCTCCCGCGGGGTTAAAGTGGCCTAACGATCTTCTCCTACAGGGGCGAAAACTGGGGGGCATTAAACTCGAAGCCAAGGGGAACGCCCTGGTAATCGGAGCCGGTCTCAATTGGGCGAATCCGGTTCCCCCTACCGGCGCTCAGCTTCAACCCTTTTGCCGCTCCGCCGGTCTGAGCCGGTTACAAACCCTAGAGGATTTATTGTCTGCGGCGCTGGCGGGGTTAGTTCTAGGCTTAAACACCTACGAAAAAGAAGGTTTAGCTCCGATTTTGGCAGGCTATCACCGTTACTTTGCCCACTGGGGTCTGGAAATCGAACTGCCCGGCGGCGGCCAAGGCGTCATTCAAGGCGTCACGCCCCAAGGCGATTTAGAGGTGCTGTGCCGCTCCCCCGGCGCTCGGGTTCGCCGGGCCTTTTCCCCCGGTAGTTTGCGATTGGGTTATTCCTTTGATGCATAAACAGAGTGTCTCCGAACGAAAATTTAACAGCCCCCCAAATGCTCCAGTCCCGTACAATCCGCCAGAGCCAGCCCCAACTCCTCCGCCGACAACGACCGAATCCGTTGCGCCCGCTCCGGCTCTAACGCCCCAAAACGGTAAAGACAAAGAATTTTTGCGAACTAGAGAAAGATAGTTTTAATTTACTTCAGTGCCGCTTCTTTGGCTCTAGGGGCGGCGCTTTCCGCGAGGGAATCCTCTTGGATCGGGAGTCCGTCCCGCAGTTCCAAAATCCGAGACACTGCCACCCGTTCGCCGGGATTAACGCCTTGGAGAATTTGATAGGATTGTCCCTGGATGCCGCCCAAAGTTACCGGAGTTTGGCGAGCCACCAGTTGACTACTTCCCTCCTTGGCGGCCTGGGCCACATAGACAAATTTTTGAGCGCCGATGGCGGTGACGGCGCTGGTGGGAATGAGAAGACCCTGCTGGCGGTTCCAAACAATCCGCACTCGGACATACTGATTATTTCTCAATTCTCCCTTGTTGGGGAAAATCACCTTTGCGAGAATAGCTTGGGCGCTCTGATCCACCGTGGGGGAGATAAAGCTAATTTGCCCCGCCGTGCCTTCCCGACCATCGGGCAACAGGATTTTCACCGGCAACCCCATCCGCAACTGCGGCGCCCGCTCGATGGGCACGTTAATATTCATTTCCATGACATCGTTGTTGGTAATCGTGGTAAAGGCTTCCCCCTGCCGGAGATAGTCCCCCACCTTGGGGGTAATAGTGCCCACTTCCCCGGAAATCGGCGCCACCACGCGATTGAAAACAAGATTTTGGGTCGTCGATCCCAGTTGCCCCTGGGCCTGATTGATGGCGGCCCTTTGGGCCTGCACGCTGGCCTGGGCGGAGGCGACCTGTTGCTCTAAAGAGCGTAGGTTTTCTTGGGACTGTTGGAGAGAAGCCTTAGCGGCGTCGATACTGGCCTTAGCCGCTAAGACCGAAGCCCGGGCCGCCTGGACGGTCTTACTGGCGGCCTCGACGCTAGCCTCGGCATCCTGTAAATCCGTGGTTTTATTATCCAGATCCTGCTGGGGTTGCACCCCGGTTTTAACCAAAAAATCGGAACGCTTATAGTTAATTTGAGCTAGGTTTTTGTTGGACTGGGCCCGCTTGAGATCCGCTTCCTTGGTTTTTAGGGTTTCCTGGGCGTTGGCGTAATTAGCGACGGTATTAGCCACGTTAGCCTGTTGATTCAGCACAAAGGCCCGAGCCGCGTCTCGTTGGGCTTGGATATTGCGGACGTCTGCCTCGCTTCCCTGCAAATTAGCCCGCTGAATATCCAGATTACCGACGGCGGCGTTGACGTCTTCCTGTTGTTGAATGGGGTTGAGGAGCATAATGGGGTCGTTTTTTCCCACCATTTTCCCATAGTTAACGAAGATTTTAAGAATACGCCCGTTAATATGCGGCGCCAGTTCCACAAACTCGCTGGCGATGAGGGTTCCCACAAATTCGCTACTTTCCGTGACCAGGGTTTGATCTAGGGTTTTCAGACTCACCGGCAGGGCTTTCGGCGCCGGGGGAGCCGCCCGTTCCTGACCGCAGGCCCCTAAACCAAGACTGACAAGCGCCGCTAGTCCAAGGGAAGAGAGGAAAAATCGGGGAGAAGCCATAGGGTTAGAGGAAATCGGGCCAAATCGCAGGGATTGCCTTTGATAATAACAGAGACATTACTTAAAGAGGCTCGCTATCGATGATGTCAACGCTCTTGGTCTGGCTCAATCGCTTTTTAGTGCTGGACGTGTTTGTGGTTTTGTTCGGCTTCCTCTGGTTTATCGGCGCCCTAGCGGGAGAGGCCGGCGGATTTTCCCTCGGCTACGATCTCTGGCTCCAACTCTGGATACCCGTCTTTCAGCCCGCCATTAGTATCCTGATCCTCGGCGCCCTGGGCAATGGGCTAGCGAAGAAAATCAGACAATGGCAGGACAACCGCAAGGCTCCATAGTTAATCTTGACTCGGCTCGCCAAAGAACTGTCAGCCTCGCCAGATTCCCTTTCAGGATGACTGTTGCTGGGGCGCTTTTCACTGCCTCGGTCTCCCCTAGTCTCGGCACTAGTTCTGCGCCCCCGGCGGCAGATTCTCGGGATCAAGCCCCAAAGAACGGAGATAAGCCGCCAACTGACGGGCCTGTTCTTCCGCCGCCGCCGCCCGTCGGCGCTGTTCCTCAGCCCGGAGTCGTTCTTGTTCGGCCCGGCGGCGCTCCACCTCCAGCGCCTGTTGAGTCAATTCTGCCCGGAGTTTTTCCCGCTGTAACTCCTGACGACTCACTTCCGGTAACCCGTAGGGTTCCCCCCCTTCGTTAAACCAAGCTAACCACTCCCGCTCAACGCCCCCAAAGGTTTCGGTTAAGCGGCCAATCCCTAAACCGATCTCCGGCATCCAGACCGGTTCTCCCCTTTGACGAACATAAGCACCGTTTTCCAGGCGGTAAACCTCTAGGAGATCATGCTTATCTCTGCGGTAAAACTCCGGGTTATAGATAACGTAATACAGTGCCCCGAGTTTTTGATACAAGGCTAATTTCTCCCGATACTCTCCCCGGGCCGTGTGGGAAACCATTTCTAGAACCAAAGAGGGAACAACGTCGTTTTCTTCCCAAGTAGCGTAACTCCGGCGAGACTTGCCCCCCTTCCGACGCTCGACCCCCAACCTAAGAAAAGCGTCGGGAACCACCGGAACCTTCGGGTCGGCGCCGCTGGTGTGGTACAGCCCCATATCCACCGCGAAAAACCAATCCTGCCGGTCTTCCCAAATTCCGTAGAGGGTCGCTAAAAGGAGGTTCGGTAAAAGATTCTGGTCTTCGTTATCCACAGGGGTATCGTCGGAGTCTAGGCGCTCCTCGGCGCTGGGGAGACAGTCAAGGGGTAAGTCGGTAATCAGCATAGGGGAAACGGCGCTGGGGGCACTTTAATTTTAGGTGATATCCTAGGCGCAGTTGAAGGGGATCATGGCAAACATAAAAACCAAAAAACCAAGGCTCGCTCAAGCCTTAGCTTTAGACTATTCGATTTTAAAAAAACGGAGAGGGAGGGATTCGAACCCTCGTTGAAGTTACCCCCAAACAGCATTTCCAGTGCTGCGCCTTCAACCGCTCGGCCACCTCTCCAGTGGTCACGAAGAGTCATTATACAATAGGCGGGGGCCCCATTGCCTCAAAATAAGCTTTTAAATTCCTCCCGGCCCCTAAAATCTCCATGACTGTCCACTACTCCGTCCGTGTCCACCACCGTCAGACCGGGGAAATCCATGATTTTACCGTCCCCGACGACCGCTATATCCTCCACAGCGCCGAAGGTCTGGGTTACGAGTTGCCCTTCTCCTGTCGCAACGGCGCTTGCACCAGTTGCGCCGTGCGGGTGTTGTCTGGGGAAATTTATCAACCGGAGGCGGTGGGTCTGTCCCAAGAGTTACGGGACCGGGGTTACGCCCTCCTCTGCGTCAGCTACGCCCGCTCTGATTTAGAAGTCGAGACCCAGGACGAAGACGAAGTCTATGAACTCCAGTTTGGTCGCTATTTTGGCGGCGGCCGGGTGCGTTTTGGGCTACCCTTAGAGGACGATTAAGATTCCCTCCCTGATCATGTCCGATCTCCAGCGCCGACAAACCTGGTTAGAAATAGCCACCGAGGCCGCCCTAGCCGCCGGTCATTTAATCGCCGGCCTCTTCGGTCATTTGCAGGAGATCCGGGAAAAAGGACAAGCGGGAGATCTGGTGACGGAAGCGGATCAAAACGCCGAGGCACTAATTTTAGAAATCCTCGGCCGCCATTGCCCCGACCACGCCATCCTCGCCGAGGAATCCGGTTACCAAGGCGCCAGCGACGCACCCTACCTCTGGGCCATCGATCCCCTAGACGGCACCACCAACTACGCCCACGGTTATCCCGTCGCCTGCGTTTCCATCGGCCTATTGGTTAACGGCGTCCCCGAGGTGGGTGTGATTTACAATCCCTTCCGCCAGGAATTATTCCGCGGCGCCGTCGGGTTAGGAGCGACGTTAAATCGAAAGCCCATTCAAGTTTCCCAGACCGCGACCCTGGCCCAAAGCTTACTGGTGACGGGTTTCGCCTACGACCGGCGCCAAACGAAAGATAATAATTACACCGAGTTTTGCCATCTGACCCACCGAACCCAGGGAGTGCGTCGGAGCGGCTCCGCCGCCATTGACATTGCGGACGTGGCCTGCGGGCGTCTAGACGGTTACTGGGAGAGAGGTATTAAGGCCTGGGACATCGCCGCGGGCATCGTTATTTTGCGAGAGGCGGGGGGCCAGGTCTCCGCCTACGATGGCGGCGCTTTAGACTTAAAGAGCGGGCGGATTCTGGCCACCAACGGTCATTTACATCAAGAACTCAGTCAGGTGCTAGCCCAAACCCAAACTTGGTTCCGCTCTCAGTATTTTTAACATCAGCTAGCGGCCGGGGTAACCTTCATATTTATTTACCCTAACCGGCGGGATTTTTACCCGATAATGGCTATAGGGTTGGCGCTATACAGGGGCAATCGTTGGCACTATGATTTCTTTTCCGCTTAAACAGGGTCTGTTTCAATACGATTTAATGGATCACTACGCCATTTTGGGAGCGCCCCTAGACGCGACCCCCCAACAGATCCGTCAGGCCTATCTAAAAGTCGCCTACCGTCTCCACCCAGACACCTGTAAAGCCGTAGGGGAAGGGGATAAAAAACTAGCCGCCAAGCTTTTTTCTAAGTTGGTAAACCCAGCCTATGAAGCGCTCTCTAGGGAGACCAGTCGGACGGAACACCTGTTGATCGCCTCCCAAACCGCCCGTAATGTCAAGGACGAGGCTGAGAAAATCGCCCGCCTCAACGCCAACACCCAAAAGCTTTGGGCCGCTAAAAATAACCCGGAACTGGTCTATCGCCAAATCCTTCAACCCTTGACCCAGGAACTCTACAGCGGGGATTTAAGCCAAATTTTTCCGAAAATCGCCCAAATTAGCGAGCTAAATCTGGTCTTCCTGTTGCTGAAAACAGACCGACCGACCCGGGTTCGTCCCCCGGCCCAAGCGCAACCGAGAGTGACCGTTGTGCAATCGACGCCTCTGGAAGCCTCCAGCTCCGTAGAAGCGCCACCCCCGGCGCCGAAACTTTCTCCCCAGGAGGCCCACCTGCGTCGGGCGAACGAGTATTTTGATAAAAACCAGTTCAATCAAGCGATCTCCGAACTGCGGGAGTTGCTCAAATTGGAACCCAAAAACGCCGAGGCCCATTGTTTGTTAGGCTTATCCTACCTGAAGAGCAAGATGCTGACCATGGCAAAAGTGCATATCAAAACCGCCTCGGAACTAGACCCCAGTAATCCCCGGATTCTCATGGCCAAGCGTGAGTTGGATAAACAATCCACCGCCGGGGGCCGTCAGTCGGAGAATAAAGCCACCTCTAAGGGAACCTTTCTAGGGGGACTTTTTGGGGGCGGGGGCAAGAAAAAGTAAGATAGGAAACCGTTGCCCCTTTTAGAGTTCATGATTCATCATCCCCCCGCCGGCGCCCGCGATTTACTGCCCCTGGAAGTGGCCCAGAAGGCCTGGATTAATGACCGGCTCCAGGCGGTCTTTCACCGCTGGGGCTACCAACGGATTGTCACCTCCACCTTGGAATGGTTGGACACCCTCGTGGCTGGCGGCGCCATCCATCCCCAAAGGGTTTTACAACTCCAAGGCGCCGAAGGTTCCCTCGGACTGCGACCGGAACTGACGGCGTCTATCGCCCGAACCGCAGTAACCCGGCTGACCCAAACCGACTTTCCCCAACGTCTCTGCTATCGGGCCAATGTCTTTCGTCAACCGCCCCAGGGCTATCCCGGTAAGCAGATGGAATTTTACCAGGCGGGAGTCGAACTTTTATACGTGGGCGGGGTCGGCGCCGACGCGGAGATTATCCTTCTGTTGGGGGATTGTTTGCAAACCCTGGGGCTAGAGCGGTGGCAATTAGTTCTGGGGGACGCAGGCCTGACCCGGAGACTGTTGGCCCGCCTACCGGAGGGCTTACAACCCCAGGTAAAGGACTGCATCGCCAATCTAGATTGGGTTCGTTTAGAAAATTTAGACTATCCCGACGCAGAGAGTCGGGCCTTAGCTCTGCAACTCTTTGATTTACGGGGAGCGCCGGGGGACATTTTAGGACAACTGGAAGGGGTGGCACCGGAGGAGACGGCCCGCCTCCAGGCTTTACTTTCTCTTTTGACGGACAATCTCGGCGCCGGGTTGATTTTAGACCTGAGTTGGCTCCAGCCCTTTGATTACTACACTGGCATTGTCTTCCAGGCGGTTCAGGGCAATCAAGTCCTCGGTCAGGGGGGACGCTACGACCAACTCCTAGCGCTTTATCATCCCCAACGTCTGCCTCTGCCCGGCGTCGGCTTTTCCCTCAATATCGAGGAACTCCATGACGCTCTGCTGGACTCCGCCCAACTGCCCCAGGGGGCGCCGGTTAACGATTATTTAGTCATTCCTGAAAATTCCGAAGCGCTGGGGACGGCGCTCCGTTACGCCCAGGCACTCAGGGAAAAAGACCCCGCCTTGCGGGTCGAACTGGCTCTGCAACAAGCCGAGGCCCAGACCTGGCGAGACTACGCCCACCGCCAAGGCGTTAAGCAATTAATTTGGGTCGGGGGGTCGGAAAACGTCCGGGGTGAGAGCCTAGAGACCGACAAACCGTTGTTTACAGACCAGCCAGAAGAAAGGTAGACTCTCCACCAGATAGCGCCGCCACAGCCGCTTAGGTTCCAGAAGCAGACGAAACAGCCATTCCAGACCCATTTCGCTCATCCACTTCGGCGCTCGTTGGACGTGACCGGCTTCAAAATCGATGGTGGCGCCGATGGCTAGAAAAATTTTAATCAAGGGAAATCGACTCCGATAGCGGGCTAGCCATTTTTCCTGTTTCGGCGTCCCTAACCCCATCGCTAAAACGGTGGCGCCGGATTCCTTCACCAGTCGGATCATTTTTTCGCACTCTTCCGGGTCGTTCTCAAAGCCGAAAGGCGGGGAATAAACGTCTACCACAATTTTCCGTCCGACCTTGGCGTTGATCTTCTCCTGGGCGATCTGGGCCACTCCCGGGGCGGCGCCGAGGAGAAAAATGCGAATCTCTGGATTGTTGGCGTTGTAGCGGTAGAAAGCGGGGAAAAAATCGGAGCCGGAGATTTTTTCCCGCAGGGGTTCCCCGAGAAAATAGGAGGCAAACTGGACGATTTTGCTATCGCAGACGCAATATTGGGCTTGGTTATAGGCGCGTCTAAAGTCTTGGTCTCGCCGTAGTTTAATCAGGTGATCCACATTGGGCGTCACCAACAGCCCGCCGGTTTGGTTTAAATCCGCTAGGAGTTCCGCCTGGGTTAAATTATCAATCTGGGTTCCTAAGATATTGACGCTGGCTTTGTGGGTTAGGGGCGGGGCAAGATAATTCAGCATAGGCGGTCAAACAACTATAACGGCGATCCTAGAAGCGAGTTATTACTAGTTACACCGCCTTCCCCCTAATTGTCAATAGGTTCCCTGTTTATGCTTGATCTCACCAAAGTGGCCGGTCAAATCCCCGGCATGGGCAATCACCTCAAAAAAGAGGCCGCGGCCAGTCGCCAGCGCCTCGAAAAGGCCTTGGCTCTATTTAGGCTGTGTCAACAGGATCCGGAGCGTTGGCTTCAACAGCGCCGCCAATGGGGAGAGCGTCTCTTTTTCGCCGCGGCGGAGCCGGTGGAACCTCTGAACGTTTTCCCGACCCTACCGGCACCGCCCCCGAGCCATAGCGTCTTCGCCACGGACGGCTCCCAAATCGCCCCCTCCCACCACGAAATCGCCTATTGTTACCTGCTTAATATTGGGCGGATCATGCTCCACTACGGCCAGAACCGTCACCCCCTGCTGGACAGTCTGCCCCAAATTTATTACCAACCGGAAGACCTCTACGCCGCCCGTCAGTGGGGTATCCGCACCGAGGAATGGATGGGGCACCGCCGCGCGGCGCTGGAGGCGGAATGTTTAGCGGAGTTGGCCTGCCGTTGGGTCAAGCCCCCGGGCCCCCACGACGAGCCGAATTTAGCGATGATGGACGGCTCTTTGATTTACTGGTTTTTGGAAACCCTGCCCCAGGCCGCTCGGGAACGGATTTTGAACCCGATTTTAGACGCCTGGGAAGAGTTACGGCGCCATCAGATTCCCTTTATGGGCTACCTCAGTTTTTCCCGTAGTACGGAAGCGGTGAATTTCCTCCGTCTGCCAGCCTGTCCCTTTCCCGAACCCAACTGTCCGAGCCACTGCGACGGTCTGGCGGAAGGGGAGAAAACCCTCTGTCAAGTCTTTGATCCCCTCCGGGACGCTTCTTTTTGGGGCTATCTCCTGCAACCAGGGGAACGGAGTCCTCTCTGGCGCAGTTCCCTACGGATTTTAGACCTCTATCCTCCTGAGCAAAAAATTTATTTCTGCTATGTCCATGTGGGGAGCGAGGTGGCCCGGGCGGAGTTTCCCCACTGGGTGGTCAGAAACGAAACCCTCTTAAATCAAGCCCTGGGTATTATGCTGGCCCAGGTGCAAAAGGGCTACGGCTACCCCGTGGCACTGGCGGAAGCCCATAACCAGGCGGTGGTGCGGGGGAGCGACCGGGCCCGTTTTTTCGCCCTGTTGGAGCAACAAATGGCCCGCTCCGGTTTGGAGAAGATGAATATCTCCCCCAAGGAGGCCCGCAAGCGGGGCAGTATTGTTTAGATCTGATTTGTAGAGGTTTGGGGACATAGCAGCAGAACGAAGTGAATCACGAACAGGCTCCAGTTAGCGCCCCTTTTACCAAGCTACGGCGTACAGAGATCTTGGTTAAAGACTCAGTTTTGGGCTTTATCCCCTTACACTTCGGCAAGCTCAGTGGGACAATCCCTCTTTGTAAGGGGGACCTTGAAGGCCGGTTCCCCCCTTTCCAAGGGGAGTTAGGGGGGATTCTGACATTTGTGTATACACAGTAGCCTTACCAAGAGGGGCTGGGGCAATAAGCTTCTGATTGTGTTCACCATCTATAATTAGGACTGCTATAGCTAATTTGATAACTGGTATCTGAGTCTAAGGAATCGTCGCCTTAAGCAAATCCCCCGGCCAAACTCGACCCTGGTACTCCCCTTGATGGGCGAAGAGTAAAACAAAATGAATCTCTCGGTGGGGCGGCTGTTGCAAATTGTGCCAGGGTAAGGCCAGCGCCAAGGAATCTCCGAGAATAAACTGGGCCTGACAGCTTTGGGCCTGCCATTGGAAAGGAGACGGAGCCGTTTTTAACCACAGAGCGCCGGTTTCAAGGTTAAGCCCGAGGTGTTGGTGGAAGCGGTAATTATTGGGCGCCTCGTCGGGAACACTGGCTAACGGCGCCGGGCTGTTAGGCAAGGAGAGTCCGGGGAAGTACCAGAGGAGGTGAAATTCCTGGGGGCGGGAAGCGCCGGGGCGAAAGTCGAGGCGGAGGTAAAAAGTTTCCAGATCCCAACCGTAGATCAGGGTTTGAACCGCTTCGTTCGTTCCCAATCCGTCGGCTACCAGCGCCAACTCCCGACGGCCGCCCCGGCTCCATTGCTCTGGTTGCAAGGGTGTCTCAATCTGGGGATGGATATAGCCCCAGGGTTCCTGGGCGGGGGGTTTGGGATAGCTCTGGAGGGGATGGTATAGATAAGACGGAACGGTTTCATTCAACGCCTGATAAAAGTTAATCAAATGTTCCCGAAAGAGCCGGTCAAAGATAGCGTCCTGGGCGCTGGCGTTGCCTTCCCCAAACCACCAAAACCAGTCGGAGCCTTCCGCGGCATAGAGCGCCTCCCAGGCTTCCGGGTTATTCTCCTCCGTGGCTTCCGGGTGATGGGCGAGGGTCTGACGGGCGTCGATCAAATAATCCCAAGCTTGATTCTTGTGGCGCTCGCCAATCCAGGTGCTGTAGCTGGCTTTAATCCAAGAGCCCCGGTGTAAATGTTCCGGCGGTAAGGTTTGGTTCGGGGGAAAACGGTTTAAATAGTCGGCGACGGTCACCAATTCCAGTTGTCCCCGTTCGCTGAGGCGGTTTAAACTCCGATAAAGCAGTCTGAGAAAGGGCAGACCGTCCTCAGGATAATTTTCCCAGGCGTTTTCCCCGTCCAGGGCGATGGTCACGAGCCAAGGAGACTGGAGACCGCCGGGGGTGTTTTGACTCTGTTGGCTTTGTAAACGGAGGGCGACGGCCCGCAGATAGGCGAGGAAATCGGACACCGCGTCCTCGGGAGAGCGATGGGCGTAGCCAAAACCGATTAAATCCGAGAGGCGCTGGTCTCGAAAGACGATAGCTAAGTCGCCGTCGGCGGTGGGGAGGCGATAGGGACGGTAGAGCCGTTCGGGACGGGATAACTGTCCCGTGAGGTCTCGCTCCAGGGGATGCCCCAAGGTGCGGGAAAGAATCTCCTCATCGGCGCAGAGCCACTGGAAACGAGCTTGGGCTAAGGCGGGCAAAATTTCGGGACTCACCGCCAGTTCAGAGGGCCAGACCCCCTGGGGATCTCGTCCAAAGTTCTCTCGGTATAGGGCTTTAGCCCGGCGCAGTTGCAGGGCGATATCTTCCGACCAACAAAAGCGGGGATCGGGCAGGGGAGCTTCGGGTTGGGCGAAACGGGCGCTGTTGCTATCCGCCAGTAGGGGCAAAATCGGGTGGCTGTAGGAGCAGGTGATGACTTCCAGTTGTCCCTTGTCCTGGAGTTGCCGATGGCGGGGCAAGATACGGCTAATGATTTCGCGCTGTTTAGCTAGAATCCGCTGGCGGTCGCTGAGAGTAAAGCCGTGTTGTTGATGAAACCAATGGCGAATCTCGGCGTCGTTCAGGCGCCAGAGGGGATCGAACCAGGCTAAGTTATGCCAAGCCAGTAGGTCTTCGTAGTCCTGGGGTCGCCACTGCTCCAGACAACCTAAAACCCCCTTGGCTCGGCGCTCTTGATAAAGTTGCCGGTAACGGGGCTGGGGGGCAATCTGAGTTTCGTAGTTGGCGTCAAAGAAAGATTCGAGGGCAAAGGCCTTTTGCTCCGCCGTCAACATTGCCACTGGCGTGGCGCTGAGGGTCAAATAGGGATCGAGGGCTTCTCCCTTGGCGTAATCCTGAAGTTGGACGAGCAGAGTCGGAGAAAGATTAATCGTCTGCCGCAGGCGGGGAAACTGGGCCAGGACTTCCACCAAATCTAGATAGTCCTTAATGCCATGGAGCCGCGCCCAGGGCAAATGGTAACGACTGCTCCCTCCCGGATCTTTCACTTTATATAGCGGCTGGTGCTGGTGCCAGATAAAAGCGAGGTGAAGGGGATAAGCCATAACGTTGAGCGGGGGAGGCGGGGTCAACCGCAATTCGGCGTAAATGAACGGCGCTCTTTGTGAAGAGAGAAGATAAGACGCTAGCTGAGCGTAGTCGAAGCCAGGGGTCTGAAAAAAAGTTTTGGGAGCTGAAAAGCTTACGGGGAGGGGGATTGGGGGAAATGGAGAGG
>JBKCES010000190.1:0-5599 GCA_046304295.1 Cyanobacteriota bacterium | reverse complement strand
CCCCAATCCCCCTCCCCGTAAGCTTTTCAGCTCCCAAAACTTTTTTCAAAACCCTGGCTTCGGCTACGCTCAACCAGCGTCTTCTCTATTGTCTTCACAGACGGCACCGTTTAGCCAGCTGGGCGAGACTATTGAATCCGGCTTAGTGCCGCCTGGCCCTCGGGAGAAATGGTAAAGCCCAAGAAAGCCTTAGCGGGTTCCGTCGGCGGTGCTTTATAGATATAGAAGAGTTCTCGCTGGAGGGGATAGGTGGGATCTCCTGGTCGGGTGTTATCGATAGGCAAGACCCGCACGGTTTTTTGTTGGGCAGTCTGAATGTAGGTGGCGTAACCAATCCCCTGTTTTCCTAAAGCTCGAAGGAGAGGGGTGGTGGCATCCCGCTCTAGATTGGTAAAATTGGGGCCCTGACCAAAGGCCGCACCTTCGAGGACGAGGCTTTGAAACATCTGGTAAGTGCCGCTAATAGGAGGGCGATTAATGACCTGAATCGGCGCCGCCGGCCCCCCCACTTGACTCCAGTTGGTGATTTTACCCTGGAAAATATCCCGCACTTGTTGGACAGAGAGATTCCCCTGGAAAGGATTGTCTAATCCGACCACAATGGCGATTTGATCCCTCGCGACGGGCACCGCCGTTAATCCCTGGGCCTGTTCCTGGGGGTTGAGGGGACGAGAACTGGCGGTTAACTCAATTTGTCCGGTGAGGAGCGCCAAAATCCCCTTATCGGAACCGTTGGCCTGGGTCTGCACTTGGGCGCCGGGGAAAGCGGCGGTAAAGGCTTTTTTCAGGGCTTCGTTGATGTTGACCATACTGGTGGAGCCGTCAATGCGCACCACCGTGCCAGCAGGAACTTGCTCCGGTTTAGCGAATGCCATGGCCGAAGCGGGAGAAGGCGGCGGCGGCAGGGTTTGAGGCGTCGCGCCCTGGGGAGACCCGTTGCCGGACAGTTGCCGAGTCAGAAACCAACCTCCCCCCGCCACCAAGGCACTGGTAATCGCTAGAGCGGAGATCAAAATAGCGGTCTCTTTGCCTTGGGACATACCCCTAAAACCTCTCAATAAACAACTGCTTGGGCGATGGGCTTTTGGGCCGAATAAAAACGGATGCCGACTCTCTGAATATGGTTCAGAAGCGGCGGATACTTTAGCTGACTAAACAGGGAAATATCCAAAGTATAGGGTAAAAGTAAATCATCCAGTTGAGTTTGCAGGGCCAGAAATCGGGTGCCGCTTAAATCGCCGACAAGGGTCAAATCAATATCAGAGCCGGGGCGATAGTTACCCTTAGCCCGGGAACCATAAAGAATAGCCTGCTCAATTTCGGGATAGGCACTAAAAACCTGTTGAATTTGGGCGATGGTCGCCGGAGCTAGTCCAAACTGAGTCATAATGTCGCTAAAATTTGATTCAGGTCTTGAAACAGAGGAAAATAGGTGTTACGGATGTCTTTGGCAACCTGTCGAGCGATTTCAGGATTGTAGGTATGAACCGTGGCAATGCGGCTCTTAATCATCGCCATCCAACTTTGACCCTCCGTAATCAGTCCCCGTTGAAAGGCTAATCTAAAGGCATCTCGACTGCCCTGAAGGGTCACCTCCCCCTGCTCTTCATAGTAATCTTTAATTACTTTCCACGCCAGTTCATAGGTATATTCAAAGGCTTTGATTAAGCCCTGTTCTTCGAGTTCGTTTAACTGGTCTTTTTCAATAAATTGAGTCAGTTGAGCGAGGGCTTTTTGATAATTATCTAGGCGCTGTCGCCAACGAATGTCCTGCTCCATTAGATCTTTAAGGGGAAGTTGAGGAAGCTCCGTTAACGCCCCCATTATAATTGTTATTCGACTCCAACCGCCATTTTGCCGCTCAGCTCCGACCCATGACCCTGACCTTTGAAGAAGCCCTCGACCAAAGCCAAGCTCTCTTAGATGCTTTAGATAACCACGGCTTAACCCCCGAAGCGCTACAAACCCAAGTGACTCAACTGGCGCAAAGCGAAAACGGCGCTCGGGGCTTTTTTGTCACCTACCTGACCAGCGATAGCCCCAGCTCCGACCGCCCTAGCCCGGAACTGCTCTGCGCCCTAGCCAGCGCCCCGGAGATCGTGGGGGAACTGCTGGTTAAAAATTTAGCCATGTCCTCCGCCATGGCCGTTTTCCACCGGCGCCAGGGGGATGAAAGCGCCGCCGAAGTTTCCCTGCGGGTGCGGCGCCGAACCCAGGGTTTGCTCCAAGCGTTAGCTCTGCCCAATATGGAGGCTAAACTTCACCAACTCCAGACCAGTCTCCAGAACGGCTCCGGGGAATACGGAGATTTTTTAACCCGCTGGGGCTACGACGCAGAGCAAAAGCAGGCCATCCAGACGGCACTGGCGGATTTAACCCCGCTTTCTTAGACGCCCGCTCTTCCCAGGGGGGACAAATTTTGGTAGGGTACAGAAACGTCTTTCCATAACAAGCTCCCCCCTTGATCCTGATTAGGAGAACTTAAAAAATGGTTATTGTGTTTCAAATTGCTCTTGTCGCCCTAGTGGCCTTTTCCTTCCTGATGGTGGTGGGCGTGCCGGTGGCCTACGCCTCTCCCCAAAATTGGGATCAATCCAAACCGCTCCTGTATCTTGGCTCCGGCATCTGGGCGATTCTGGTGATTCTGGTGGCTGTCCTCAATTTTTTCGTGATTTAACCCCAAAATTCCTGAACCCATGACCACCTTTGAGGGGACTTTCGCAGGGGTGTCTCCCCCCCCACGCTTCGCCATTGTTATTGCCCGCTTTAACGATCTGGTGACGGATAAACTGCTGGCGGCTTGTCAGGATTGCCTCAAGCGCCACGGTGTCGATGTGGAGCCGACGGGTTCTCAGGTGGATTACGCCTGGGTGCCCGGTAGTTTTGAAGTCCCCTTGGTGGCCAAACAGTTAGCCCTCTCCAACCGCTACGACGCTATTATTTGCCTCGGCGCCGTCATTCGGGGCCAGACGCCCCACTTTGACTACGTGGCTGGGGAAGCCGCCAAAGGCATAGCCGCGGTGGCGATCCAAACCGGCGTCCCCGTCATTTTCGGCATTTTAACCACTGACACCCTCCAACAGGCGCTGGAACGGGCGGGCATCAAGGGGAACCACGGTTGGCACTACGCCCTCAACGCCCTAGAGATGGCTAGCTTGATGCGGCAGATGCGCTCGGATTTGTCCCTAGCGTAGATACGATGTATACACAACTGTCAAAATCTCCCCTAACCCCCCTTGGGAAGGGGAGAACCGGAGAATAAAGGCGGCGCTGGCCGCAAGGGAGAATCTATCAGGGGATGAATTGGCGGCTTCACTGACTCCCAAAAAACAAAAGCATCTCAGTTTACGACCATAATTGGTCTCGTATTGAGAGACGCTAGGGGATCCATCCAATCCTTCGCTACTCACTTTCCCATGGGCGAGTGGGTAATTGCTTGAACTGTAAAAAATGCTCCACCTCCCAGGAACGGGGTTGGGGAGCGATAGCGCCAGGGCCGAGGGTGGTCAGCGCCCCGACGGCACTGGCGTAGCAGATAGCTTGCCGGGCCGCATCGGGATCAGTCAAAAGCTGGACTCCGTCCCGGAGTGCACAACAGAGAAAACCCGCCAAAAAAGCGTCCCCAGCGCCGGTCGTATCCACCACAGGCAGGGTAAAGGCGGGAACTTTGCCCTGGGTTTCCCCCAGGAGATAACGACACCCCCGTTCACCGGCTGTGAGTAAAATTCCCCGCAACCGGGGGTAGCGGCGCTGAATTGCGGCTAAATCCTGGGTGTTAAAAAACCACTGAGCCTCTTCATCTGCGCATTTAAGGAAGTCAGCCTGCTCTAATAGGGTTTGAATTAGGGGAATAGCCCCTTTCTGGTCTGGCCAAAACACGGGCCGCCAATTGAGGTCTACAACGATCTGCGTCCCCCGACTCTGAGCCAAGGACAGAGCTTGCTCCGCCGCCCCTCGACTCTGGGGATAGGCCAGGGGAATCGTGCCCAAAACCAAATATTCAGCGCGGGTAAAGCAATCCGCCGGGATCAAATCCCCTCGTAGTTGAGCGTCTGCGAAGGCTGTTGTGGCGACAGCGCCGAATCCGGCGAAACTGCGGTCTCCCTCCAGACTTCGGGTCACATAAACCCGGCGGGTGGGCGCCTGGGGATGACGCTGGAGTCCCTGAATATTGACGCCTTCTCGGATCAAAACCTGGGTTAAAGCGTCTCCGGCTGCGTCCTCTCCGACACAACCGATAAACCCCGCCGCAGTCCCTAATTTAACTAAACCACAGGCGACGTTGGCTGAAGCTCCCCCCGGATAGGCGCTCCAACTCTGGACGGCGGCTAGAGGCAAACCCGGTTGATCCGCTAGATCGTCAAAGAGAATTTCCCCTAAGCAGAGGATTTGAGGGGGGGCGGAGCTGGACACGGAAGATTCTCGGTTCGTTTTGGTTATCCTAACAGATGCCTCCCCGCCCCAACAAATCGAGGGACTAAACGCCCGTACTGATCAGTTTCAACGGGCGGTCGAGTCTCTGTTGAGTCAGGATCAATAGCGGGCGCTGGGCGTGTAGCGGTAGGTTTCTTGAGCGCCGTTGAGGGTCAGGGGCGATTGCAGGGTTAGGGTTAAATCCCGGGCCGGATCGATGGTTAAAACTCCTTTACTGTCGCCGCCGATAATACCTGCGGCGGGTAAGCCCCAGCCCGCCAAGGCGCCGAAGGCCGCGCCGCCTAGAACCTCTAGGGCCTCGATACGTCGGTCGCCGGTGACACCGGCTAAAACCGTAGCGGCGCCGGCCCCGGCCAAGGTGCCTTTAACAACGTCGGCGGCGCTGGCTTTGGGCGTGGTTTGGCTAAAATCCGTCAGTTCTCGGGACGTCGCATTGAGAGGGGCCCACTGCCCGTTAGGAAGGTAAATCTGTTGGGCGACAAACTGGACTCCGTTACTGGTGGGACGCAGTTGCCCTAAAACTTCGCTCCCCCTGGGAATCAAGACCCGTCCCTGGCCGTCCCGGATTGGAGCCGCGGTTTGCAGGGTCAGGGAGAGGCTTTGTCCTTTTTGAACTTCTAGGGATTGACCGCTGGGATCGGCTAGGGGAATCCATGTCCCCGCCGGTAAACTGCCCGTAAAGACCGTCGGAGCCGGCGCCGTTTGGCCCACGCGGTTATAGGAGCGGTAGGAACCCAGGGGGCGGGTTACAGGTTTGGCGGCCACCGGCGCGGCGGCGGTTAGCGCAAAGACGCCGAGAAGGGCGGCGGTGGTTAAGGTGTGCAAAGATTTATGAGCGGAAGAGGCAACAGTAAACATAGGGAGAACCTCGCTAAAATCGGGAATCGGCGGAGATAAAAACGCTCTCAAACCGTAACTCCAGATTAGGCAAGGCACCGGGGGATGTCAGTCCCCTCCGACAGGGAAATTTTGTCCTGTTAACAGTGCTGATCAGGGAAAAAGATGGAAGTCACTCTCTGTTTACTAGGGCGTGTCATCAATTACGAGGATTGACTTTTAGGCTATCATGTGCGTGGAAATTACTTGAGAGGATAACCAGCGATGATGATAAGACAGTACGCTTTAAGAGATGATCAGTGGGAACGAATCAAGGATTTGTTGCCGG
>JBKCES010000189.1:0-6758 GCA_046304295.1 Cyanobacteriota bacterium | reverse complement strand
GTTTAAATACTTGACCCAGGCTCAACCCGGTATTTTCGGTCTGGAGGCCATCAAGTGGAACTTCACCAAATTTCTGGTGGATCGGCAGGGTCAGGTGGTCAAACGCTACGGCTCCATCACGAAACCGGAGGAGATTGCAGGGGATATCAAGGCTCTGCTGTAATTCATTTCAGGTTGCAGGTTAAAACCCATGAAAGGACTCTGGCTCGAAGCGCAAACGCTCAGTTTCCGCGCCGATCTGCCCCAACCCGAAGCGCCGACGGGAGAGGTGCTGGTGCGAGTGTTAAGGGCGGGAATTTGTAATACCGACCTTGAACTTCTGCGGGGTTATTACCCCTACCGGGGCGTTCCCGGCCATGAATTTGTCGGGGAAGTGGTAGAGGGCCCGGAGGAACTCCAGGGGCGCCGGGTGGCGGGGGAAATTAATGCAGTTTGCGGCCAGTGTCGTTTTTGCCGGGGGGGACTGTCGAACCACTGCGAGCGCCGCACCGTTTTGGGCATTGTGAACCGCAACGGTGCTTTTGGGGAATACCTGACTCTACCGGCGGCGAACCTCCATCCCGTCCCGGACTCCGTCAGCGCCGAGGCGGCCACTTTTACGGAACCCTTGGCGGCGGCCCTGCAAATTCAAACTCAAGTCAACATTACGCCCCAAAGCCGGGTTTTGGTGGCGGGGGACGGCAAGCTGGGGCAACTGATCGCCCAGACCTTGGCTTTAACGGGTTGCGAACTCTGGGTGATTGGGCGTCATCCGGCGAAGTTAGCTCGCCTAGGGGATTTCGGTATCGCCACAGCCTTGGCTCCAGAAACGGCGCTACGGAATTTCGACATCGCGGTGGAATGCACCGGCAACCCGGAGGGTTTAGCCTTGGCTCTAGACTGTCTGCGGCCCCGGGGAACTTTGGTTCTAAAAAGTACCTACGCCGGTCGGGTAAACCTAGATATGGCAAGCATTGTGGTCAATGAAATTACTCTAGTGGGTTCCCGTTGCGGTCCCTTCGCCCCGGCTCTACGACTGCTGGAGACCGGCAAAATTCGGACGGAGGATTTAGTGGAAGCGGTTTATCCCCTAGAGGCGGGCTTGGAAGCCTTTGCTCAGGCTCAAAGGCGGGGGGCACTGAAAATTTTGCTGAACATGGAGGCGTGAGCGGTACGGGGTTTGTTTCAATGAATTCTGTTGTTATTCGGGGGGAAGCTCTTCTTCCTGCTGAACCGAAAATAAACTCACCAAACGGGCGATTAAAATGGCGGGGTAGAGTTGTCCGGCAATGGCCTCTAGGTTAGCCAAACCCATGGCGGCGGGGTGAACGGGGGTGATGTCGCCGAAGCCCAGGGTGGTGAGGGTAGTAAAACTAAAATAAAGCAAGCTATTTTGGGATTGACGCAGGGGCGCTCCCAATCCTTTAAAGGCGTCAGGGTTAAAGTTGAGAAGAATATCGTAGAGAATAAACCAAAAAATTCCCAGCAACAAATAAACACTAACGCTACCAATAATCACATCGGTGTTGACATCGGTAACCTGTAAAAATCTTTGACTGAGAAATAGAATGGTTAAGCCTAAAAATAGAGCGTAGAGGGCGCTGCTAAGAACCTGTAGCCCCAAGCTTAAGTTTGGCAGTGCCGGGGATTCCTGAACCAGATTAATTCCCAGCGCTAAAAAGAGTAGAAGCCGAAGCGAAACCTTGGTAAAAGTCGCAAGAGGAAAGGTGCGGATGGCTAGCAAGGTCGTCACCGAGAGCAAAATGCTTAAAACCAGCGTCCAAAAAGCGTTCAACTCCAAAAAAGAGGTGGCGAAAAAAAGGAAAATAATGGCGCCGAACAGTTGCCGATAGCGCCAGGTTTCCTTGGGGGTTAAATGGGGAGAAGCCATGACTTTAATCCAACAGCGCCGCGAGGGTGGCCGCTACGGATTGTCCAAGACTGGGGAGATCGTAACCCCCTTCCAGACCAAAGAGAAGCGGACGCTTGAGGGTTAACAGATGGTGGGTCAGGACGCCGTAATCCTGGGGAACCAGATTCATGCCCGCTAGGGGGTCGTCCCGATTGGCATCGTAACCGGCGCTGACAATTAGTAAATCGGGGTTGGCGCTTTGGAAAAAGGGTAAAACCTGGGATTGAAAGGCGTCTTCATACTCCGCCAAGCCGCTCCCGGCCCTGAGGGGAATATTCAAAATATTGTCATGGAGTCCCCGCTCCTGGGCGGCGCCGCTACCGGGATAAAAGGGATATTGATGGAGGGAGCAATAAAAAATCTGAGGATTGTCCGCGACTAAGGCCTCCGTGCCGTTGCCGTGGTGGACGTCCCAATCCACAATCCCCACCCGTTCGACGCCGTCTAAAGAGAGAGCGTAGCGGGCCGCGACTGCGGCGTTATTCAGTAAACAAAAGCCCATGCCCCGCTCCCGTAGGGCGTGGTGGCCGGGGGGACGGCTGAGGACAAAGACCGGCTCCCTTAAGGCTTGATCGACGCCGTCCAACCAGGCGCTGGCGGCTAGGAGCGCCACCGGGTAACTCTCGGCGCTGACGGGGGTGTCGCTATCCAAAGCACCGCCGCCCCGAAGTGTCATTTGTTCTAAAGCTTGCAGATATTCAGGAGCGTGGACTTGTTTTAACCAGTAGAGAATATTGCGACTTTCCGGCGCTGGGGGAGTCCGCCAGTGGAGATAATTGGCCCAGGGCTTTTTCTTCAGCGCCGCCTCAATGGCAGTTAAACGGGCCGGGGATTCGGGATGGAAGGCGCCGGTGTCATGGTTGAGAAATTCGGGGCTGTAGAAAAGAGTAACCATGACGGGAGGGACGGCGTGATTTAGTCTTTGATTCTAGCCCCGGCGCGAAGGGAGCGCAACGGGCGGCCTCTTTCTAATCGAGTTGCCTTCAGCGCCGGGAGAATGTCACCATAGGCGAAAGCGATTTTCACCCCGGATATCAGGATTAATGTCGTCCACCACTGCCGCCACTCTTGAGCCTAGCATTCTGCTTTCCCGGGAAACCCGACTCTACCGCCCCCAGGACATCGGGCTACTGCGACTCACCGGCGCCGACCAGGCCCGCTTTCTCCACAATCAATCCCCCCAACAGATCCAACAACGGCGCCCCGGACAGTGGACGGAGACGGTTTTTGTCACCTCTACAGGAAGAACTTTAGAGCTAGCAACAGTTTTGGTCACGGAATCGGCGCTCTGGCTCCGGGTCTCCCCCCAGCGCCGGGAATTTTTATGCCAGTGGCTCGACCGCTATATTTTCCCGATGGATAAGGTGGCGGTGGCGGACGACTTAGGGGAGTATGGTTGGCTAACGGTGTTAGGCTCTTCCCACCAGGATTGGCTGGCGCCCCTCGGTGCGACCTGCCCGGCGCCAGACGAGTTTTTAACCTGGTGCTGGCGGGAAAGAGAACTTTATCTCAGTCCAGAAACCGGTTTAGATTTACCGGGTTTTACCCTCTGGTATCCCCTCAGTGTTGAAAATCAACTTCTGGAAACCCTGGCGCCTTTAACGCCTTTAAAGGAAGAAGAATGGGAGGCCCTGCGGATTTATCAAGGCCGCCCGGCGCCGGAGCGGGAACTGACGGAAGACTATAATCCCCTAGAAGCGGGACTCTGGCGGGCGGTTTCCTTTGATAAGGGCTGTTATATCGGTCAGGAAACCATCGCCCGGTTAAACACCTACAAAGGCGTCAAGCAACGACTCTGGGCGCTGGATTTTTCGGCGCCGGTGGCGGAAGGAATCCCCCTCACTATCGCCGGGGAAAAGGTCGGGCTGATTACCAGCGCCGCTGGCAACCGAGCGTTGGGATATGTGAAAACCAAAGCGGGCGGCGCTGGAACCGAGGTTTACTGCGGGGAAATCCCGGGAACCGTCGTGGCGGCGCCCTACCTCCGCCACGAGTATTTTCAACCGGGTTCCGTCCCTTAAATGCTATTCCTCTCCAAATTACTGCCTCTCTTTCTCTACCCCCTGGGATTAACGAGTCTGCTCCTCGCAGGAATGGGGGTTTGGGCCTGGCGCCGGCGCTCGCCCCTGCAATGGCCCCTTTGGGCGACTCTAGCCTTGGTTCTCCTGAGCGGCAATTTTTGGGTGAGCCAGGGACTCATGCGCTCCTTGGAACAGCGAATTCCGGCGCCGAATCCCGTGCCCCCGGCGCCGGTGATGATTGTGCTGGGGGGAAGCACCCATCCCCGTCTGCCGCCCCGAACCTTTCCCGAAGTGGCGGAGGCTGGCGACCGACTGTTGCAGGCTTTAACTCTCTACCAGCAGGAAAAAGCACCGTTAATTCTTCTCTCCGGGGGACGCATTGGCTGGATGGGCACCGGAGCACCGGAGGCGGAAGATATGGCGGAGTTACTGGTGAAAATGGGTGTCTCGAGGGAGGCGTTGATTTTGGAGCCGGATTCCCTCAATACCCGCCAAAACGCCCAGTTCGTGAAACCGATTTTGACCCAAAAGGGCCTGACCCCGGCGCTGTTGATAACCTCCGCTTTCCACATGCCCCGGGCGTTGCTTATTTTTGAGCAGGAAGGCATCGCCGTCATTCCGGCGCCGACGGATTACCTAACGGTGACGGCTCCGGAGGCAAGCGTTACCTGGGAAAAACTCCTGATTTCCCTCCTACCGGAGGCGGGGAATTTGGAAGTTACCACCCGAGCCTTGAAGGAGTATATCGGCCTGATCGTCGCTAATCTTTCTCGGTAGGCGACCATCCCAGAAACCAACCGGCGGGTTTATGATGAAAAGAGCCTTTTTTTCGACCTGATCCCATACTTGACCTTGGCTCTATGACCGCCACCCTGACCGTCGACAAACAAAAATTAGAACAGCCCCCTCTACAACTGCACTATCTGGGGGACAAGGTACTCCGGCAACCGGCTAAACGGGTCACCAAAATTGATGCCAGTATCCGCGACTTAGCCAAAGCAATGCTTCAGACCATGTATAGCTCTAACGGCATCGGTCTAGCGGCCCCCCAGGTGGGGATCAATAAACAGTTGCTGGTGGTGGACTGCGAGCCGGATAAACCGGAGAATCCGCCCTATATCCTGATCAATCCCCAAATTCTCCGGACCAGTCAAAGCACTTGTGTTGTGGAAGAAGGGTGTCTCAGTATTCCCAATATCTATTTTGAAGTCACCCGACCAGAAGCCATCGAGGTCAGTTACAAAGACGAATGGGGCCGGCCCCAGCGCCGTCAGTGCGATGGTCTGCTCGCCCGGGTCATCCTCCACGAAATCGACCACCTCAACGGCGTGGTTTTTGTGGACCGGGTTAAAAACAATCTGGCGCTGGCGGAGTCTCTCAAAAAAGAAGGCTTTTCTTTGCAAGCGGTAAAATCTATCGCTTAACCCTAACCGGGGCGATAGACTGATTGAGATGAGCCGCCGCAGATTACTTTTGATGCCCACAGATAACCTTTCGGCGGTCGGCTCCATCGATTTGTTATCTTCCACCTTCCGCACACGCTATATGGAGCGTAGCAGAACAAAAAGATGCCCCACAGGTAGAGCGTAAATCTGCACCAACACACTGCCGCAAGCGTAGTTTAAGTGAATTACGCTATCAATAGCGGCAACCTGCGGAATGTGGGTTATCTCGCTTGGCACGTACATTTCGTTTACTTTCCAATCATGTGCAATGCCTCGATCCAAATTTTGAGTTCTTGTTCAGCTAACCTTTGATCGGTTAACTCTTGTGGCTGGTGAGCGATGTAGGTATTGCGAAAGTCATTGACGCGGTTGACAGTTTCTAGAACTTTGTGTCCACCCTGAAACCGTAACTGGGTCTTTAAGGCTTCAAAAACACCGCCAATGTTTGCTGGGTCATTGAGAGCAAAGTCTAAACAAGAGCGCAACAAACCGATCAGCGACAGCCCATTATTAAACACTAGCGTCCGCTTCAAGTTTTGGGCGAGTTTGCGGTAATAGTCCTCTGATTTACGGTCAGCGCCGTCCAGATAGGGAGTAAACCAAGCTTTTTGGTCATCCACGGTAACCGGCATCTCGGGTTGCAAGCGCCGCGCGAGAAAGCCTTTAGCCACTTCGTCCAGGGAACCCAGTAGCGGGGTAAAGACTGGAGCGTAATTCATTCCCGCTTTGTTTTCAAAGAAGCGATAGAGCATGATAGCTTGATCCGCGGCGCGGCGATAGCGGGAAGGCAGGGCGTTGAGAATGCCCGGATCAATCAGGCTATCCACCCCAGTCCCTTCTTGCCCCAAGTTGGCAAACAGAGGCAAATCCTGAAACTCCTCAGCCTGGAACAAGTTTTGGAGCGCGGGAGCGCAAGCGCGGGCAAGTTCGGCAAGGGTATCGCCCGCCATCCGTTCAAAGACGCCTTGGGGAATGTAGAGATAGCGCCATTGCACCGTTTCCGTGGAGGCGGCCTCGCACCAGGCAATGGCCGCTTTGGCTTTTAAGGGCACATCCCGGTCTTCCCGTCCTTTGGTTTCTACGAGGTAATAGCGCCCGTCAATCCCGCGGACAAAGAAATCGGGGGTGTAGAAGGCATAGTCAATTTCGCTACTGCCCTGTTTGCCCAAGGGTAAGGGGTGGTAGCGTTTAAATGCTTGTTTTACGTCCTGAATCGTCAAACCTTCCAGTTTGGGCGCAATCCGAAAGCCCGGAGAAAGGCTAGGGCGTGTCATCAATTACGAGGATTGACTTTTAGGCTATCATGTGCATGGAAATTACTTGAGAGGATAACCAGCGATGATGATAAGACAGTACGCTTTAAGAGATGATCAGTGGGAACGAATCAAGGATTTGTTGCCG
>JBKCES010000188.1:0-3703 GCA_046304295.1 Cyanobacteriota bacterium | reverse complement strand
GATCTTTTATCCGAGCGTCGATAATTTTCTGACGGAGATCTATCGAATAAGCTTTCATTAAGTCTCACCTTAATAGAGAATGATTTAGATCTTAGCAGATTTTCCGACTTTTGTCCCTCACTCACAAGAATACCGCTATATCTTGCAAGAAATAGTATTTGAGCAGAAATTAGATTCTGTATTAAGTGTTTTTGATTCAACAAAAAAATTATGGACTCAAAGAGGAAAAAGCTCCTATGGCATCAAAGATAATAAAGAATTTACTGAATTATTACTACAAAGGGCTCGTGAGAGTTTTATTCGAGGTTTAATTCAAGAAGACAGTAACAATATCATCTACGAGGGTACTGTTTTCAGAATTATAGCGGTATTCAGACGAGTGAGAACACTGAAACCCTTAATGTGTAAGGATTTCAGCAATTTTATTGTCTCTCACCAGCACAGACACCGCTATATTCACAGAGATGAATTTTGGTTTGGTTTCATCAGACAAGTGAATAGAGATGAAGATAATGTATATTTTGACAGTCGTGGCTACAGCGGTAACCTAAACGACCTACTCCCTGGTACTCGTGTAAGATTCGAGAAGAAAAAGAACGCAAAAGGTTATTATGCCAGTAGCGTCCAAGCACTAAATCAATAAAAAAATCCTTCGTATGAAGGATCAAAAACTTAGTTTGAATCAACTACCGAGAACGTTTTTAGAAACCGGGGAACCGTGGAGAAATTAAGGCCCCCGTTCAGGTATTGGGTTAACCCAGCGCCGCTAGCAGTTCCTCCACCTTAGCTTTGACCTCGTCCCGCACCCGGGGAAAAATTTCCGGCGCTTCGGCGGGGTCGTCCAACTGCCAATCTTCAAAGATGTCTCGGATTAACCATTCGGGGGGTAAATTAACCCCGCAACCGCAGAGGGAAATAACGATGTCGTAATCTTCGGAATTAAAATCCGCCAGCGCCTTGGAGGTCTGGTCGCTAATATCAATGCCGATATCCTTCATGGCGGCGATAGCTTCGGGACGGACTTGACTGGCTTCTAGACCGGAACTGGTAACGCTGATTTTACCGGCGCCGAGGGTTTTGGCGAAGCCTTCCGCCATTTGGGAACGGGCGGAGTTTTTTTTGCAGACGAACATGACGCGTTTCATGGTTCAGATTCCAGATTTCAGAGGACAGATTTCAGATTAAACGGCGATTTTCTTTAGCCCCTACCAGTCCTTCGGCTAGAACTAGCTCAGTACAGCTGATTGGAAGGGAGAAACCGGTTTCAAAGTCCCCCTTACAAAGGGGGATTTACTTATCGGGGTAAAGCGAGTTAGGCTCAACCCTCCATTCCCTTAGCTCGGCGCTCGCTGTGACGGTCGGTGAGATAATCCACCCGGTCCCGTAGAAGCAGGGTGAACTTAAATAACTCCTCCATAACGTCAACGACCCGGTCTCGGTAGGGGGAATCCTTCATCGCGCCGTCCTCCTCAAACTCCTGATAGGCCTTAGCCACGGAGGATTGGTTCGGAATCGTAAACATCCGCATCCAGCGCCCCAAAATACGGAGACTATTAACGGCGTTAAAGGACTGGGAGCCGCCGCTGACCTGCATCACCGCTAGGGTCTTGCCCTGAGTGGGACGCACAGAGCCGATTTCTAGGGGAATCCAGTCAATTTGATTTTTAATTACCCCCGTGATGTTGCCGTGCATTTCCGGGGAAGACCAGACCTGCCCTTCCGACCATTGGCTCAATTCCAGGAGTTCCTGAACCTTGGGATGACTGTCGGGCACTTGACCCCGCAGGGGTAATTCCCTCGGGTCAAAGATCCGAACCTCGGCGCCGTAGGCGGAAATAATGCGGGCGGCTTCTTCGGCCAACAAACGGCTATAGGAACGCTCCCGCAAGGAACCGTAGAGAAAGAGAATCCGGGGCGGATGGGTGGAGGGTTGCAGGGGAGGAGGGGTCAGGTCAATCATAGGCGCTGAGGCAACGGGGATCGAGGAGGGTGGCTTTTTGGGGGTCCCGGGGGAACCAAAAGGCGGTCTTTTTACAGAATTCCACCAACATCAACATCACCGGCACTTCGATGAGAACCCCCACCACCGTGGCCAGCGCCGCCCCGGAGTTGAGACCAAAGAGCATGACCGCCGTGGCGATGGCCACTTCAAAGTGATTACTGGCGCCGATGAGCGCCGCCGGCGCCGCGTCTTCGTAGGTCAGTCCCAGTTTTTGGGCGGCGACGTAGGAGATACCGAAGATGAAGTTGGTTTGAATAAAGAGAGGGACGGCGATGAGGAGAATATGGAGGGGATTGTTGACGATTAATTCTCCCTTAAAGGCAAAAAGGAGAACCAGGGTCAACAACAGCGCCGCAATGGCCACCGGACTGAGGTAGTGGAGAAAACTGCGCTTAAACCAAGCCTCTCCCTTGTGTTTGAAGATCCAGTAACGGCTGTAGATCCCCGCCGCTAGGGGGAGACCTACATAGATCAACACAGATAAAACAATGGTTTGCCAAGGCACAACTAAGTTATTGGCCGAAAGCAACCATTTCCCCAAGGGCGCGTAGAGGAAAAGCATGGCTAGGGAGTTGACCGCCACCATCACTAGAGTATGCCCCTGATTGCTGTAGGACAGGTAGCCCCACATTAAAACCATGGCGGTACAGGGGGCGATGCCCAACAGGATACAACCGGCGATGTAGGAATTGGCCAGGGTGACCTCGCTTCCCCGAATCAGCTCCGTCGCTTGCAACAAGGGTGCAAAGAGCCAGCCAAGGAAAAACTGAGCAAAGGCCACCATCGTAAAGGGCTTGATCAACCAATTCACCACTAGGGTCAAGAGCACCGGCTTCGGCGCTTTCACAGCCTGCACCGCCTGGGAAAAGTCGATTTTCACCATGATGGGGTACATCATGAAGAACAGACAAACGGCGATGGGGATGGAGACGTTATAGACGCTCCAAGCGTCGAGGGTCTGGGCGACGCCGGGGAAAAAGCGCCCCAGCAGAATGCCCGCCACAATACAGAGCGCCACCCAGAGGGTGAGGTATTTTTCAAAGGCGTTGAGGGTTCCCCCCGCCTGGACGGCTTGGGGGTTGCGAGCGCGGGTCATGGGGATTCATCAAGTTTTGTTGATTGGTTGATTATACATCAATTTTTCTTGATGGGCAGTCTTCGGTGATTCATCCTCGGAGCTGGCGCCAGTGGATGGATATAAAGATTCATATTGCTTCGATGGGATTGCTAGAGAGGACTTCCCCATCGAAAGTAGTACTAGACTTAACATTTATTTATGCCACTACTGCTAGATTTTCTCAATAATTTCCCTATAATGGTCAGGAAATAAGCGAGATTCTTTAGCAATAAGCTAGCCTGAAGAAGGACTGGTTTAAAGGGAAGTCTCTGACCAAACTGGCTCTAACTGCGAACTTTCGGGCGCATTAACGACGGTTTTCCGTCCCCTTTAAGGGTTTCAGGACGGGAGGAAAGAGACAGCCCCAGGAATGCGGAGAGTCCCTTACTGCATTAATTTTTATTAAGGAGCAATTAAAATGCAAACTTATAGTAATAGTGAGGTTCAGTATGAGTGGTGGGCAAGCAACGCTGATCGCCTTCTGAACCGGCGCCTTTACCCTCTTCCAAATATCCTGCTACACCCCCGCCCAGGCTCTAGGGTTTGACTTTCAGCGGGTGGAGCGGGCGCTCAATTCCCTCGAA
>JBKCES010000187.1:0-14094 GCA_046304295.1 Cyanobacteriota bacterium | reverse complement strand
GTAACCGTTCAGGGGGGTATCCAAACGTTGCAAGCTATAAGATTAGACGATTTCGGCATTGAAAATGCCGGTTTTTGATTATTTTAGGTTTTCTCTTAATAGTAAAAATTCTAATTCCCAGCTCAAAACCCCCATTTTCCTAGATTGAGCCGTGTTACATCTTTTGGAAAAATTCCCCGAAAACCATACCCAGCAAGGGTTTGACTCTTTTAGTACGCAGTTGATCACCCCCTTGAACGGTTACGAAATAAGAGAAGGAACCTTGCATAATATTCTGAAACAATGTCAAATTAGCATTGATGAATTTATAGGACTTTAAATTTAAAAACATTTAACCAACAATGAAAACTAAACCCTGTCCCCATTGAAAATCCTATTTTAACTCCTCCTCTTGGGCGGCGCTCGGGGAGGGTTATGGACTTGAGCGAACCCACCCCTAACCCCTCCAAGGAGGGGAACCGGAACGGCGCCGCCCCTTCAACTCCCCCTCCTAGCGGAGCTGGGTTACTGAGCAGTTCGGCAAGCTCACTGTTATAGCGGTACTGTACTAGCAGTCTATTGTGATAAACTCAGGGAAAATATCTAAGCTAACGGCGCTGTCAGCTATTGCCAACAAGCCCTAGCATTACCCCAAGAATTGGTGATTCCCTTGGCTAAAGACTGTAAGGAAATGCTTATGTAAATTCAGGAAAACTTAGGAGAAGCGGACAAATAAAATAAAACTTCCCAACGCCAATCGAGCTAACCTAGGAGATAAACTTGAACGTTACTGCCTCAGTCCCGAGCATTCAAAAGAAAAACATAAAGCTTTGCTTTTCAAACAGAGATTAGGGATTACCCTAGCTAACAAAGAAATCCTAGAAAATGCCCTTAAGAAAGCAGTAATGGAAGAAGAAGCCGAACTTTATAAAATCGATCAATACGGCGCTCACTATGAACTTAAATTTCAACTTTCTACCGAATTTGGAGAATCCCTTATTTTAAGCTGTTGGATTATCAAAATTACCGAATATTTTCCACGCCTAACCAACACTTATCCCATTCATTAACGAGCCTATGATGAACACCATTCAAGAATATGACCTCGTTGCCCTAACGGAAGATGTTACGGCTACCCACAAAACGACCCACCAACCCATCCTTCTGCGTCGCGGACAAATGGGAACCGTTTCAATGTCTTTTAATCAACAAGCTTTTCTGATTGATTTTACCGATCAGAATGGCCAAACTTTTGCGATAGAAACCTTTGATCGCTCAAAACTACTACGGCTGATCAGCGAACCAGAATTAGTTTCAGTCTAAACTAGTTAAAATAATTAAACTTTACCAGAAGGTATTAAGCAATATAGCGGTATTCATGCGAGTGAGATACGGACTTCGACTACGCTCAGCCCTCGAATCAAGGGGTTAAGCTATCAGACTGTCCCTCAGTCAAGAGAATACCGCTATAGGGCGGTATGAAGCGGAGCTTCCCCTTTATCAACTCCTAAAGATTTTGTGAAGCCTTTGAACTTCAAACTTTGGTCTAAAAATTTGTACGCTATTATAGCCTTAGCTCTATGAAACTGTCAATACCTCTATAAGAGTATTCGTGCAAAAGCATAACAGGTAAAGAAGCTTAACGCCTTACCCTATCTCTCTTCTAGGGTTTTTGAGATTTGTGGCTAGCTCCGGGGAATTTTCTAAACCACTGAGAAGCGCCATTTTGAGAGATAATTGCGGAACCTCAGGATGCTTCTAAACGATGACTTCGACTTTACCCCCCTGGCTCCGGCGCCCCCTGGGTCGGGTTCAGCAAATTTCTACCGTTCAGAAAATTATTAAATCCCGCAATCTCCACACCATTTGCGAAGAAGGGCGCTGTCCCAACCGGGGAGAATGCTACGCCCAGGGAACGGCGACTTTTTTATTGATGGGGCCTATTTGTACCCGAGCCTGCGCCTTTTGTCAGGTGGATAAGGGCCAAGCGCCGTTACCACTAGATCCCCAGGAGCCAGAAAAAATTAGCGAAGCCGTTACCTTACTGGGATTAAAATACGTCGTCCTCACCGCCGTGGCCCGGGACGATCTTCCTGACGGCGGCGCCGGTCAGTTTGTGGCGGTTATGGACGCCATTCGAGCCCGGAATCCCCACACTCAAATCGAAGTTCTCACCTCGGACTTTTGGGGGCCCGGCGGAGAAGCGGCCCAACAGCGCCGGGTCTTAACCGTTGCGGAGGCAAAACCAGCCTGCTATAACCACAATGTGGAAACCGTGGCCCGTTTACAGGGCGTCGTGCGTCGGGGAGCTAAGTATGAACGCTCGTTACAGGCGCTCCGCTGGGTTAAGGAGGCTTACCCGTCCCTGGCGACAAAATCCGGGTTAATGCTGGGCCACGGCGAAACGGAGGCGGAAATTTACCAAACCCTTAAGGATCTACGGGCTTGGGGATGCGACCGGGTCACTCTCGGACAATATCTACAACCCTCCCTAGAGCATTTACCCGTGCAGAAATATTGGACACCGGAGGAATTTAAGCGCCTAGGAGAGATGGCTCAAAATTTAGGATTTAGTCAGGTGCGCTCCGGCCCCTTAGTTCGCAGTTCCTACCACGCTGGAGAGGCATAGCATAAGTTAGGTTGCGCTGTGTAACCCCTCAAACTCTGGATCCGAAGGGACAATCTCTCGACTGCGAGACCGCCTAAGGGGGAAGGATTACCTCAATTTTTTTTCCTACTCCCGAATCGCTTCCAGAAGACGGGAAAAGTAAAAGCGGGTGCTGGTCATCTGTCGGCGCCGGGGTTGCAAACCGTTAGCTTGAAGATACTGGATAATCTGCTCTTCGGGGTGCTGGTAGGCCCGGGTAGCTTTGCTGGGGCCGGGGAAAAATTCTCCCACTTTCTTGAGGAGGGTTAACCCTAGAGTTTTGGGCGCGAAGCTGAGAATTAGGCGCTTCTGGGCTAGGGAGGCTAAGTGGGCAATCATGGGCCCGATTTCCTCCGTGGGATAGTGGATCAAAACGTCCAAACAAATGACCGTGTGGTACTGTCCTGTCAGACCCTCTAGATCCTGAGCCATAAAGGCGGGACGGTTGCCGACGGGAATGGCCGCTTCCGCCCGGCGTTGGGCTTCCCCCACCATTTTTTCGGAAATATCGCTCCCGTAGACCAGGGCGCCGCCCTGGGCCAGGGGAATACTTAAACTGCCGACCCCGCACCCGGCGTCGCAAATGGAAAGCCCGCCGAGATTACCATCTTCCCGGAGCCAGTCTAAAACTGCGTCCACCGTTTGTTGGTGTCCAGCCCGGATGTCCCGTTGGACGACGTTAACCTCCCCGTCTCCGTAAATGCGGCGCCAGCGCTCGAAACCGGTGGCGTTAAAGTAATTTTTGACAATGGTCTTATCGTCAAGGGCGGAAGGCATGGGAGGAGACGAAATAGGAAAGGGTTGAACCATTCCCCACTTTATCAGGTTGGGGCGATGGCGCCCGTAGGCGGTTTAAAATAAGGGTCGTTCAGACCGGTTAACGCTTTGGAAGGATCCTACGAAACAACCATGGACATTTTAGACGCAATTTACCAGCGCCGGGCGGTCAAGCATTTCGACCCCGATTTTAAAATCACCCCGGAGCAAGAGCGGCAATTGCTAGAGGCGGCCATTCAAGCGCCCTCCAGTTTTAATATTCAACACTGGCGCTTTGTCATCCTGCGGGACCCCCAACTGCGGGCCCAAATCCGCAAGGAACTCGGGAACGACCAAGCCCAGATGACCGACGCCTCTTTACTGGTTTTAATGGCGGCGGATATGAAGGCCTGGCAAAAAGATCCCCAACGCTACTGGCGCAACGCGCCTCCGGCCATGGCGGAACTCTTAGTCAATTGGATGGGCCCCTTCCACGAAGGGCGGGAATGGCTCCAGCGGGACGAGGCCCAGCGCTCCATCGGCATGGCCATGCAGACTCTGATGCTGGCGGCCAAAGGATTGGATTTGGACTCCTGCCCCATGATTGGCTTCGACATCGAAAAAGTAGCAGAGTTGGTGGGTCTCCCGGAGGATCACGTCTTAGGCCCCATGGTGGCCATCGGCAAACGCACCCAGGACGCTTACCCGAAGGCGGGGCAGTTATCCCTAGAAGAAGTGGTTTTTCAAAACCGCTTTTAGCAAAATTCTTTCTGGGACTGGTTTTCATTCACTTCGGCCAGTCCCTCAGCTTGCCTTTCCCTGCGAATTATGGTAAATTTAACTATAACTTAATTTCTTCCCCCGGCGCTGTGTTTACCACCCTGACCTCCCCTGTAACGGTTCCCCCGGTTCCCCGGGATTTAAAGCAAGCCATCTGCGATCTCAAGCGAGACCTCAACGCCGTCATTTTGGCCCACTATTACCAAACTGCCGAGATTCAGGACATCGCCGACTATTTAGGAGATTCCCTGGGGCTGTCCCAGCAGGCCGCCCAGACCGACGCCGAAGTGATCCTCTTCGCCGGGGTGCATTTTATGGCGGAAACCGCCAAGATCCTCAACCCCGATAAACAGGTGCTCCTGCCGGATTTAGCCGCGGGCTGTTCCTTGGCGGAGAGTTGCCCCCCCGAAGCCTTTGCGGACTTTAAGCGCCGTCACCCGGAGCATTTAGTCATCTCCTACATCAACTGCACCGCGGAAATTAAGGCACTCAGCGACATTATTTGCACCAGTTCCAACGCTGTTAAAATTGTCCGGCAGATTCCCCCGGAGCAACCGATTATCTTCGCCCCAGACCGCAACCTGGGCCGCTACGTCATGGTTCAAACCGGGCGGGACTTATTACTGTGGGACGGGAGTTGTATTGTCCACGAGACCTTTTCCGAGCGAAAACTGATCGAACTCAAAACCCAATATCCCCAGGCCAAAATCATCGCCCACCCGGAATGCGAAGCCCAGCTTCTACGTCACGCCGATTTTATCGGCTCCACCACGGCGCTTTTACATTACACTCAACGGGACGGCGCCGAAACCTTCATCGTCGCCACCGAGCCGGGCATCATTCACCAGATGGTCAAGCTGAGTCCCGCAAAACAGTTTATTCCCCTCCCAGGTCAAGGTAACTGCGCCTGCAATGAGTGCCCCTACATGCGTTTAAATACTCTGGAAAAACTCTACTGGGCGCTGAAAAATCAGTCCCCCCAAATTGTCTTGCCTCCAGATATTCTCCAGGCGGCGCTTCCCCCCATCCAACGGATGTTGGCGCTGTCCTAGGGGTTATTTCCGCAAAGGAGAGTACAATGGCAGGTTTGAAGCTCGACCTGATTTCACTGATATCTGTCATCTGTTTATGAACACAGCCAAAACCCAACTCTTGGAACTGGTGGCCGGTAAAAATCGGGGTCTGTTGGCCACGGACAAGGACCGCATCGCTATTTTGTCTGCCATCGAGCGCCTGGAGGACGACAATCCCAATCCCCGACCCTTGACTCGACCTGAATTATTGGCGGGAGATTGGCGTTTGCTCTACACCTCTAGCCGGGCTATTTTAGGGCTGGGTCGCCTGCCGGTGGTCAATTTAGGGCAAATTTATCAATGTATCCGCGTCCAGGGCAACCAACTGTATAACCTGGCGGAAATCAACGGTCTACCCTGGCTAGAAGGGCTGGTTTTCGTCGCCGCCACCTTCTCCCCAGTGTCCGAGCGCCGGTTAGAGGTCAAGTTTGAGCGTTCGATTATCGGCCTCCAAAAAGTTTTGGGTTACCAATCCCCTAGTCAATTTATCCGGGACTTAGAAGGAGGTAAAAGGTACTTTCCCTTCGATTTTAGCCTCGGGCGCCGGGATAGTCTAGGCTGGCTCGAAATCACTTATCTAGACGACGATCTGCGTTTAGGTCGGGGGAGCGAGGGAAATGTGTTTGTTTTGGCTAAAGATTAAAGCGGGAGAAAACGCCAGCGCGTCCATGGTACAACCCTGTTACACTCCTCTGTAAGTCCTCGGTTCACCGTATTTCAATAACCTCTCAGAATTAAATCCCCAAGGAGAAGCTATGTTTGGAATTGCCCATAATACTTACCGCTGGATATTTGCGCGGCCCCGGTGGCAAAGCTTTAATACCTCAATACTTTATATGAGCTTAAAAGGTTTGGGGATTTTAAATTATCAAAATGAATCGGTGAGTGGGGAAAAATACTTGATAGAAAAATTTCTTCCTGGTGTTATCACTAAAAAAGAGCCTGTTTTTTTCGATGTCGGCGCTAACATTGGCGATTATACCGCCTCTCTCTTAAAGTCCTTTCCCAAGGCTAAAATTTACGCCTTTGAGCCGCATCCCCAAAACTTCTCAGCCCTACAAGCCAATGTCCCTCTAAATCAGGTTAAATGCTACAACTTGGCGGTGGGAGAAACTCGGGGAAAGCTGGAACTTTACGATCGAGCCGACCGTGATGGCTCTTCCCATGCGTCTCTTCACAAAGCGGTCATTTCCGATATTCACAAACAAGGTATTGTGACGTTACCGGTCTCTGTGGAAACACTCGATGAGTTTTGTGCCGAACAGGGAATTACAGAAATTGATTTCCTGAAAATTGATACCGAAGGAAATGAACTCTCTGTTTTGTTAGGGGCGAAGGATTTGCTGAAAAACCGAAAAATAAAGTATATTAGCTTTGAATTTAATGAAATGAATGTTGTGAGTAGAGTATTTTTAAGGGATTTTAAAAATCTTTTGCTAGACTTTGATTTATATCGGTTACTTCCCAACAATTTACTACCACTAGACACTTCTCCTCTTTTAACAGAGCTGTTTGCTTATCAAAATCTTTTGGCGGTACCCAAGAGTATATAGCAGGCCTAAATGGGTGGTGAACGCAATCCACTGGTTATCCCCCCCAACCCCCCTGGAAAGGGGGGAGCCAACCTGAGCTTGTTCATGATTCACTTAGGCCTGCTATATAACCTCATCCAGTTGACTGAGATACACAGTATAGCTCGAAGAGTCGGGCTTCGACTACGCTCAGCCCTCGATCTGTCTCTCACCCAAAAGAATGCCGCTATAAATGGCGTATCAAAAACCGTTTAAGCGGTTAACAGAATCGGAGCTCAAATTTTTTAAGGACGCTAATTTGGGTTTGCAAGAGCATTCAAACTTTAAAGCGGAGAACTTAAGGTGTTGTTAATCATGAATCATGTCTTTTCAATTTTTATTATCTAACGCAAATCTGAAGCGCCGCTTTGAGACCTATTTATTCTGTTTCTATCTGGCCCTAGGACTAGGGGGAATTCTCAACCACGCCATGTGGCGGGACGAGTTGAACGGTTGGCTGATTGTCCGGGACAGCGCCGACTGGGGTGCTCTTTGGCGGTCCCTCCGTTATGAAGGGCATCCAATTCTTTGGTATCTCTGTCTGTGGCTGTTGGAAAAGGGGACGAATAATCCCCTAGCGATGCAGATTTTTCACTGGGGCCTCGGCGCCGCCGCAACGGGATTATTTATCTTTAAAGCGCCGTTCTCCCGCTGGGAAAAAGCCCTCTTTGCCTTGGGTTATTTGCCTCTTTATGAATATTTTTTAATTAGTCGCAACTACGCCCTGGGCTATTTAGCTTTGATGGGCTTTTGCGTCGTCTTTCCCCGGCGCCGGTACGGAGTTCTGGCGCTCCTGCTGGGGATTATGGCCAATAGCAACGCCTACGCCCTGTTAATCAGCTTGGCGCTGGCAGGGGTTCTCGGGGTTGAGGCTTACCAAAATCGGTTGCGAGGGGTAAAACCCTGGGCGTTTTGGGGCGCCGTCGCCCTCTATAGCGGAGCAGTGGCCCTAGCGGTCTGGATGCTCCTACCGCCGGGGGATAGCGTTCTCCAAGGCGGCGCTAGTCAATGGTTTTGGCAGTTAGATTTGTATCGCTTTAATCAAAGTCTGAGCCGGGTCTGGAACAGTTATGTTTTAGTGCTGGTGCCTAGCGACGCTCAGGCTTGGGCGGTAGCCATTTTTTCGGCGCTATCCGCGCTGATTCTGGCTTTTTGGGCGCTCTATTTTGCAGATTATCCCCTGGTTTTACTGTTTTACCTGCTGGCTAGCGGTTTAATTCTCCTCTTCACTTATCTTAAATTTCTCGGCTCCGCCCGCCACTACGGCCACCTTTATCTGATTTTAATCAGCGCCCTTTGGCTCCGCCGGGATGACCACCCCCGTTTTTCCTTAACCCAAAAGATTCCCCGACTGGCGGCGCTGAAAACCTGGGCAGAAAAAACGGCGCCTAGGTTTTTAATCCTGATTTTAGTCCTGCAACTGGTCTCTGGTTGGATTGCCTTCGGCCGAGATTTAACCCTCCCCTACTCCGCCAGCCGAGAAACCGCCCGCTATCTCCAGCGCCAAGCGTTGAGCCATCTGGATTTAATCGGTAGCGAAGATTTCGCCGTCAGTCCCATCAGTGCCTATTTAAACCGCCAAATCTACTACCCCGAAAGTCGGCGCTGGGGCAGTTACGTGCTCTTTAATCAGAGCCGCCAGCCCGTGAGCGACGCCGAAATTCTCGCTCAAATTGAAGCCGGTTTAGGAACCCAATTTACGGCGCCGGTGATCCTCGTCCTTAACCATCCCCTTCAGGAAGACCGAGACTCGCTCCAGATTGAACCCCTTCAAGAAATCACCCGTAGTTTCATTGGCAACGAACAATACTACCTTTACCGAATTGCGCCCGCCAGATCGGGGATTAGGAATTAAGGATTAGGGATTGTCACCCTTTCCCCCCATTCCTCCTTATCTCCCCACTCCTCCCCAACTGCTATAGTCTGAAAAAACGCCCCCTAGACCCGACCTCTCCCATGCCTCCCCGCTGGCCCCGCAAACCCGACCGCAACGACCCCGATTTCCGCCGTTTGGACGACCGCATGAACTTTGCCCTCCACGTGGCGATTTTTTTAACCCTCACCTCCGGCCTCTGGTTTTTCCATAACCTCTACCGAGCCGAGTGGTCCTGGTTAATCCCCTTCAATCTGGTCTGGTTCGGCGCCGTCCTCCTCCACCTCCTTTACATCGGCGCTCTGGCCGACTACTCCCGTAAAACCCCATGACCACCGCCCCCTCCACCCTGGAAATCGAAGCCCTCGCCGCCGAAATTGGCGAAAATATTTACATCGACGTGGCGAAATGGCATCTTTATCTGGCTGAAGCCCATCTCCATCTGCCTCTAGCGGAGCGCCTTTATCCTTTGTTACAGGACGAGAATCTAACCCCCGCCGGGATTCGTCAAGTCTTAGGGGAAATTTCCGTCAGTTTAGGCGGCGGCCAACGACAACTCACCCTCGGGGAACTGATCCCCGCAGAAGTCCAGGGGCGCCTGCTGACTCTGCTGGAAGACTACCAAGCCCGCTAGGTCATTAAACTCCTAAGGGAGCCAGTTCCCGGGCCCGGGGAATGACGTAGGTAAAGAAGTCCTTCGCCATCAGGGTATGGGGGAAAATCGCCTGGGCTTCCCGGAGTAAATCTTCCAATTGAATAGCGTTCCCCGGCGCGTAGCGGGGGCTGAAGTGGGTCATGATTAACTGCTTGACCCCCGCCAGATAGGCCACCTGAGCCGCCATGGTGGAGGTGGAGTGGAGGCGGTCGAAGGCGAGCTCCGCGTCCTGGTGGGCGAAGGTGGCTTCGTGGACTAAGACGTCGGCTCCCTGGGCTAAACGAACGGCGCCGTCACAGAAAACCGTATCCGTGCAATAGACAAAAGCCCGTCCCGACTCCGGGGGGTCGCAGAGGTCGGTGCCGCAAATGCGTTTCCCATTGGGGAGGGTAATGGTTTTACCTTGTTTCAACTGCCCGTAGAGGGGCCCCTCCGGCACGCCCAAAGCTTGGGCCTGTTGCACCCGTAGGCGCCCCGGCCGGTCTTTTTCCTGCACCCGATAACCATAGGCGGGAATACGATGTTTGAGCAAGCCGCAACTGACTTGAAAATCCCCGTCTTCATAAAGGAGACCATCCCCGCGAATGGTCTGGACTTGAATGCGGTTCATTAGATGGGTGGCGGAGAGCTTGGCGCAGGCCTGGAGGTAGTCTTCTAATCCTGGCGGCCCGTAAAGGGTTAAGGCCTGACCGGCGCCGGCCAGACCGCAACTGGCCAATAACCCCATCAGTCCAAAAATATGATCTCCGTGGAGATGGGTGATAAAAATACGGCTAATTTGGGAGATTTTCACCTCGCTCCGCAGGAGTTGGTGCTGGGTGCCCTCCCCGCAATCAAAGAGCCAAACCTCGGCTCGTTGGGGTAGTCGCAAAGCGATACTGGACACATTGCGGCTACGGGTTGGCACGCCTGAGCTAGTGCCTAAAAAGGTAATCTCCACGGGATTCGGCGGCGTTTAGGAATTAATTGGTTGAAACCTTGGCTATCTTAGCCTGTTTTCCCCAACCTCGAAGAGCCGGCGCCAACGGTGACACAACGCCGCCTGCCCGGCGATGGAAAACTGTAATGGAGCAATGCGCCGGACTCCAGATAACTCCCCCTCTTGGGAGCTACCGTGTGTACACAAATGTCAGAATCCCCCCTAACCCCCCTTTGGAAAGGGGGGAAAACTTCTCAAAGTCCCCCTTGCAAAGGGAGATTTAGGAGGATAGAGCACGAAAACTGAGTCTTTAGCCAAGATCTGCGTATACAGAAGATCTTTGTAGGGAGCTAGGGGATGGGTTCAAATACCCTAAACTCTCCAAGGAGGGGAACCGGAAAGTTCGGATTTCAAATTAAACGGTGAATATCTTCATTGAGACCAATCAGCACCATAATCATGCCCTTTTGCAGTCTGTCTTGGGGAGAGGGGTTAATTTTAAATTTTTTCTCGTTGCCAATGGCTAAAACGCTGACGCCGTAATTTTTGCGCAACTCTAATTCCGCCAAAGTCTTATTACAAAACTCATCGGGCACCAAAATTTCCACAATGCTATTTTCCGGGTCGAGTTTAAAGCGATCGACAATGGCAGGTTTCGTCAAACGGTAGGCTAAATCCTGACCGGCTTCCTGTTCAGGAAAGACGATTAAATCCACCCCTAGGCGCCGGAGAATTTTTTCGTGGGTATCGGAAGAGACCTTGGCCACCACATGTTTAACCCCCGCTTCCTTGAGGTTCATGGCGGTGATAATGCTTTCCTTGAGATAATTGCCAATGGCGACAATCACCGTTTCAATCTCAAAAATGCCCGCTTCCCGGAGGGCGTTATCATCGGTGGAATCGAGGGTAACAGCATTGGCCACCACTCGATCCGCTAAAATCTCTGACACCAGTTTTTCGTCTTGATCCACCCCTAGGACTTCATAGCCATTTTGGTAGAGGGTTTCACAGACCGCTCGTCCGAAGCGCCCCAAACCGATGACCGCAAATTGGCGTTTTTCTTGGCGGATTAAATTTAAAAAATTAACGGCTTTCATTTTAAAAATTAATGGCTAGTGGGTATAGCGGTCAGAGTTGGTTTATAAATTAAAATCATTCCTATTAGCAGATAAGGAGCGTCCCGATCTGAGAGAGGTTCACCACCCCGCCCCTCCGGGGCACCCCTCCACGGGAGGGGAACTGTAAATAGTGATTCATCGGCGATTAATTCCCCTCCTTTGGAGGGGTGGCAGGCGTAGCCTGACGGGGTGGTCAGACCCGTGGTTATCATCGATTCTCTCAGGGCGATATAGCGGTTTGCACGTTAGTGAGAGACGCACTTCGGCTACGCTCAGTGCTCGAATGAAAAGTTTGAGCTATCAGATTGTCCCTCAGTCGCAAGAATACCGCTATAGTTTCCATAACTGATAGCTGATATCTGATAACTGAAATCTGACCTTAATCCAGCGCCAGGGGTAGGGAAAAGCGAAACTCGCTTCCTTCGCCCAAAACGCTCTGGACTGCCACAGCGCCGCCCTGGAGTTCCGCGAGACGCTGAACGATGGCCAAACCGATGCCCGTTCCCCCGGAATGACGGGAGCGGGATTTATCCGCCCGCCAAAAGCGCTCAAACACATGGGGCAAATCCTCGGCGCTGATCCCGACACCGGTATCCGTCACCGCGATCCAGAGTTGGGATTTGTTTTGGGGATCGACCCAGGTTTTGAGGGTAATCGCGCCGGTTTCAGTGTAGCGGATCGCGTTGCCCAGGAGATTGACCAAAATTTGCTCAGTCCGGTCAGGATCGGCGAAAACCAAAGGGTGATGGCGATGGGACTCTAAAACCAATTCGGGCCCCTCCTCTGGGATTTGGTCTTGGAACTTTTCGACCAAGGCTTCCAAGAGTGGGTAAATAGGAAAAACTTGGGGTCGGATGGTTAAATAGCCCGCCTCAGCCTTGGAGAGTTCCTGTAAATCCCGCGTCAGGCGCTCCAGTCGGCGGGTTTCCCCCACGAGGCGCTGGTAAAGTTCCGGGGAAGGCCCAATATTCCCGTCCGCCAATTCTTCTAAATAGCCCCGCACCACCGTTAAGGGGGAACGCAGTTCGTGGGTCAAGTCGCTAATCAGATCCCGTCGGCGCTGTTCCACGTCCTCCAAACTACTGGCCATGACATTAAAACTTTTCCCCAGTTGATTAAATTCGGGAATGACGGTCTCCGGCATCCGTTCCTCCAGATTGCCGGCGGCTAATTTTTGGGTAATCTCCTTCATCTGCTTCAGGGGTTGACAAATCCGCTCCGCCGCTAGGTAACTTAGCCCCCCCGCGGCGCTGGCGCCGAAAATCACGGCCCAGAAGGCGCTGCTGTTCCAGGCGGTCTCAAAGCCTTTGACCAAATAGGTGCGGGCGGAGCGAACGGTGATAAAGCCCTGATTCTCCAGTTGTTCTAACCGGAGCAGAAACATTCTCGGAGAAGAGAGCTTAGCTAAAATGACAAAACTGGCCAAGCCCACCAGCATCACCGTCAAGTGGGAGAAAAAGAGGCGCGTCCCGAGGCTAAATTTCGGCATGACAGGGGCATGGGAGGGTTGTGAGTTTGTCGAAGCGATCCCTAGAAGTGCCCAAAGACGGGCATAATGTTAAAAATTATTAACGTTTTCCGCCCACCTTTCGGCTTTCCCCTCCCTCGCTATGGGCAAACCCCGTATCCTCTCCGGCGTCCAACCCACCGGTAACCTCCATCTCGGCAACTATCTCGGCGCGATTCGCAACTGGGTGGAACTACAGCCCCAGTATGAGAATTTTTTCTGCGTGGTGGATCTTCACGCCATCACCGTTCCCCATAATCCCCAAAGCTTAGCCCAGGATACTCAAGCCGTCGCCGCTTTATACCTAGCCTGCGGCATCGATCTCCAGTACTCCACCATTTTTATCCAATCCCATGTGCCGGCCCACAGCGAATTGGCTTGGTTATTAAACTGTTTTACGCCCTTGAATTGGGTAGAGCGGATGATTCAGTTTAAAGAAAAGGCTGTTAAACAGGGGGAAAACGTCAGCGTGGGACTGCTGGATTACCCCGTCCTCATGGCCGCGGACATTCTCCTCTACGGCACCGATAGAGTGCCCGTGGGGGAAGACCAAAAACAACATTTAGAACTGACGCGGGACATCGCCATTCGGGTCAACGATAAATTTGGGCAACCGGAAAACCCCGTGCTGAAAGTGCCCGAACCCCTGATCCAAAAAGCCGGCGCTCGGGTAATGAGCCTCACGGACGGGACAAAAAAAATGTCCAAGTCCGACAAGTCGGAGTTAAGCCGAATTAATTTACTCGACTCCCCTCAAAAGATTCGGAGGAAGATCGGAAAATGTAAAACCGATCCCCTCAAGGGTCTATGGTTTGACGACCCCGAGCGCCCGGAATGCCATAACCTGTTAACACTGTACCAACTCCTCTCGGGCCAGAGTCGGGAAAGCGTCTCTGCGGAATGCCGGGAAATGGGTTGGGGTCAGTTTAAACCCCTGCTCACGGAAACGGTCATCGAGGCCTTGCGCCCCATTCAAGACCGATACCAAGAGATTATGGCCGACCCCGGCTACCTCCAATCCGTCCTCCGGGAAGGCAACCACAAAGCCAACCAGGTGGCGACGGCAACCCTAGAGCGAGTGCGGGAAGCCACGGGGTTTTTAGCCAAAATTTAATTTCAGTCGTTTCCGATTCCCCTCCCTCGGAGGGGTTAGGGGTGGGTTCTAACCTAGAGCGCTAACCCACCCCCCAGCCCCCTCCCAAGAGGGGGAGTTAAA
>JBKCES010000186.1:0-6530 GCA_046304295.1 Cyanobacteriota bacterium | reverse complement strand
TACGAGCTTTGAGTTCAGGTGTCATTTTGGATCCTTTGTTGGATGATTGATTTTTAGCTATTTTAAGTCGTCTAATCATACCTTGAAATCGACAAAAACTCAATGGGTATTTATGCTTATTGCAAATCTGAGATGCTCCCGCGTCAAGCGGCTTTCAATCTTTTGTTCCTTTATTTTTGGTTTCTAGAAATATTGCTTTGTCGGTCAATCAAAGCCAAGACTCTTCTCAAAATGAACTGAGCGGAGAAGAACAAAAGATATTGCAAGAAAAAGTGCGGAAAATTATTTCCGACGATAGTTTGGCGGACGAGCTTAAGGAAGCGGCGCTGAAACTTTTATCTTCTCAATATCGGAATGAATGCTTTTTAAATATTGTCGAAGAAATAGAGCAAAATTTGTTTCCGGCATCCCAGAAGGCTATCCTTTATAAATTGCTAGAGTTTGCTAATTTTAGAGAAGCAAATCGGTTAATTCTGACAACTCATAGTCCCTATATTATTAACTATCTGACTTTGGCCATCAAAGCGCATAAAGTTTTGCAAGAAATTCTATCTTCTCTAAACCCTGATTTGCTAAGGCAGAAGTTGGAAAAGATTGTTCCTTCACAATCATGTATCTCTGAAGAGGATTCTATTATATATGAATTAACAGAGCAAGGAGAAATTAAAACGCTTTCTACCTATGAAGGGTTGCCTTCTGATGAAAACTATCTTAATATTTCATTAGCAAAAACTAATCAACTTTTTGATGATTTACTGGAAATTGAAGAGCAATTATGAATATAAATTTCTTTGAGGAGCGTTGTCAGCAGAAAACAGATCAGCCCAGATTTGGACTTTGTGATGAACCACCGCCATCAAACACTCCTGCCTATATAGCGGGTTGCAGATTGGTGAGATACGGGCTTCGGCTACGCTCAGCCCTCGCGCCCTGAGCGTAGCCGAAGGGCTGTCCCTCATTCGCAAGAATACCGCTATATTGATATGGATCGGTCTAATGAAGAGATAAAATGGATTGCTATTGTTGAAAATTGCAATAAAATTGAGGTAACATTTACTAGAATTGATAAATGCATTGAAATTAGAGAATCAGATGGAAAGCGGTGTGATGGAATGTTAACTTACGAAGACTGTATTATTTTTATAGAATTAAAGGAAAGAAAGGGTAAAACTCGTGAATGGGTCAAGGACGGAGATGAACAACTTAGAAATACGATTGACATTTTTAGTAATAACCACAATATATCTGGTTATAAAAACAAAAAAGCATACATTGCCAATAAAAAAAGACCTCACTTTCAGGAATCACAAATGGGAAGAATGGAAAAATTTAAAAATGAAACTGGCTTTATACTGAAGATTCAAAATACAATAACAATCTAAATCGTTATTGTGACGATAGTCATGGGTGCCATGTTTTCAGAACCTAGTCACAGTAAGGGATTGAGGCACTTTTTTCAGTCACTGAACCGGTTTACCTTTGGCGGCGAAAATGCTCAAACCGTTCTTCGAAGTAAGATTCAGTTATCCTGAACCAACAGCGCCGTAGCGTAGGCGGAGATCCCTTCCTCCCGACCTTCGGGGCCCAGTTGTTCGTTGGTGGTGGCTTTAACGCCGATTTGCTCTGGGTCAATCCCCAAAACCCCCGCCAGCTTCTCTTTCATGGCGCCTAGGTGGGGTTTCAATTTCGGGCGCTCCGCTACAATGACGCTGTCTAGATTCGCAATCCGCCAGCCCCGTTCCCGGACTAATTTATTCACCTGTTTTAATAACTCTAAACTATCAGCACCGGCCCATTGGGGGTCGCTGGGGGGAAAATAGTGGCCAATATCCCCTAAACTCAGCGCCCCCAGTAGGGCGTCCATGAGGGCGTGGGTGAGGACGTCGGCGTCGCTGTGGCCGAGAAGACCCAAGCGATGGGGAATTTTGACCCCGCCCAGAATCAAGTCTCGCCCCGGAACGAGGCGGTGAATATCGTAGCCGTTGCCAATCCTGAGCGCCGTCATAGGTCTCGCGTTACTGTAACTCTGCTCTCTAGGGTAACCGCGGTGCTCCCCACGGCCAACCCCCGGCGCTGTTAACCTAGATCTTTTACCCCATCAGTCTCGGTCAGAATCGGCTTCCCATGGTTCAAGTTCATTTTTTACCCGATGATATTTCTATTCCTGCCGCAGTCGGGGAACCCTTGTTAGAGGTGGCGGAACGGGCCGGGGTCTTCATCCCCACCGGTTGTCTGATGGGATCGTGCCACGCCTGCGAAGTGGAATTGGCGGATGGAACCCCCATCTGCGCTTGCATTAGTTCTGTTCCCATCGGCGCCAAAACCTTGGAAATTCGTCTCTTGGACGACCCCGTTTGGTGAGGCCCGGAACCCCTGCTATAATAGCACCGAACTCTTGAGCGCCGAGCACAACGCCTTGACTCCGTCCCCCCTTGTTCCAGACTCTCCCCGCCGACTGCTGATTACCGGCGGCGCCGGTTTTATCGGCTCTAATTTGGCTTACCACTGGCTCGGCGCTTATCCCCAGGATGTTGTGGTCGTCTTAGACGCGCTTACCTACGCTGGCAACCGTCAGACCCTCCAGCCCCTAGAGTCCAACCCGAATTTTCGCTTTGTTCAGGGGGACATCTGCGACCGGGCCTTAGTGGACCGGCTATTGCGGGAGGAAAACATTACCGCCGTCGCCCACCTGGCCGCCGAATCCCACGTGGATCGCTCCATCCTCGGCCCCGGCGCTTTTGTGCAAACTAATGTGGTGGGCACCTTTACCCTCTTGGAAGCCTTCCGTCAGTACTGGCTAGAAGCGGGAAAACCAGACTCTTTTCGTTTTCTCCACGTCTCCACCGACGAAGTTTATGGCAGTCTAGCGCCGACAGATCCGGCCTTTACCGAAACCACCCCCTACGCGCCCAATAGTCCCTACTCCGCCTCCAAGGCCGGGAGCGACCATCTGGCCCGGGCCTACTTCCACACCTACGGCCTGCCTACCCTCATTACCAACTGCTCCAACAACTACGGCCCCTTCCACTTCCCCGAAAAACTGATCCCCCTGATGTGTATTAATATCCTGCTGGGGAAAAAACTGCCGGTTTACGGCGACGGGCAGAATGTGCGGGATTGGCTCTACGTAGAAGACCATTGTCGGGGCTTAGCCCAGGTTCTCCGTCAAGGCGCGCCGGGGGAAATCTACAATATCGGCGGCAACAACGAGGTGAAAAATATTGATCTAGTGACCCTGCTTTGCGAAATTTTGGAGGACCTGGCGCCGAGCTTACCCGTTCGCCCAGCGACGGATCTCATTACCTTTGTCACTGACCGTCCGGGCCACGACCGGCGCTACGCCATCGACGCCGGTAAAATCCGCCGGGAGTTGGGCTGGTCTCCCCAGGTGACGGTGGCGGAGGGATTGCGCAAAACGGCCCAGTGGTATTTAGACCGTCAGGATTGGTGGCGTCCCCTGTTGTCGCCAGAGTATCAGGAGTATTACAATAAGCTTTACCAAATTGCTTAGGAGTCCATGCCTATCGCTCCCCCGTTGCGGATCAGCGCCGCCTTTGCCGGATTAACCGCCCTGGGTTACGGATTCTTCACCCTTCTACTCATTCTGGATACAAAGGATGGGAAAGTTCGCACTAGTCAACTCCAATCCTGCTGTTCTTCTCCCCGCCGCAAAGGGTAAACCCGATCCTGAGCGTAGAGTTGACGGGTCTGGTCAAAAAGCTCTTCTTCCGAAAGCGCCCAACGCTGGAGAACCTGGTCTAAATCCCGCTGGAGAGGGCGGGCACCGGGAAAGTTTTTGTAACGAATCCGCAGACGAGCCAGATCGCCTAGACTGCGGGGATCGGGACTGGAGCGCAGAAGACGATCCACAATCTCCCGGTCTTTTTTTTCTTGGGGATGCTTTTGATCTTGGGCGGCCATAGCTGAGCCATCTCTACTTTCCAGCCGCTCGGGCTTCCCGCCAGGCGCTGACGGTTCGCCCGAGATTAAGCTTAAATTCCGACCAGCCCCAAAAACTGCCCGTTTCTTTTTCGTCCCAGGCGGTGGAAAAGACTCCGTAACTGAGACCCAGAACCCCGAGACCAAAACAGAGCAGGCTGACGGCAAAGACGACGTAAGTGGGAACTTCTAACCAGTCCTGACTGACAACCAAGTAAAAAGCCACAAAGGAGAACATACCCAAACCGGTAGGGATTCCTGAGAAGAGCGCCATCCGGGCTACCATCCGTTTACTGACAACTTCAGGAATCGTTCCCTGGGGCGTTTTCCTCGGCTGTTGAGCGCGCCGGGGGGAGCCGGGGGGAGGCGGCGCTGCAACTGTTGGAGTCTTTTTCTTGTTTTTGCGTTCACAGGGCAGGCGGGGGCGGGAGTTCTCAGCCATGGGGCGGTTAGCGGCGAATACCGAGACGTTTGATCAGGGCTTGGTAGCGTTCGGGTTCCTGACTGTTGATATAGGCCAAGAGACGACGGCGCTGACCGATCATTTTCAGCAGACCCCGACGGGAAGCATGATCCTTGGGATTAGTTTGCAGGTGTCCGGTGAGTTGAGAAATTCGCTCAGTGAGGAGAGCCACTTGCAGATCGGGGGAGCCGGTGTCGGTTTCGTGGACTTGGTACTCGGCCATTAATTCTTGCTTACGGACTTGGGTTAACGCCATAGGTCTAACGTCTGGGGAAAGCTTTGATAAGGGTAACGCATGATTTGCGATCTACGACTATACCACGATTGGGAGTCCGAAGTCTAAGGTCGAGAGCCGAATTTTTGTCAGAGCGCCGAAGTTCCCGGCCTTTAACTGGCGAACCGACTGGGCTAACCCGAGTTGATAGTCGGCGTCGTATAGATACTCTTCACTCCACATTCCGCACACGCTATATGGAGCGTAGTAGTGCAGATAGATGCACTATATAGCGGTCATAAACGATTTGTAAAATCTCAAGCCCCCGAACCCTTACGGCTAAAGCCTTTTGGCAGAGAGTAGTTTACAACCTAGATGTGACTGCTATAGACAGAGCGTAAGTAAAACCTATTGCGCTATCGAACTCAGGTTAAGAAGCCGGCGCCTGGGGGAGGAGGACAATAAAAACGGCGCCCTGACCTGGCTGACTTTTCACCTTAATCTGTCCCTGGTGGGTCTGAACAATGGCCTGGGCGATAGCTAAACCGAGGCCGGCGCCGCTATTGGGGGAGCGGGCCGGGTCGCCCCGGTAAAAACGCTCGAATAAATGGGGCAATTCCTCCGGCATAATCCCGGCGCCTTGATCTTGAATTCGTACTTGCCAATAAGGGGGATTAGGCTCTAACACTAGGAGAACTTGAGATTGGGGCGGGCTATGGCTGAGGGCGTTGGCGATCAGGTTGGTAAAGAGGCGGGCCAGTTGATCCCAGTCTCCCCGGAGGTCAAAACTCATTTCCGGCGCCGTCGGGGCGATTTCTAGCGTTAAAGTCACGTCTTGCTGACGGGCGCTCAGTTGTTGCTCTTCCACCACCGCCAACAGGAGCGCGTCTAGGGGAATCTCTTGGTCATCCGTTTGTAAAGTGCCGCTATCGGAGCGGGCGAGAAAAAGCAGGTCGTTGACTAAACTCCCCAGGCGCCGACTCAGGCGCTCGATCACCCGCAGAGCTTGCTGTTGACTGTCCTGATCCGAGTCCGCCAGCGCCGTTTGGGCGTTGGTTTGAATGACGGCGATGGGGTTCCGCAGTTCGTGGGAGGCGTCGGCGGTGAATTGCTTCAGACTTTGGTAGGAGTCCCGGATCGGCGCCATTGCTAGACCGGAGAGGAACCAACCCGTGGCGGCAACGGTGGTGATTAGAACCAGTAACCCTAGGGTTAAATCCCAAAGCAGTTGTTGAATCGGTTTAGTCACCTCGAACCAGGGATGACTGACCCGGAGATAGCCCAACACTTGCCGATTTTCCTCTAGGCGCTCGGTTAGTTGTCGCAGGAGATGATCCCGGGAAAAGCCGAGGTTGGCGGTTTTCCCTAAAGGGAGGGGCTGATGGAGGGTCAACTCCGGTTGGCTGAGGGTGGACCAGAGTAAAACCCCCTGAGGGCTAAACCATTCTAAATCAATATGATCGTCCTCAATGGAGGCGGAATTGGGGCGAAAACTGGCTTCCACATTGAGGCGATAGCGCCGGTCTTCTAGGGGTTGAATCACCAAGGAACGGTGAACCACCTCCGCCACGTGCTTGAGGGTGTCGTCCACCCGTTCAATCAGGGTTTGGCGGGCGTAAAAATAGACCCCAGTGGCAAAAAGAATCAGTAACAGTGCCGTTACCAGGGTGTACCAAAGCGCCAGGCGCCGACGGGTGGCTTGAAACATGGTTCTGGTTAAACCGGCGCTAGTTGCCGGTAGCGATAATAGGCCGCGCAGGCACCTTCGGAAGAGACCATCGGCGCTCCCAGGGGCGTTTCCGGGGTGCATTTTTGACCAAAGGCCGGACAATCCGAGGGTTTCAGGCGCCCCTGGAGGACTTGCCCGCTTAAACACTCCAGCTCCGGCGCCGGGGCGGGGAGGGGCCGTAAAAC
>JBKCES010000185.1:0-13845 GCA_046304295.1 Cyanobacteriota bacterium | reverse complement strand
TGTAAATGCTATATAGCATTTACATGTGAGATGTAAACCTCTCTTGCCTTAAAACCCAGATGGGTAAAGGGCTAGCATGGACTTTATTCACGACTCAGTTGTAAATGCTATATAGCATTTACACGTGAGTCATGGACAAAGTCCCTGCTAGCCCTTTACCCATCCGGGTTTTGGAGTAGGTAGCGTTTACGTCTCGTTTGAAAATGCTATATAAACTTTTAATTCATTATCTTAAGCTTAAAGATATTTCAGTTCTTGTTGCTTGTGTATAGTCCATCTTTAAGCTTGACAATGCCCCTAAAAAAGCACCTTCGCTCGGTTAAGAGAAAAGGCGCCGAAGCAATAAAAATCAACTTAGACGAAGAAGTTGCCAACCGAGATGGCGCCGAAAGCCGGTAAGGTTCCAGTAATGCCAGTGAGGTTAATCACCAAATCATTGGCGTTTTGGAAGCCTGCCACTCCGTCGTTAACGATCAGGTAAGTAGAACTGCCTGCTTTGACCAGCGCCGCTCGGTTAAGTCCAAGGTCTTGATTGCCAGCAGTGGCACCGTCAGCATCGGTAAAGACATTAGTAACGATGGTGTTAATTTTTGTGGTTGCGCTATCTGCGGCCCGGGTAAAACCTGCGGGAGCACCGGTTACGGCCCCGCCTTGAGTTAGGAGGTCAATTTTATCGGCGCCGATGGCGAAGTCGCTGATCCGGTCTAGGGCGGTGACAGTGGATTGACCGAATTGGAAGACAAAGATGTCGTTCCCGCCTTTCCCCGCTAGGGTGTCGGCTCCAGCACCGCCGTTGAGGATATTAGCGCCGGTGTTACCCGTGATTTTATTTTTGAGGGCGTTACCTGTGCCGTTAATACCGGCGCTACCGGTGAGGGTCAGGTTTTCGAGGTTAGCGCCGAGGGTGTAGTTAATACTGGATTTAACGGAATCGGTGCCTTCGTTGGCGTTTTCGGTAATTACATCGCCGACATTATCGACGGTGTAGGTATCGTTGCCCAGTCCGCCAATCAGAGTGTCGGCGCCGGCTTTCCCGTCTAGAGCGTCGTTGCCAGCTAAGCCGGTGAGGGTGTTATTGCCCGCATTTCCGGTGAGTTTGTTGTTGGCAGTGTTTCCAGTGCCGTTAATATTGGCGCTACCGTTGAGGGTCAGGTTTTCAACGTTATTGGGGAGAGTGTAGGCGATAGAAGCGTTGACAGTATCCGTTCCTTCGTTGAGGTTTTCAACCACCACGTCCCCGGCATTATTTACTGTATAGATGTCGTTTCCGGCTAAGCCAATGAGCGTGTCGGCGCCGGTGGTACCGTTAAGGCGGTCGTTGCCAGTTGTGCCGGTGAAAGTAGGATTAGAAACATAGCTAAAATAACTAGCCGTCAAACTCAATGCCGTTTGATTATTGATAACTGCAACAAGTTCATCTGGTTCGCTGCCGGGTTTGTTGATGTAGAGTTTAGTATTAGAACCATCAACTGATAACAAATAGTCACCACTTGAACCTCGTAGTTGAATTGTATCGTTAGTGGTGTTAAAGTCGGCAATTGTCGCGTAGTCGTAATCACCGGGAAGGGCGCTATTGCCGTCGTCATAGAAGGTATTTGCTGTATCTGCGAGGATAAAGCGATCGCTTCCGGCTCCTCCCACCAGGTAATCTCGTTCTCCCAATCCGCCATTTGTTCCTTGTAAGGTGTCATTGCCGTTGCCACCATTGAGAGTGTCGTCGTTGCCACCGCCGATAATAACGTCATTTCCCGTTGTGCCGGTGATTGTATCATTACCCCAACTACCGTTGATTTGAACGTTGGAACCCACAAAGGTCGTCGCCGAAAAATCTAACACATTGTCGCCCCAATCCCCTAGGAGAGTAACGATTCCTGTCGCTCCCGTCCCGTCAATAATCTCAATGCCGCTAGTTGACGCAAAGGTTGTCAGCCCAATATCCACATTGCCCGCCCTTAGGGCTACAATCCGGTCGCTACCCGTGGTTCCATTGTCGGCATAAGTATCGTGACCCTCGAAAGTCGAATAATCATCTGAGACGTAACCTCGAACGCGGTAGTCATCGGAGCCGTTGCCACCATTGAGGCTGTCCTCGTTGCCACCGCCGATAATAATGTCATTTCCCCCTGTGCCAGTAATCGTATCATTACCCCAACTACCGTTGATTTGAAAATTGGAACCCACAAGGGTCGTTGCGGAAAAATCCAACACATTGTCGCTCCAATCCCCTAGGAGAGTAACGGTTCCTGTCGCTCCCGTCCCGTCAATAATCTCAATGCCGCTGGTTGGTGCAAAGGTTGTCAACCCAATATCCACATTGCCCGCCCTTAGGGCTACAATCCGGTCGCTACCTGTGGTTCCATTGTCGGCATAGGTATCGTAACCCTCGAAAGTCCAATAAGAATCTGAGAGGTAACCTCGAACGCGGTAGTCATCAGAGCCGTTGCCACCATTGAGGCTGTCCTGGTCACCACCGCCAATAATAACGTCATTTCCCCCTGTGCCAGTAATCGTATCGTTGCCCCAATCACCGTTGATTTGAAAATTGGAACCCACAAGGGTCGTTGCGGAAAAATTCAGGACATTGTCGCTCCAATCCCCTAGGAGAGTAACGGTTCCTGTCGCTCCCGTCCCGTCAATAATCTCAATGCCGCTGGTTGGTGCAAAGGTTGTCAGCCCAATATCCACATTGCCCGCCCTTAGGGCTACAATCCGGTCACTACCTGTGGTTCCATTGTCGGCGTAGGTGTCGTGACCCTCGAAAGTCGAATAATCATCTGAGAGGTAACCTTGAATGCGGTAGTCATCGGAGCCGTTGCCACCGTTGAGGAGATCATTGCCATTACCGCCGATAATAATATCATTTCCTCCCAAACCACTTAAAGTATCATTTCCATCTAACCCAGAGATATTATCATTCCCGGAAGTTCCCGTGATAATATCATCCCCGTTAGTCCCCGTAAAATCAGCTTTTTCTAGAAAAACGCTTTGATCGCTCAAAAGCAGTACTTCAAAATCATCCTCAGACATCAAAGCCCGCAATGTTTGAAGATCGAGGACTTCCCCTTGTACTAGCGCCGCAAAAATCGCCCCCTCGTCCCCCGTTGCGTCTTGCGAATTAAAAACCGAATCCAGATAATGCCCAATCTCTTCCAACAAAACCGCCCGCAACTGCGCGCCATCCCCATTAACCAACGACTCCGACAGGTAGATCTTGTCTGTTTGGACTGAAAACGCCCCCAGCGCGCCCTCTAACACCTCATCCGCCAACACCTCAACCTCCGGCAACTGGGCCAGCGCCGACCGGAACGCCGCCAAAGACGGCGCCGGGATTCCAAAGGCAAGGGCGAACTTTTCAGCGAAGAGCGGGCCGCTGGCAAAATCCAACAGGGTTTGGACGGCATCGGTAAGGAGAGAACGGTTGGCACTCATCTGAAGAACACTTGAGGGATACGCAGAATGCCCGTTACTATAGCACCGTCTATGAGTTTGCGCAAGTGAACTACTAGAACCAAAAAAGATTTTAGGTGCATCTAAAGTTCTTTGATCCTTGCTCCTCTGGATTTTAATGTACTTTAGGATGAATGCGGGGATTTGTTAAGTTAAAAACTTTTAGAAGCGCTTCTCTCACAACTCCGGCGCCGTAGGGTAATCGTCGCTGACGGGTTCTAGGGAAAAACAGGGGAGCCGGACGGTAAAACAGGTGCCTTCACCGAGGGCGCTTACCACCGTCACGCTCCCCCGGTGAAGCTCGGCGCATTTTTTGACGATGGCTAACCCTAACCCCGTGCCCTGGATGGTGCCCACGTTGCTGGCTCGGTGAAAAGACGTAAATAAAAGGGGCAGATCCTCCGGGGGAATGCCCATACCCTGGTCCCGGATGGTAAACACCGCCTCGTCCTCGGATGCCGTAAGGTTAAAGTAAACCTGACTTTGAGACGGTGAATACTTAAGGGCGTTGCTGAGGAGATTGGTGAGAATTTGGCGGAGGAGCTTGGGATCAAAGACCGCATCCCAATCCAGCGCCAGCGGTAGCCCGGAGTCGCCGCACTCAAACACAATGGCTTGCTCCCCGGCGCCGAGTTGGATCTCCGCGGCTAACTGGCGGCAAAAGTCCCGCAGGTTGCCCAGTTGGGGTTGGAAGGCCAGGCGCTCGGCGTCGGCCCGATTGACTAAGAGGACATCGTCTAGGAGTTCCGTCATGTGTTTGACACTCCGATGGATGCGCTGGAGGTGTTGCTGGCGCTTGTCTTCGCTGAGGCGCTGATAATAAAGTTCTAAAATACCTGTGGATGAGCCAATGATGGCTAGGGGCGTGCGAAACTCGTGGGAAGCCATGGAAATAAAGCGGGAGCGCAATTCGCTCAGTTCCTTTTCCTTTTCCAGCGCCTGGAGAATTTCCTGCTGGGCCTGTTTCAAGTTAGAAATATCCCGCATGATGGCTACCCAGTAGAGGGGAGCGCCGCTTGGATCTTGAATGGCAAAGGCGTTAACCAGTACGGGAATCGGCTGACTGGTAAGAAAGTGGCGTAGGCGCATTTCCCCCTCCCAGCGTCCTGTTGTTTCCAATTGGCCAAAAACCGCGGTTTCGACCCAGGGCAAATCCTCCGGGAAATGAAAATCGGTGATACGGGTCTGCTGGGCGGACTGGAGGGAGGCGAGGCCCACAAGGTCGCAACCCGCTTGGTTTAAAAAGGTAATGCGCCGCTCTCTGTCGGCGATAGCCACGAACTCGGAGCTATTTTTGACCACCGCGTCGAGGGTGTGGCGCTCTGCCTCTAGGCGCCGGCGCTCTCGAATATCGTTGGCGATGCCCACAAAACCGACGCAATGGCCCGCTTCGTCCCGCAGGGCGTTCACCGTCAGGGAGACGGGAATCCGCTCTCCGGTTTTTGTTAAATAAGTCCACTCCCGCTCCTGAACCTCTCCCAAGGTGGCGGGGAGGGTAAAGACGGTCATATCCCCTGGCACATTTCTCCCTAGGGCGGCGCTCAATTCCCGCGCCCGTTGTTCCATCTCCTGGGGGTCGTGGAATAGGGCCGGTGTGTGTTGATGGAGGACTTCTTCGGCGCGATAGCCCAGTAAGTGCTCCGCCGCTCGGTTAAAGGTGATGATTTTCCCCGTTAAATCGACGGCGATGATGGAATAACTGGCGCCAGCAAGGATCGCTTGGTGAAGACGAGTCATGTCCAAAAGCTTATCTTCCGCCTCCCGGCGTTCTCTCAGCTCCTGCTCCAGTTGTTCATAGAGTTCCCCCTGTTGGATGGCGATGGCCAACTGGAGGGAGAGTTGCTGAAGCAGGTTAATTTCCCAAGCCTGCCACTCCCGCGGCGCCGAGCATTGGTGGGCAATGAGCAGTCCCCAGAGTTTTTTGCCGTGGACAATGGGCGCCACCAACTTGGCCCGCACTTGAATTTCCACCAAAAAATCCGCCAAACAGTCCAGCACGTCCCCCGTTTCCCGGTCAGTCAGGGCGAAAATATAGCCCTCGGCGTAGCGCTCGTAACACTCTAGGGGAAAAATCTCTTCCGGTAAATCAAAGCCCAACACCCGAACCCACTCCCGTCCCACGGATTCGGAGATCGCCTCCCCGGTGCCGTTGTCGTAGGTGCGATAGACCAACACCCGATCCGCCTTGAGGGTGCGGCGAATTTCCTGCACGGTGGTGCGCAGAATCGCATCCAGATCGAGAGAGCGCCGAATCCGTTGCCCAATGGCGAAAATAAGTCGTTGCTGTTGCCCCTGTTGCCGTAGCTGGCTTTCCGCCTGTTTTAAATCCTCGATATCCGTGCAGGAGCCGAGCCAGAGAAATTGCCCTTGGGCCTCCGGTTGGAGCGGCGTGGCTTGCACTAAATGCCAGCGATAGACACCGTCCTGGCGCCGGAGCCGGTATTCCGCTTTCCCACCCCGGAGTTCAAAGTTGCCCCGTTGCCAGTCCTGCCGGGCCCGCTCCTGATCTTCCGGGTGAATAATATCCCGCCAGAGGCGCGGTTGAATTTGGCTCCGGGCTAGCCCCAGATAGTTCAGCGCCGATTGGTTAATTTCTTGCAGTTCCCCGGCGCTGTCTAAGACCCAGACGATATTCGGCACCGTTTCCATCAAGGTCTGGTGACGGAGTTCGCTTAGGCGGGCCCGCTCCGCGTCTAGCTTGCGGGCGGTGATGTTGCGAATGGAGACCAACTGGGCTGGTTGGGCGTCCCAGAGGATAGACTGGTTTTGAATTTCGCCGACGCCGACCTGTTCTCCCTGCCAAATTTCAATTTCTCCCTTCGCGTCCCCCAGTTGACTCAGGTTTAAGGAAGATCCCAATAAATCTTCTAACCCGAGGGCGAACATCTGACACGCCTGGGCGTTGGCGAAGATCACCTGTTTTTGGCGGTCTAAAATCACAATCCCCTCCGCCACATTGCTGACGATAGTTTGCAGATGGGCCTCGTTTAGCTCCCGGGCCAACTCCGCCCGTTTACTGGCGGAAATATCCAACAGGGAGCCGATGATTTCCTGGGGTTCCCCCTGGGCGTTTTTCAGCAGGCGGCGTTCGTCCCGGAGCCAGAGGACTCGCCCCTGGGGATGAGACCAGGGATACTCTAAACAGGAGCGACCCTGGCGGGCAAGATTCTCTAGCTCCTTTCTCCATTCTTCCCGATAGTCCGGCGCGATCCGGTCTTGCCATTGCCCCGGCGCCCGCAGAAGCTCGGAAGGGGTATAGCCCAACAGTTTGACGGCGTTGGGACTCATGTAAAGGCAGTCAAAGGGAGCCTGGGGCCGGAGGGTATAAATAACGACCGGGCTGGCGGAAAGGAGATAGCGCAGGCGCTCCTGGCTTTGTTCTAATAAGGTTTCCGCAGAAGAGCGCCGGGGAGGGGGAGACTCCGCCAACCAGGCGGTTAACCGCTCCGGCACCAGCGCCGCCAGGAAATCCAGGGGAGTCAACCAGCCCTGTTCCGCCCCGGCGCTGTCGATCACCCGGACGACATCGCAGTTTTCTGTCCCCATTAAGGTTTGGGCGTCTTGATAGGTTTTCCGCAAGGTCAAGCTGGGACAATCCCACTGGGCCAATTCCCCTAGGGTCTGGCGCCCAGCACCGGGGTCGAGGAGTTGACTGAGCCGAACCAGGCCCGAACATTTTCCGCCTTCCGGTCGAATCCAGAAATGATTCCGATCCGCCGCCAGTAGTTCTGCTAACGCTTCCGCCGCCGTTAACTCGGGAGAAAAAAAACGCTCCGGCGCCGCAATCGTTTCTAGGCTTAAACTCCCCCAAAGACGGGGCAGGGCTAATCCCCGAATAAAGTCCCCCCGATTCAGTAAACGCCAACGGTTTTCCTCGGCGCTCCAGAGGGGTAAATCTTCTAAGCCGGTCTGACGAAAAGCGGCGCTTAAACTCTGCCAATCCCCTGGGTTTTCTACCATCGGCGCCGGTAGTAAAAGATCCGCTAAAGTGAGGCGCTCTTGACCGGGGAGCAACGACCGCAGAAGGCGCCGGGAGGGAATGCAACCCAACAGGGTTTCGCCGTCCCAAACTAAGCCCGTTGACGGACAAGGTTCCGGTAAATTTCTCAGAATCGCCGCCGCTAAAGCGTCGGCCCGCCCCGACCAGGGCGAAGCGCGGAGGCGGCTAGAGAAGGCGAAGGACATGGGGATCAAGGCGGCGTTCAAAACCCATGATACTCCATCCCTAATCTTTACCCTTGCTCAGGGAATCCCGGTTTCCTCCCCGCAGTCGGCGCCAACTCTCGATTAGAGTCGTTAAAAAATAACCGGTGCTGAGGAGGGCGGTCAGATAAATAAGCCTGGCGCCGTCTAAACCCTCCAGACTCTCCCCGGCGCCGCGTAGGAGGGCGTAAAGCAGGAGCCAAACTAGGGTTAACCGGAGCGCCGAGCGGGCCGAGCGGCGGAGAGCGGCGTGTTCCGAGCCTAAATCGTAGAGCGCCAGCGCCGCGCCCGCCACTGGCAAAAAATGGAGGCCACCGCGGCGCCGATTTTCAGCGGGGTCATAGTGCATGGTTAGAGAATAGGGGGGTTAACCCGGCAGATCGGTTTCCCCCATTAAATAAAGATCGCAAGCCCTGGCGGCGCCGCGGCCTTCGTTAAAGGCCCAGACCACTAAACTTTGCCCCCGGCGGCAGTCCCCGGCGGCGAAAACCCCCGGTAGGCTGGTTTCGTACTTGCCATACTCGGCTTTGACGTTGCCCCTGGGATCCTGCGCTAAATTCAGGCTCCGAATCAGAGGCTCTTCCGGCCCTAAAAAGCCCATAGCCAGCAGAACCAACTGCGCCGGACGGACTTGCTCCGTGCCGGGAATCGGTTGGGGAATAAACTGCCCTTTTTCATTTTTGCCCCATTCCACCTCGACGGTGTGAACCGCTTTCACCCGCCCCTGGTCGTCTCCCTCAAAACGGGTGGCGGTGGTCAGATAAACCCGGGGATCTTGCCCAAAGACCTCTGCGGCTTCCTCCTGACCGTAGTCCAACTTATAGACCTTGGGCCATTCCGGCCAGGGATTATTCGGCGCTCGTTCTTCCGGCGGACGGGGCATAATTTCCAACTGGGTGACGCTCTGACAGTCCTGCCGGAGGGAGGTGCCCACGCAGTCGGTGCCGGTGTCGCCGCCGCCGATGATCACCACGTCTTTGTCCGCGGCGCTGATATAGTCGGCGCCGGGTTGGCCGTCCAGTAAAGCCTTGGTATTAGCCGTGAGGAAATCCATGGCAAAGTGAATGCCCCCCAAATCCCGCCCCTCTAGGGTTAAATCCCTGGGGCGAGTAGCGCCGGTGCAGAGAATGACGGAGTCATACTCCTTTAAGAGGGTTTCCGCCGGTAAATCTTTGCCAATTTCCGTATTACAGACAAAGGTAATCCCTTCCGCTTCCAACACCTGGAGGCGCCGGAGCACCACCTCGTCCTTATCTAACTTCATATTGGGGATGCCGTACATCAACAAGCCTCCGGGGCGGTCGGCCCGCTCGTAGACGGTCACCCAATGCCCCGCCTTATTTAACTGGGCCGCCGCCGCTAACCCCGCGGGCCCCGAACCCACCACCGCCACCTTTTTCCCCGTCCGTTTCAGGGGCGGCTCCGGGACGACCCAGCCTTCCCGCCAGCCTTTGTCAATGATGGAATACTCAATATTTTTAATCGTCACCGGCGGGTTATTAATCCCCAGCACGCAGGAGCCTTCGCAGGGCGCCGGACAGACCCGGCCAGTAAATTCGGGGAAATTATTCGTTTTGTGGAGGCGGTCGAGGGCTTCCCGCCAGAGACCCCGATAGACTAGGTCGTTAAATTCGGGAATCAGGTTATTGATGGGGCAACCGCTAGCCATGCCGCTCACCAGGTTTCCCGTGTGACAAAAGGGAGTGCCGCAGTCCATGCAACGAGCGCCCTGGGTGGCCACCTTATCGTCGGCCATGGCCAAATGAAATTCATCCCAGTTGCGCAGGCGCTCCTGGGGAGAGAGTTCCAGAGGAAGTTCGCGGGTAAATTCAAGGAAGCCGGTGGGTTTGCCCATAGCGCTATCGAAAAATGAAGGGAGGATCTTCTAGTGTAAAGGAGAGTTTTGGCGCTGACGGCACCGCTTTGTCTCGATTTGTTGGCTTGACGGCGCTGAAGGGGGGAGGCCCTCCCTCTAGGGATCAAGAGAAGAGGACACGCCGGTATCTTTGTCAAAACAGCCGAGACGATAACCCTTGCCATAGACGGTATGGATCAGGGGGCCGGAAGCGCCGGATTCTAGTTTGCGACGCAGAAGTCGCACCAGGGCGGCGATGACGTTGCTACTGGGGGTCGGACTCTCTCCCCAGATGGCGCCATAAATTTCTTCGTGGGTGAGAACCTGACCGGGACGCTCTAGCAAACAGGCTAGAAGCTTAACCTCTTTGTCCGAAAGGGGGATGGTTTGGTCGCCCTGGTAAACGACTTGATTGGCCGCGTCGAGACTTAGCTCCACCCCCCCCACCTGAACCCTCGGTAAACCAGTATTTTTCCCCTCTCCCAGGGAGCGCCGCAGTAGGGCTCGCACCCGAGCCAGGAGTTCCCGCAACTCGAAGGGTTTGACCAAATAATCGTCGGCGCCGGCGTCGAGACCCGTCACTCGGTCGTCGAGGGTATCCTTGGCGGTGAGAAATAACACCGGGGTTTGGATCTTTTCCGCCCGGAGTCGTTGACAGAGGGCGATGCCGGATTGACGGGGGAGCATCCAGTCCAAAATCAGTAAATCGTAGGGGGTCGCTAAGGCTAGGGCTAGCCCCTCGACGCCGTCCCCCGCCACATCGACCTGGTAACCGTTTTGTATGAGGACGCGACTGAGGGGCGCTGTCAGCGCGGGTTCGTCATCTACCAACAGGAGTTTACCCATCGCAAATCCCTCCCGTAGAATTTAGAGTTATTAACGACCCTTTTGATTGTCCTATGGAATTTGGAAGCCCGGCCCACAAAGAACGGTTTTGTCGTCAGTTTTTAGAGAGCCACCTAGACTACGAGCCGGAAAACCTACCTTGGCCCGATCTGCAAGGAGAAGACCTGGCCCGCCTCCGGGGCATTCCCTTCTGGCGGGAAGCGTTATTAACGGAGCAGGAAGCGGGGGTCATGGTGACGGCCTTCGCAGAAACCCTGGATGATCCCCTGATTCGCCAAGCCGTCGCCCTCCAGGGTCAGGAAGAAAGCCGCCACGCCCGGCTGGTGGACTTTCTCATCCGGCGCTATGGGGTGGAAATTAGCGAATATCCCTATCCCGAAGTTCCCGCTAATATTCGGGACGCCTTCATTGATTTTGGCTTCGCCGAATGTTTAGATTCCTTCTTCGCCTTTGGCATGTTTGGCATCGCCCGTCAGGCCCGGTATTTACCGGAATCCATGTTCCAAATTTTCGACCCCATTTTGGACGAGGAAGCCCGCCACATTGTCTTCTTTATCAACTGGATCACCTATTGCCAATGCCAGAGCGGTTACGCAACCCCCTGGCGAGGAACCTTGGCGCTGTGGCGCTACGGCCGGGCGCTCCGCAAACTCCTAGATGCCTTCGGGAATCCTGAAAACGAAGCGGGTCAACCCTTTACCGCGTCCCAAGCCGGTCACTTTATGGACGACCTGACACCGGAGTTGTTCTTTGACTTGACCCTGCAAGAAAACGAGAAACGCATGGCCCGCTTTGACCCGGAACTTCTGCAACCCCTGCTTTTACCTCGTCTTTCCCGTCTGGCGTTGGGCTCCCTCCGACTCTGGCCCCGCTCTCTTTCGCCGGCGGCCAGTTAAATCCGACACTCCAGCAAGCGGGTGAAGAAAAAAGTCACCATCTTTAAGCCGTAGGGGGACTTCCACCAAATAGCCGGAAACATCCCCCGCGGCGCCGCTAGGGAAAAGTCCCACTGGTCATAGCGGTCGAACTGAACTTCTCCGTCAACGAACCAGCCCACCTGTTCGGCAAAGGCTCGCATGGTCGCCCGGTCTTGACTACGGAGGGTGTCGATGTCGCCGCCGCTGGCTTGATAAATTTGTAGTTGTTGGCTAAAGCCAAAGCGGTCCTGACTGGCCACTCGCCAAAGACGGTCAATCACCGTTAAGACCGTACAAGGAAATTTAAGCATCGCCTCCGGGCTGAGGTCATCCCGTTTCATCCCTACTGTATCAAGAATAATCTGGGTGGTCTCGGCGTCGGCCTCTTTAAATTGCCCCGCCAACAGCAGGGTTTGCAAGCGCCCGTACCGATCCACATCCGGCAGAAGCAGGAGCTTATTTTCTAATTGAACGACCCGTTCCCGGAGTTGGGCCATCTCCTGGGTCAAGGTTTCAACGGCGCTCTGCAAGTCGGGAGCGGCGGTCTGGGGATCGGTCATGGCGGGTCTGGGGGCGAAAATCCCCTCCACTATACCGGAATCTGAAATCTGTCATCTGAAATCTGTTTTTGGAACTTGGCGTCGGCCCGGCGGGTCTGTTACGATATCTGCACTTTCTTCCTGATAGTCTCCTGGGGGGGTTCACCAATCAGCCCCAGCTTTTTTTGGAGGAAAGACCCCGCCGAGTCCCTCGGCTTCAACCTTTACTGCGCCCCCGCCGCCTCCCTAACCCGGAGTTAAAACCGGGGATTTGAGGAGTATTTTCCAACCTATGGTTCAATCTAATCGTCAAGCTATCGCGCTCATTTCCGACCACGCCGATCCCGCCGGGGAGATTGGTATGGAGGAAGCGGGAGGACAAAATGTTTATGTCCGACGCATTGGCGAAAGTTTAGCGGAACTGGGTTGGCAGGTGGATATTTTTACCCGGCGCTCGGCCCCGGAGGAACCCGCCATTGTGGAGCACGCTCCCCATTGTCGCACCATCCGCCTCAAGGCGGGGCCGGAACAATTTGTGCCCCGCAATGAACTCTTCGCCCACATGCCGGAGTTTTTAGCGGCGTTCCAGAAATTTCAGACCAAACAAGCCATCCGCTATCCCCTGATCCACTCCAACTACTGGCTCTCGGGCTGGGTGGGTCTTCAGCTCAAGCATGACCAAAATTCCCAATTAATTCATACCTATCATTCCCTCGGCGCCGTTAAATACGAAGCTCTCCAGAGCCGTCCACCCATCGCTCCGACTCGCCTCCGATTGGAAGCGGAGCTGTTAGACCGTTCCGATTGTATTGTGGCCACTAGCCCCCAGGAAAAAGAAGTCCTGAGCCAGTACTACGCCGACCAGGGACGAGTGGAAGTAATCCCCTGCGGCACCACCCCCAATTTTCACAGCATTCCTAAACTGCAAGCTCGACAAACTCTAGGTTGGTCTAAGGATAAAAAAATCGCCCTTTATGTGGGACGCTTCGACCCCCGTAAGGGAATTGAAACCTTGGTGCGGGCCTGCGCTCAGTTAAAAAATCAGGGCTACTCAGATCTTCAGTTGGTTTTGGCGGGGGGAAGCTCCCTAGAATCCCTAGACGGCGCCGAGCGCCGGCGGATCGAAGCCTTGGTGCGGGAGCTAGACCTCGGCGCCGAAACCCTCCTCGCCGGACGGATTCCCCACGACTCCCTGCCTTGGTACTACAGCGCCACCGACGTCTGCGTCATCCCCAGCTATTACGAACCCTTTGGGATGGTCTCCATTGAAGCCATCGCCTGTGGCACGCCGGTCATCGCCTCCCGGGTGGGGGGATTAAAATTTAGCGTCATTCCCGACGAAACGGGACTACTGGTGCAACCCCGCAACGCCGAGGAACTAGCCCAGGCCATTGAGCGGGTGCTAGAGGATGAACTCTGGGCCAAGAAACTGAAAAAACAAGCCAGTAGCGATAGTCATCCCCACTTTAGTTGGAAAAGCTCCGCCATGCAGTTGAGCAACCTGTATCGCTATAGTCTCGCTCGATCCATCATGCACGACCAGCCCTGGAACCCGGAAGTCTCCCGTTTGACGGCCTTAGACGCGCCGGCGGCGCCAGTGGATTTAGTGGTTTAGGGTGAAATTTACGGCGCTTTAAGGGGTTTTGCCTCCGCCGAGCCAGACCAGAGCCCGCAGAACGTCCCGAATCGATTTACTCGGACATTCAGACGCACCGGCGGCGACGGTTACCGGTTTGAGGGCGATATCCCGACTGCCAAAGACAATTTCCCCCACCCAGTAGGCCCGGGTCATGTGGGACTGGGACGTGACCAGATAGACACTCCGGATCCCTTGGGCCCGAAACCGGTCCGCTAGGGTCGTAAAGTTACTGACCGTGTCCTTGGCTTGGTAATTCAGGTGAAGACGCTCTAGGGAAACCCCAGATTTTTGGAAAATCCCTTTCACATAGCCTTCGGGACTGCCGGAGGAGATCCAAACCGGTAAATCGGGATGTTGCGCCGCCAATTTAGCCGCCTCCCGCTCCCGATGCTCATGGCC
>JBKCES010000184.1:0-18153 GCA_046304295.1 Cyanobacteriota bacterium | reverse complement strand
CTAGCAACAAATCCTTGATTCGTTCCGACTGAATCATCTCGTAAAGCGTACTGTCTTATCATCATCGCTGGTTATCCTCTCAAGTAATTTCCATGCACATGATAGCTAAAAGTCAATCCTCGTAATTGATGACACGCCCTAAGTCCCGGAGCCCTTATGGGTAAAGCCTTTTGACACAGGGCAATTTACAACCAAGATGTGACTGCTACAACTTGGAGAGAATTAGTTTGCAAAAGATAGCATGTACTGCGCTGGACGGAAGGGCGCCGTAAAGAAGCAATGGCTTCCTGAAGTTGGTTAACGCTTAAACCGGTGCCCCCTCTAGCGCCGGCGAGAGTGGTGATATGTTCTTCCATCAGGGTGCCCCCCAAATCGTTACAGCCCCAAGTTAACGCCTGAACAGCGCCGTCTAGGCCCAATTTGACCCAACTGGGTTGATGGTTAACAATCCAACGCCCGAGGTACAGGCGAGCCACGGCGGTTAATTTTAGCGTTGCGGCTAGATCTGGCTGGTCTCGCCCCACCCGGCGCTTAAGGGGGAGCGGCGCTTTTTCCCCCACAAAGGGCAGGAGAATAAATTCCGTGATCCGAGCGGGATAATTTTCTTGAATAGCCCGGCGCTGGACTTCTCGCAGGCGCTCGAGATGGGTAATTTGTTGGTGGGGGGTTTCGATGTGACCGCAGAGGAGGGTGCTGGTAGTCGGGAGTTCCAGTTGGTGGGCCAGGCTGATAATTTCCAGCCAAGTCTGGCTATCAATTTTCTCCGGGCAAATGACCCGACGGACTTCGTCCACCAAGACTTCCGCTGCGGTGCCCGGCAGAGAGCCGACGCCTGCTGACTTCAGCTCCGTTAACACCGTCCGGTAATCGAGGCCGTCTTCCCGAGCGATAAATTGGATTTCCTGGGGCGAAAAGGCGTGGAGATGGAGTTGGGGAAAATGACCCTTGAGGGCGCCGATTAAATCACTATAAAACTGGAGGCTAGAGCCGCCGATTTTCGCTTCTGGATTTAACCCCCCCTGGAGGCAAAGTTCCGTGGCGCCGAAGGCAACCGCCTCCCGGGCCTTCTGAAGCAGGGTCTCCTGGGTCAGCCAAAAAGCGCCGTCTTCCCCCGCGTCCCGACGAAAAGCGCAAAAGCCGCAATGTTGCTCGCAAATATTGGTGAAGTTAAGATTGCGATTCACGACATAGGTGACGGTCTCCCCCACTAGACGGCGCCGCAGTTGGTCGCCAGCGTTTTGAAGTTGGCCAAGTTCTTCCGGGGTTTCTCGGGAAAGTAAAAACAAACCCTCCTCTGGGGTTAAATCCTCTAGGGCAAGGGCCTTATCCAAAATAGCGGTCAGGGACGGCGCCGCGAGAAGCATAACGGGTTAGCGAGTGGCTTGATTCACCAAGGCTAGCACATCGCTTCGGCTCAGTTTCGCCTTACCGAGGGAGAGGGCTTCTAGGGTGCCCCGGGCTAAGGTCAGGGGAATTTTACAAAAATTGAGGGCCGGCCCGGGGGATAAAGATTTTGTGTACTGTTCCCCTAGGTCTAAGTTATAACGGGCGTATTGGCAGAGGTCTGGAAATTCCCAACCCTGAGGGAAAAAACTCACCCCCCGACGGCGATCCTCGCCGTGGTTGCGGAGAATATTCACCGCTTGGAGACCCCGACCAAAGCCAATGGCTTGGGCCCGGTTAGTTTGGGTGCCGTCGTGCCAGGCCCAAAGATCCGACAAGAGCAGTCCCACGGCGCCGGCGACGCTAAAGGTGTATTGGTCTAGATCAGTTTTGGTGTCGATCCGCCATTGGCGCTCGGCCCAATAGGCCATTCGATCCGCCATGGCCGCCGTTGCGTCCCAAATGCGGGGCGCAATCTCCTGGGGCGCCAGCAGGGCCCAATCTCCGAGGCGCTGGGAGACTTCCGGTAAAAGGTTTTGGTAGGCATCCAGTCCCAGGGCTAAATCCTCCGGCGCCGTGTGGGCTGAGCCAGCTTGTAAATTCAAGCTCATGCGGCGTAAGATTTGAGCTTTGGTATGACTATCTAAGTCAGGGTGGTCCTCCACCTCGTCAATGGCCCGCATACAGAGATAAGCCGCCGCCACCGCCTCTTGCAGTCGAGGGGGTAAGCGGCTAATGGGGATATAAAATGTCCGGCTTGTGGCCTGCAACACCTCCAGGGCGCTCTGACACAGATTCATTCACGTCACTCCTGACACCAAAGTTAAGCAATAGCATACACTGAACTGGCTAAGAGGTCGTCTATCGGGACGAGAGAGTTCCCCTAAAGCCCTGACAATGGTTAATGTGATAGAAATCACTAGAAAGATGTGATCAATTTCATTGCCAATGGGGCGACTCTAGCGAAAAGATCGGTTAAAGAAAGTTTAAATCGCATGGCTAAACCGTCCGAGGGGAGCCTCCCCCCCAATCCCTTTCAAACCTACCGAGATCCCCAGACCGGAGAATGGCGGGTAACCTTAGCGCCGCAACGAAGGGAAAAGCAAGACTCCTTCGACGAGGACAATCCGAGTCAGGACGGGGCATCCCGCGCCTAGCTCTAATGGTAAGTTTGGGTCAGCGCCGCCAATTTTTCGCTTTCCTCGGCGCTTAACTCCGGCGCTTGCCCGGTGGTGTCTTTGTAGATTTTGACGTATTCCCCGGCGGAGCGATACCAGCTAAAGTCCATAGCCATGGCTCGCTGTTGCAGTTTGCGCCAGTCCTCCTTAAAGCGGAACCCTTCCCAGGCCCGCACCATAGCGGTGAAGAAATCCAGGGGTTCGTAGCGGTCGAAACTATAGCCGGTTCCTGCTTCATTGATCGGGTCATAGAAAGACACCGTATCCACCAGCCCCCCGGTGCGGCGGACAATGGGAATACAGCCATAGCGCATGGCCAACAGTTGGCTGAGACCGCAGGGTTCAAAGCGGGAGGGCATTAAAAAGACGTCGCAACCGGCGTAAACCCGGCGGGAAAGGGCGTCGTTGTGGAGTAGTTGCACGGCCATCCGCCCCGGAAAGCGGGAGGCCATCTGCCAAAGTTGGGTTTCGTAATAGCGGTCGCCGGTGCCTAAGAGAATAAACTGGGCGTCGGTATAGGATAAAAAGCGGTCTAAAATTTGAATAATCAGATCAATGCCCTTTTGATCCACCAGACGGGTGACCATACCCATCAGCATGGCGTGGCGATTCACCTCAAGCCCCGTTTCTTCCTGAAGCGCAATCTTATTAGCCGTCCGCAATTCTAGGGTGTCGGCGGTAAAATTAGCGCCGATAAAACGATCCGTGGCGGGGTTATAAACTTCGGTGTCGATGCCGTTGAGAATCCCCGCTAAATTTTGACTGATATAGGATAAAAGCCCCTCTAGCTTTTCCCCATAGGCGGGGGTTTGGATTTGTTGGGCGTAGGTGGGGGAAACGGTGGTCACCCGGTTGGCGAACTGCACCGCCGCGGCCATGACGTTATCCCCCTGCATATACCAGGGACACCAGGTCATTTTTTCTAATAAGCCCCGCCAGGGGCCCTGATAGGCCAAGTTATGAATGGTAAAGACCGTGGCGATATCGGGAGAATCGTGCATCCAGACCGGGATCATCCCCGTATGCCAATCGTGACAGTGAATAATTTGGGGTTTCCAGTAGTTCCAGGCAAACTCGGCCGCGCCGTTAGAAAAGAGAGTAAAGCGCCAAGCCTCGTCTTCCCCTTGGTAAATGCGACGGGTGTTAAAGGCGGGATGGCTAAAGAGATAGAGGGGAATTTCCGTGCCGGGTAGGCGGGTTTCGTAAACGGCGAACGACTGGAACATGGCGGAGCCTTGCCAGACCGGCGTTTTGGGAACCTCCACCTTGTCGGGGATAAAACCGTAGCAGGGCATGATAATACGGACATCGTAGCCCAGTTGATGGAGAACCTTGGGCAGAGATCCCACCACATCCCCCATCCCCCCGGCCTTCGCCAGGGGTGCCACTTCCGCCGACACAAATAAAATCCGCATAGCCCGTCCTTAACCCTTGCTGAATGGCTCTGTCCTTACCAGAGTAGCCTAGGGCGGTTCCCTCCGTTAGGGAAATTTTCAGTACAAAGCGGACTAGCTCACGCGCTCAAATGACGAACCAAGGCCAACAACCCCAAACGATAACTTTCAGCGCCGAAACCGCTAATTTGCCCCAGCGCCACCGGCGCTAAGTAGGAATGATGGCGGAACGGCTCCCGGCGGTAAAGATTGCTGAGGTGGACTTCCACGGCGGGCAGTTGGACTGCGGCTAAGGCGTCTCTAAGGGCAACGCTGGTGTGGGTGTAGGCGCCGGCGTTGATGATCAGGCCTTGATAACGGGTTCTGGCTTCTTGTATCCAGGTGACCAGTTCTCCTTCCAGATTCGACTGACGACAGCGTAAAACAACGCCCAAACTCTCGGCGTCGGCTTGCAGTCGCTGATCAATCTCCTCTAGGGTCAAGCTTCCGTAAATTTCCGGTTCCCGGAGGCCGAGGAGATTGAGGTTAGGGCCGTGGAGGACTAAGATCTGGAGGGGGAAGGAAATAGGCACGGCAAAAAAGACCAGGCGCCGATGGGGGGAGCGACGGAGGAAAAAGACTTTAAATTAACGGGACGGAAATACGAGTTAACGGCGACGGCGCTCGTTGACCGGGATGGGGATCAGTTCCGGCTCCGGTTCAACCTGGGGTCCCAAAAGTCCTTCAATCAGTTTTTGGGCGAGTTCTCTGAGCTTGTCGAGTAATCTTTCTAAGTACTCCATCGTAGAGACGGCTCCTGTGACCGTGGCGTTGCTAAGACCCCTGGACGGGCGCGAAGTGTGAGGTGTTGACCCTAACTTTCCTTAGCCTAACACAGATTTTCAGAGGGAGTTACCAGTAATTAAATCCGGTAACCCGGATTTGACCACGATGGGATAAGGGTTTAACGTTAATTTCTGGAGATGTCTAGTTGTAAGCTAGTACTATCAAAAGAGCCTGCTTGTAAGGGTTCGGGGATTTAGGATTTTACAAATCACTTACGACTGCTGTAGATGATGGGGTGGTCAAACTTTAGTCCTGCTATATGCAATATTCGCCGGTAGAGACGGGCGTCGACCCTTCGGCAGGTGTTACAGTGAGCTTGTCGAACTGCTCAGCAACGAAGCTCAGAGTATCACTACCCTCAGCCTTCGCTTACAAATACAGATAGTGAAGGGCGAACGATGGGATTCGAACCCACGAGTGGAGGAACCACAATCCTCTGCCTTAACCCCTTGGCTACGCTCGCCGTGAGTTCCACTATAACATCAAGCGCCGCCGGATTCAATAGGCTAAGATCGCTAAGGCGCCTAGGCGCTGTCCTTTCACCTTCACCTTAGCCCCCTTCTACCGATCCGCAATGGGAGAAAGCATCACCCTTCTGTCTAGACGAGAAATTGAGAAAATGCGGGAGGCGGGCCGTCTGGCCTGTCAACTGCTCGATTATCTGGAACCCCTCGTGAAACCCGGCGTCACCACCCAGGAACTCAACGATGAAGCGGAGCGCTGGACTCGGGCCCACGGCGCCAAAAGCGCCCCCCTCGGTTACGAAATTCCCAACGGCAAATGTCCCTTTCCCGCCTCGATTTGCACTAGCGTCAACGAGGTCATCTGCCACGGCATTCCTAGTCCCCAGCACACTCTTCAGAACGGAGATATTATTAATATCGACGTCACGCCTATTTTAAACGGCTACCACGGCGACACCTCCCGCACGTTTTTGGTGGGAGAGCCTTCCCCCAAGGCCAAAAAATTAGTGCAGGTTACTGAAGAATGTCTCAAGTTAGCCATCGCCGAAGTTAGACCCGGCGCCCGTCTGGGGGATATCGGTGCGGCGATTCAACACCACGCCGAAAGTCACGGCTTTTCCGTGGTGCGGGATTTTGTCGGCCACGGCGTCAGTCATATCTTTCACACGGCGCCCCAGGTGCCCCACTTTGGCGTCCGGGGCAAGGGTAAAAAATTGCGGGCGGGGATGGTCTTTACCATTGAGCCGATGATCAACGAAGGCACCCACGAGCATATCCTTTTGGATGATGGCTGGACGGCCATCACCAAGGATCGCAAACTCTCGGCCCAGTTTGAGCACACCATCGCCGTCACCCAGTTTGGGGTGGAAGTTTTAACCCGCCGAGAGGATTAGCTTCCTTCCGAATCAGCATGAAACCCCTTTACTCCCCCCTTCTGCCCTATCCCGCCCTTGCACCAGCCCCGAAACGTCGAGAGCGCCGTGTGTATTGGTTAGGGGGAGCTGTTATCTTGGCCCTCCTTGTCTGGGTCGCCGTTCATTTGGGGGTAGAACTGCTCTGGTTCGGGGAGTTGAACTATGTGCCGGTTTTCCTGACCCGTCTGGGGTGGCAGGGTGCAGTAGGGTGTTTTGTGTTTGCCCTTTCTCTCGGACTGTTGAGCGATGGTTTCCGCCGGGCTGACCGTCTCAGCCAAGCAACTGGGGAGCCGCCCCAGACTCGCTCCCTGAAGTTACCTTGGTTCTTGCCCCTGTTAGCGCTCCTTTATCTCCTCCTCGGCGCCCTTACGGTCTATTACGCCCAGGTGGCTCTGGAGGCTTGGACGGTGGATTTTACCCTGCCGGCTATTACGCCCCAGGTGCCCCGGCCCTTTGGTTTGGGCTGGATACTGGGGGGTTTAGCCCAATGGCAAACCTCCGCGGCCAGGGGATTAACGGTGATTGCCTTGGCCCTAGGCTTAGTTTGGCTCCGGCGGCGGTCGGCCCTGACGGTCTTAACTCTGGCTTTAAGCGCCCTGTGGGCCTTAACCTTGGCGGGAAACTGGACGAGAGTGGCCCAGTTTTTTTACCGTCAGTCCTTCGGTGCCGTCGATCCCCAGTTTGGCTTGGATTTGGGCTTTTACGTCTTCAATCTGCCGGCCCTACAATTGCTGACCGCCTGGCTCAGGGGCTTAACCCTCTTGGCGGTCTTGGGAAGTCTGCTGATTTATCTCCAGGCGGGGTCTAACCTGTCCGAGGGCAAATTTCCCGGCTTCACTTGTCCCCAGCGCCTCCATCTCTACCGGGTCGGCGCCGGGTTTACCGGGGTCTTGGCGCTGGGCCATGTCCTGCAACGGTATCAATACCTCTACGCCCGCCATGATGTCCTCTTCGGCGCCAATTATGCAGATGTCCATCTGCGTCTGCCGGTGGAAACTTTTTTGGCGATTTTCTGCGGCGCTTTGGCGCTCTGGTTGCTGATTCGGGGTTGCCGCTCCCCGGCGCCGGTTCTCCAGCGCCCTTCTCGACCGAGGGGGCTGAGTTACCTTTGGCCCCTCTGGCTGTATTTGTCTTTACTCTTAACCCAAAATATCGGCGGCTGGCTAGTGGAATGGTTTATTGTCCAACCCAACCAACTCAGTCGGGAATACCCTTTCCTTGAGCGGAGCATCGCCGCCACCCGGGCCGCCTTTAATTTAGCGCCGATTCAATCCCTGACCCTCTCGGGGCGGGGACAGTTAGACCGGGAAATTTTAGATGCCAATCGGCCCACGGTGGATAATATTCGCCTCTGGGATCCGATTCCCTTGTTGAAAACCAACCGGCAACTGCAACAGATCCGACTCTATTACCAATTTCCCAGCGCCTATCTCGACCGCTACCAACTGCAAGCAGAAAAGGGGAGAACCGAGGAGACCCTGCAACAACAGACCCTCATCGCGCCGAGGGAGTTGGACTACCAAGCCATCCCCGCTCAGGCCCAAACTTGGGTTAATCAACATCTGGTTTATACCCACGGCTACGGCTTTACCCTTTCTCCCGTTAACCGGGTCGATCAGGGGGGACTGCCCTATTATTTCGTGAAAGATATTGGCACCGATACCGAAGAGTCGGCGCTGAGAACCTCCAGCGAGCAAATTCGGGCCAGCATTCCCATTGGCAAACCCCGTATTTATTTTGGGGAATTGACCAATAACTACATCATGACCAACACGAAGATCAAGGAATTTGATTTTCCTAGGGGTCAGGACAACGCCTATACCACCTATGACGGAGAGGGCGGCATTCTCTTAAGTTCTTGGCTAAGACGAGGCTTATTTTCCCTCTATTTGGGGGACTGGCAGATGCTCTTTACCCGCAATTTTAACCCCGAAACCAAAATTTTAATTCGCCGCAATATCAACCAGCGCCTGCGAGAATTAGCGCCGTTTTTACGCTTTGACAGAGAACCCTATTTAGTTGCGGCCCAAGTCGGTAATTCCGACCACAGCGCCCTCTACTGGATTGTCGACGCCTACACCACCAGCGCCGATTATCCCTACTCCGATCCCGGTTTAGACGACCAAAACCAACTGCGCAATTTTAACTACATCCGCAATTCGGTCAAAATCGTCATTTCCGCCTACGACGGCGACGCCCAATTCTACGTCGTGGACCCCGCTGATCCTTTAATTCGCAGTTGGCAAGCCATTTTTCCCGGATTGTTTCAACCCTTTAGCCGACTGCCCGAACCCCTCCAGCGCCATATTCGTTATCCCATCGATCTCTTTAGCGCCCAATCCGAGCGCCTGTTAACCTATCACATGACTGATCCGGGTGTCTTTTATAACCGGGAAGACCAGTGGCAAATTCCTCGGGAAATCTACGGCAACGAACAACAAGCGCTGGCGCCCTATTACCTGATTATGAAATTAGCGGGGATTAAAAGTAAAAAAGAAGAGTTTGTCCTGTCTCAGGTCTATACTCCTATTAGCCGCAGTAACTTAATCGCTCTCCTCTTCGCCCGTTGTGACGGGGATAATTACGGCAAGTTGTTACTGTATACCCTACCCAAGGAAAGACTGGTTTACGGTCCCGAACAAATCGAGGCGCTGATTAACCAAGATCCGGTTATTTCCGAGCGGATTAGTCTCTGGAATCGGGAAGGTTCTAAGGTCATTCAGGGGAATTTATTGGTGATTCCCATCGAAGAAGCCCTGCTTTATGTCGAGCCGTTTTACCTTGAAGCTGAGAAAAATAGTTTGCCCACCCTTGTCCGGGTTGTGGTGGTCTATGGCAACCAAATCGCCATGGCGGAGACCCTCCAGGGCGCCATCGATGCCATTTTCAGCCCCCCGCCGGCGCCGGAGATTATTGTTCAACCCCTAGAACCGGCGGCTTCGCTATCGGACGGCTAACCTTCCATTGCTAAAGCTCGGTGCTCCTTCCAGAGGAAGTTAAACGCCCTTGGAGACAGCGGCGACCTCTTCATCGCTGGAGTCTTCTCTATGGGCTTCTTCACTAGCGGCCAGCGCCGGAGCAATCGGAACCTCTAAAGGCTCTAAACTGCGAACGGCGTTGAGCGCCTCCTTGATCATGACTGCCGAAGGCACCGCCACAATCACCCCCAACAAGCCCCCCACCCGAGCGCCGGTAAGGAGGGAAATCAAGACCCAAAAGGGATTCAAACCCGTCACGCTTCCCAACACCCTAGGGGCGATGCCGTTCTCGACAATTTGCTGAATCACCAACGCCATCGCTAGGAGTTGCAAAGCTAGGCCAATATCCCGCAGGGCCACTAAAAAGGTGACCAGGGCGATGCCGACGGAGCCGCCAAAGGGAATTAGCGCCATCACTCCCACCGTCAGACCAAAGAGTAAACCAAAGGGCACCTTCAAGAATAAAAATCCGAGGATTAATCCCAGTGCCATACAGGTGGCAGACACCAACTGACCCAAAAAGTAATTTTGGAAACTGCGGCGCAGGGTTTGGGAAAAGGGCTGTTGAAACCGGTCCGGTAGCCAAGTAATGATGCTCTGCCAAATATCTTCAGTATGGAGCAGGAGATAAAACGTTAAGATTACGGTTAAGAGAACATCGAGCAGACGAACTACGGTAAAGACCGTTAAATTCAGCGCCAGATTAAGGGTGCTCCCCGCCAAATTTTGCAGTTCGCTGGCCAGACGGCTATTAATTTGGGTGATAAGCCCGTCAAAATTGATGGGCCAGCCCAGGGCGTCAGCCTGTTGATCCAGCAACATTAACTGACGTTGTCCCGAGTCTAGCCAGTCCGGCAGGCGGGCCACCAGTTGTTGGGCTTGGGTAAAGGCTAGAGGCACTAAGGTGACCCCTAAGGCGGTGACAATAATTAGCGTAATTAGAAAGACCAGAGCCGCCGACACGCTTCGCCGTAGCCCCTGCTTTGCCAGCGCCGCCATGGGGTAGTTGAGGAGAAACGCCAACACCGAAGCGATAAGAATAATAACAAAGAGGGATTGGAAATAGCCAAAAATGGCCGAGAGCGCCCGGGCGTTGAGCACCATTAACGGTGCCCCCAGAGCGAGAACCAAGAGACGGGTCACAGGGGACAGGGAAGCCCACCATTTAAAGAGCCAGTTTTGGCGGGGCGGCGTTGGCGGAGCGTGGTTCATAACCATTAATCTTTAAGGATAATTGATAGAGGAAAGGAACTAACGCCATTGGCGGAAGCGGCCGGTGCAGTTTTTCGGCGGACTGGCGGGTAAGTTAATAAGGCTTTCTCCTGTGCGGCTTCCCCAATAAGGCTTATTTTAAGGGATCTCTTGAGTTCTGGGAAAATTGGGAAAGAGTCCCCTAGGGGGGCATCAATGCGCAGGGTTTCTTCGTTATAACTGTGATTAAAACCAATTTTAAGAAAAATTGACACCTTGTCAAACTAAAACAAACCCCCTTTATCACCGCTCTAAAATTTAATTTTTTGGCAAACATTGGAGAATGCGACGATGGAAGAAACCAAACTTTCTTTAGAAGACCTCACCCTTCTTTATCACCAAGTTCCCTTTTTTGAAGATCTCACCCTCAGATGTTTAACCCAGGTGATTTCCCATATTGCCCTCCGGCAACATCCCCCGAATCAGGCGTTGTTGTTGGAGCACGATTGGGGCGGCTCGGTCTACTTTATTTTGGAGGGTTGGGTTAAAATCCGCACCCATAACGGCGACGGTAAGGAAATCACCCTCAACATCGTGGGCAAGGGAGAAGTCATCGGAGAAATGGCCGCCATTGAGGAAGCGCCGCGCTCCACCGACGCCATTACCCTGACGGAAACCCGGGTCTGTAGCATTCCGGCGGCGGATTTTGTGGCCCTACTAGAATCGGAACCTAGAGCAGGTATTCGTCTGGCCCAACTCATCGCCCGGCGCCTGCGGCAGGTCAATCGGCGCCTACGTCTCCGAGACGCGGAAAGCACAATTCGGGTGGCGGATACCTTACTCTTTTTAGCAGAAGGCCAGGGGCGTCTCACCCGGGAGGGGATTTATGTGCCTAATCTCTCCCACCGGGAACTGAGTAACATTAGCGGTTTAGCCCGAGAAACGGTGACCCGGGCCTTGAACCGTCTAGAAAAGCGGGGATTAATCAATCGGGAGCCAGACCAGATCTGTATCCCGGATTTAGGAGCGCTGGAAGCGACAATCTCTTAGACTAGAGAACCGATTCGCCGCCTTTGCGTTTTTTCCTTTCATGACCTTTGTTCCATCGGACAACGCCCCCGAGCCAGACTCCAACTGGGTTGACAGCCTTGAAGACAGAGAGAGCCTCCCTCAAGCGCCGGCGCTTCAGATAGCCCGTCCCCAGACCCTTGCGATGGTGGAGTCGGCTTTTTTGGCCAGCGCCGCTAGTTTGATTTGGCTGATTAATTACTATTTTCCTCTGGGGCCCCTCCTGCGGATTTTTTTCCCTCTACCCCTAGCCCTGATCTACCTCCGTTGGGGGCCCAAGACGACCTGGAAAGGGGTGATTGCCGCTGGGTTGTTACTCTCGGTTTTAATGGGTCCTACCCGCAGTATTGTTTTTGTCATCCCCTTTGGACTGATGAGCGTCCAATTAGGTTTTTGCTGGCGGCGCCGGGCGTCCTGGGAATTCTCCATCCTGACAGGGGCGCTGATCGGCTCCTTTGGTTTTTTCTTCCGCTTCTGGCTCTTTTCCATCCTACTGGGGGAAAATCTCTGGCGCTATGTGATGGCCCAAGTCACTGGATTTTTGGATTGGCTCTTCCTGCGGCTTAACATTCTCGCCCAGCCGGATCCAGCCTTAGTGCAGGGCGCGGCCGTCGCCGTGATTTTTTTCAACAGCCTTATTTATCTCTTCGCCGTCCATCTGGTGGCCCTCCTCGTGTTTGACCGGATTGGCAACCCCATCCCCCGTCCGCCCCGTTGGCTTAGAGTGATCCTAGATTACGAATAACTGAGACATAACCAGCGATCCCCGACGCGGTAGGATGGAAGGAGGGCGAGGTATTCCCGGCAAAGACGATGATTGCGGTCAGTGATGCGACGTTTACCGATCTAGTTTTAAATTCGCCCTGTCCGGTGCTGGTCTATTTTTGGGCCCCCTGGTGCGGTCTCTGCCGCTTTGTCGGGCCTTTGCTCAGTCAGCTTCAAGAAAATTGGGGCGGCGGCCTCCAGTTAGTCGCCATCAACGCCGACGCCAATCTCCGCCTCGCCAGCACTTATCAGTTAACCAGCTTGCCCACTCTGATTCTGTTCCAAAGCGGTCAAGTCCTTTACCGCCTCGATCAATTCCAGACTCGGGAGGATCTGCATCGGATCAGTCAGCAGATTAATCCCGCCCAGTTTCTCTAGCGCGGCTGGAAGGATGGAAAAAAGATTAAGTTTAGCTTAAGGAAAAGTTAAGCAAGGGTCAAACGCTTCTTTGGACGGGTTTAGAAAAAATTTTTTTTCTCCGGATCTGCGGCGCCGGGAGAGGGGAAAACCCCTTTAGGCGAGGGCTTGTCCCCAAAATACCCCACAAAAATCCGCCGGTGTTCCCGGTCAGGATTGAATTTTGCCAATCAGTTGATATAATCTCTTTAGGTCGGCTCTGTCCCTTCTAGACAATATGCTTGATCTGTATCCTGTCTAAAATCAAAGGTTCCTAGCCGTTCTGCTAAAAACAGAACCTGAATCTCAATCGGTCTTTGGCAAAAGATCTATTTGGATTTACTATCTTGGTGTGAGGATTGCAAAGTTTATGAGTAAAATGACCTATTCCCTAGCGAAGACCCTGCCCCTAGCCCTGGGCGGCGCTCTACTGCCCCTATCCGGTCTCCTAGCCGCGCCCCAAAACGGCGCTCAACCTGCGGTTAGCTCCCTCGACGCGGCTCCCGCCCTAGCAACCCAGGATGATGCGCTAGAAATTATGCGTCGGCGCCAGCAAATGAAGCGCTTCAACGACCCCGGCGCCGCAACGACCGGCATGTCCCAGGTCACCAGCGTTTCCGAATTGCGGGACGTCCAGCCCACGGAATGGGCCTTCGAGGCTCTAAAGAGCTTGGTGGAGCGCTACGGCTGTATCGTCGGCTATCCCGACCGGACGTTTCGGGGCGACCGGGCCCTCTCCCGCTGGGAGTTCGCCGCCGGTTTAAACGCCTGTATGAACGTCATGGAGCGCCTGATTCAGGAAAACGTGGCGGTTCTGCGGGAAGACATCGACAAACTCCGCAAGTTGGCTGAGCAGTTTGAGCAGGAATTAGCGGCCATGGGCGCCCGGGTGGACAACCTCGAAGCCCGCACCGCCTACCTGGAAGACCACCAATTCTCCACCACCACCAAGCTGAACGGGATCGCTGTTTTTGCTCTGGTGGATCAGTTTGGGGATAATCAAGCCTACGACTGGCGCCAAGAAAACCAATTCCAAAACGGCACCCTAGACGAGCCTGATTCCATCTACGCCATTCCCACCTTCTCCAGTCGGGTTCGCCTCAACTTCGACACCAGCTTCACCGGCAAAGACCGTTTGCGGACTCGACTACAAGCGGGTTCTGTGCCTAACCTCGCCACGGTGACGGGCACCAATATGGCCCGTCTTGCCTTTGATGGCTCCGATCCTGACAATAACGTCACCATCAATAAATTGTGGTATCGCTTCCCCCTCGGCAACTTCACCGGTTGGGTGGGCGCCTGGGGTCTGGCCTTGGATGATGTCTTTGAAACCTATAACCCCTACCTCGAAAGCGGCGACACCGGAGCGCTGAGCCGCTTCAGTCGCTACAACCCCTTCGTTAACCGCGGTCCCGAAGGCACAGGGGGGGCGTTGACCTACAAGTTCAGCGACCAGTTCTCCTTGACCGCTACCTACCTGGCTCAGGATAACCAAGCCAGTAACCCCTCCAGCGAGACCTTTGGGAGCCGGAACCAGTTCCAACGGGATAACGGTTTCTTCAACGGGAACTTCACCACCGGTGCCCAGTTGAACTTCAAAGCCACCCCTGATCTCAAAATTGGGGTGTCCTACCTGCACAAATACTTCCGTCAAGGGGACGTCAACCTAACGGGAAGCACCGGTAGCCGCATCGCCAGCAACCCCTTCTTCGGCGCCGCTACCACCATGGATAGCTACAACCTGCAGGCCAGTTGGAAAATTTCCAATGTCATCGCCCTGTCCGGTTGGTTTGGTTATGGCTCCGCCACCGGCCAAGGCTACAACTCCAGCAGTTCCGGCTTTAGCTCAGTGGCTCGCTCGCCCCAAAACCGGAGCGGCCTCGGCGCCGACCTCTGGACTTGGAACGCGGCTCTCTCCTTCCTCGACGTCTTCAAAGAAGGCGCTGTCCTTTCCTTCAGCGGCGGTCTCCTACCCTACGCCCCCTACGTGGCGAGCCTCAACGGCGACTACATCAACAACGACCGTAGCGCCCCCTACATTGTGGAAGCTCAGTACGCTTTCCCGATTAATAAAAACATCCAAATCACGCCGGGGGTTTACGCCATCTTCAATCCCGAAGGCAACGAGAACAACCCCAACATTCTGGTGGGCGTGATTCGGACTTCCTTTAAGTTCTAACCGTTCTTTGAACTCTAAACCGAACCCGTCGTCCTCTGTCGGCGGGTTTTTTCCTGGCAAGGAACAGGGGATAATGAAGAGTACCGTCTAGCCGTCGCTATGAACCATCGCCTCCAACCCGGAACCCAAATCCAAGACCGGTATCTGATTCAGCGCCAACTGGGTCAGGGGAAACTCAGCAATACGTACTTGGCGGAAGACACCCACCGCTTTGGAGAACCCTGCGTCGTTAAGGAATTTATCCCCCAGGAACAAGACCCGAAATTGCGGCGCACCGCTGGAGAGTTGTTTCAGCGCCAGGCCAAAATTCTCTATGGTTTAGACCATCCCCAAATCGCCAACTTTCGGGAGTTTTTTCGGGGTCAGGGCTACGAATCGCCCCGTTTTTTTCTGGTGCGGGACTATGTGGAAGGCGAGGCTTATGACGATATTTTGCAACAGCGCGGCGGCGCTTTCGGGGAAGCCGAAGCCATCGCCTTTCTCAAACAAATTTTACCCGTTGTGGATTACCTCCATCATCAAGGAGTTGTCCATCGTAATTTATCTCTGGAAAATATTGTCCGTCGCTCCGGGGATCAACTGCCGGTTTTAATCGATTTCGGCAGCGCCAAATCCTTAGAGGAGGGGAGCGTTAACCTCCGAGGTCTCGGCCAGCCCAGCACTGCTTCGGTCTTAAATCAATTTGGCAAACTCAATTTTGTACCGCCTCAACGGTTATCGCTTCTCGAACCCGAATTAGACCTCTACTGCCTAGGAGTAACGACTTACTTGCTCCTGAGCGGACAGCCCCAATTTCCCTCCTCTGGTCAAATTCAGTTCAACGAATTAGACTCTTTGCCCCTTGGGGAAGACTTCCGGCAGTGGCTTAAACATCTTCTCAGCCGTCAACCCTCCAGCCACAATCAATCCGCCGTCTCCCTCCTGCGGGATTTGGCGCTACTGGAATCGGCGGAGCCTCGTCCCGTTCCCTTAACGCTGGAGCCCGTCTCCGTTCCCCCGGAAAGCGTTACCGCCAGCGCCGCCCCTATGGCTTCCCCAACTCCTAAGCCGAATCCGCCTAAGTTGCCTCGCCTTTCCGTCCCAATCCTAGGAGGGTGTTTGGGAAAATTGGGATTGTTACTCTTTCTTATGGCGCTATCCGGGGGGTTCGGCTGGGGAGTCGGTAAACTTTGGCTCAATCGGGAGAATCTTTTTCCCTTCCCTCCAGCGCCTCAGGCCTCGCCGACACCGGCTGAACCCCAAAGCGAAGAGGACTTTCTTCGGGCGAGAAACGACCTACGGGCCAGATTGTTAAATCTAAAAATCCCCAACGGACGCTTTAACTTTTGGGTCAACGGCGCTCTCAATCGTTTAGATTCCGCTCAACCAGACCAGAGGGAAGCGCCGGGAGAGTTAAAGGATTTAACGTGGTTAAAGAGCGCCCAGATCCTAATGGCCTTTCTCGAATCCTTGCGTCCCGACGTCCAACAACAGTTAGCCCAGGGAACTCTGCCGACCAGTAACCGGTATTGGACAAGGCAGGTCAATCGACTCCGCCTCAGTAGCCGTAGCTTAGGAGATTTGGTCAACGCGCGTTGGCGTTCGCTTTTCCCTCATCTCGACCCAGAGGCGCAAACGGAGGAGCCGGGACTCACCCTCAAAGCCGCCATGGCCGCAGATACGGTGCTGGGACTACAACAAAATGAAACTTATGAACGCTTAGAATTAACACCAGAAACGCCAGCATTGAAACGAGCCTTTACCCTGGCGCCGGGACAGGGACAGGCCTATGTTGCGGAGCTAGAAGCGGGTCAAACCTTAACCGTTAACCTAACGGCGCCGGACTCCGTTTTATTATCGGTCTATTCTCCCACGGGACAGACGGAAATCCTTGCCAATTCTCCAGAGCGGCGTTGGTCGGGAGTTCTTCAAGAAAGCGGTTTCTACGAGATCGTCATTGTCTCTCAGGACAAGCAGAACCAAAAAGCGGAACTAAGTTTGACCCTTTCGGCGCCGTAACAGGAATTTTCCAAATGCCCTCTAAGGGGTAGGGGACTTCGTTTGACGGAGAAGACGAGTCTCGTCCAAAAGTGCGTCAATATCCGTATCCGAGAGCTTCTGAACGTAATTAATTTTAAACTCCTCTACCCAATCCACCAAAAGGGTTTCAATCTCCTGGAGGTCGTCTTGAACCTGTAATTCTTGATTGAGTTGTTGAAAAAAGCGATCGACCAGCGCCTCTAGCAGGGCGTCGAATTTAGGGTCGGAGTGAAGGAGAACTTGCAGGATTTGTAACAGTTGCTCATAGCTTTTTGTCAATAGCTCGGTCTGTAATTGCTCGTTTAAGGTCTCGAAACCAGGCAGTTTTGCCAAAGCTTGATAGAGGGGAAGTTGCTGGAGAGATTGATTTAAGCTATAGCCGACAAAAGCCTGAACTTCCGGTTCCAAACGAGGGAGAACGCGCTCCACTAACACCTGACTGACAATTTTGACAATTTCCGCAACTTCATTACGGTCATTGAGATCAATATAGGATTTGCGGCCGCTGTGGACTAATAGCTGGCGAAGTTGTCCCTCCCGAATCACCTCCTGTCCTTGGCTCAAAATCCGCAGAACAATAACCTCCGTCATTTCCCCGGCGATAATCCCCACCAATCCCTGAACAAGGGCGTTCCGAACCGGCTTCAGGTTAACTAGCTCTGATTCACCGAGATGAAAGGTTAAGGGAATTAACCGTAGGGGGCGAGCGAAGGGAATAATCAAAAAAGCGTCGTACCAGCGCCAAAGCATGGCCTCAAACCAACTCAGACCGGGGTGTTGCCCACTCAGGCGCCGGGTGCGGAGGAGGAAATCGCCAAGAAAAATCAGGAAAAAGGGAAAATCTAGCAGGGGAAAATTATCAATGGGCAGGCCGTTTTCTCCAAAACCCCGGAAATAATTGGTTTCCATTAGGGGTCGAATCTCCTGGTTAAAAAAGTCTAATTGGGCTTGGACATTGTTTTGACGTAAATGGTCTCGGCTCCAAAACTGGTTAAAACTTTGGGTGGCCGACGCCTGATCCGAGCCGAAAATATGGCGCCGCATGCGATTTTTGAGACGCACGAGCACTCCGGTTTTGTTGGCAGCTTGGAAGGGGTTGGTGGCGATCATCTCCCGACTTTGATCCCGCAGTCGCGCTAGCAAATCATCTAATTCCGGCGCCGAGAGGGTGGGGTCGGCGGCCGCCAGCGCCGTCACCTGATCGACCAGTTCTAAGTATTGGACGGTAAAGCGGTGGGGTTCAATATCCTTGACCCAGTCGTAAAAGGGCGTGATGGAAAAGGGCAAAATTTGCAGGGGGGGATCGGGAAATTCCTTCCGCCAGGGGCCCAATTTAACCGTTACTTGCGCCCGACCCTGAAGCCAAAAATCCCGCAGAGGAATATAGGTCAGGTTAAAC
>JBKCES010000183.1:0-7604 GCA_046304295.1 Cyanobacteriota bacterium | reverse complement strand
GTAATCAGGCGGTCGCGACCTTCACTTTTGGCTTGATAAAGACAGTGATCCGCTAGGGCAATGGCTTCCTCTAGGGAAAAGTCGGCGCTGGGAACGGCGCTAATACAGCCCATGCTCAGGGTAACATGGTCCGCCGCGGGGGAAAATTCGTGGGGCAGTTTTAACGCCCGCATCCCCCGGCGGATGGATTCCCCCACCCACTGAGCGCCGGAGAGGGGCGTGTCCGGGAGAACCACCATAAATTCTTCGCCGCCGTAGCGGGCCGCCAAATCCTTGGGACGGGAGACGCTTTGGGCGATGACCTGGGCGATTTCCCGCAGACAGACGTCCCCGGCGGGGTGGCCGTAGTGGTCGTTGTAGTTTTTAAAGTAATCGACGTCGATCAGGAGTAAACCCACGGGATAATTGCCCCGTTGGGCCGCCTGCCATTCTGTGGCCAGAAAATTGTCTAACTGGCGCCGGTTGGCCAGTTGGGTCAGTTCATCCACTAGCGCCAACCCCTGTAACAAGTGGTTAGCCGTCTCCAGTTGCCGCTGGAGCCGGGTCTGATACACGAGGCGCTTGACTCGTTGCCGGAGTACCGCCCAATGGATGGGTTTGGTAACGTAGTCCATGGCGCCGGCCTCAAAGGCCCGGTCCACGGAGGCTTCGTCCTCCAGCCCCGTAATCATCAACACCGGACAATCCGGCCCCAATTCCCCCAGCGCCCGACAACAGTCAAAGCCGTCCATCACCGGCATCATGGCATCCAGCAAGACCAGTTCAGGATTGAGGCTGGGGAATAAATCCAAGGCTTCTTGCCCCTGTTGGGCCAGGGTGATGCTATGGCCCTCCTTCTGCAAATAAAGCCGCAACTGCATCCGCGTCACCGGATCGTCGTCCACCACTAAAATTTGGGCCGGGCGGTGTAAATCCTGCTTAAAATCCGCCGTCATTCCCAGGCTCCTAACGCTTCTATAGCTATATAATACCGGCGTTGGAGGTCTTCTTTTTTGGACTGCGCTTGGGCGATTTCCCCTTGACGCCCTTCGCTTTCTAGAGCTTTACAGGATTCCGCCAGCGCCGACAGCCCGAGGGAGGCACTGCTGGATTTAAGGGTATGGGCGGCTTTGACGGCCTCGGGCCAATCCCCAGCGCCCAGCGCCGCGGTTAAATTCGCCATTAACTGCTCGCTTTCTTGACGGTAGCAGGTCAACATTTCCCCAAAGAGCTGGGGATCGCCGCCGCAGAGGTCGTCCCGGATAAATTCCAAGGTTCTCGCCTCGATCACCGGCGCCTCCGGCTCCGCTTCCGGCGCCGGATCCGCAGCGTTTAACCCCATTAACAGGGTCTGTAAATCAGCGATGACAATGGGTTTGCTGAGGTAGTCGTCCATTCCCGCCCGGAGACACTCCTCCCGGTCGCCGGGCATGGCGTTGGCGGTCATGGCGATGATGCGGGGTTGGCGCTCCGGCGGAAACTCGACCCGAATCCGGCGGGTGGCTCCGAGGCCGTCCAGCTCCGGCATTTGGACATCCATCAGAATGACGTCGTAGGCTTTCCTTTCCAGACGCTCTAGGACTTCCAAGCCGGTCTCCGCCACGTCGGCGCCGTAGCCGAGGGTGTTGAGGATATGGCGCGCTACTTTTTGGTTAACGAGGTTGTCCTCCGCCAGCAGGATTTTTAAACTGGGTTGCAGGCGGGTAGTGGGTTCTTCCTCCTCCGATTCCTCAAACGTTAACTCTTCCCAGACAGAGAACTCTTCCGGCGTTGGTTCCCGTTCCAACAAATCCACCAGGGCGTTGTAGAGATGGGATTGCCGCAGGGGTTTGCTTAAAATCCGGTCAAAGAGGGGCTGGGTTGCGGGGGTCTGGGCCAGATTATCCAAAGAGGTTAATAAGACCAGGGGCGTTTTTTGATAGGTCGGCAATTGACGAATCCGGCGGGCCAGCATCACCCCATCGAGGCGGGGCATCTGCATATCGAGGATCATGGCGTCCAGTGCCGGGGTTTGGGCAAGCCAGGTCAGGGCCCCTTCCCCGGAGGTTTGGGCCTCCGCCTCGACGCCCCACTGGGCCAACTGTTGAAGCAAAATTTTCCGATTGGTGGCGTTGTCGTCCACAATTAAAACCCGTTTGCCGCCCAGACGATCCGGGTCAAAGATAGGGAGGTTCTGAGCCGTGGGGGGTAATTCCCCCGGCGCCGTTAAAAAGGTGAAGTGAAAGGTGGAGCCGATGCCGACCTCGCTTTCCACCCAGAGGTCGCCCCCCATCAACTGGGCCAGGCGCTGGCTAATCACCAGCCCTAATCCCGTACCACCGTACTGACGAGTGGTGGAAGAATCCACCTGGCTGAAGGCCTTAAAGAGCCGGTCGAGGCGGTCCGGGGGAATACCAATTCCTGTGTCCCGGATGCTGATTTGGATTGCCTGACTGGGCTGGGGCAGATCCAAGGCTAGACGATCCGGTAAACCTCTGTCTTCCAGATCCCAGACGCGGCCCTGAAGGGTGATCACCACTTCTCCCTGGTGGGTAAATTTCAAGGCGTTCCCCAATAAATTTAAACAAATCTGTCGCAGACGGTTCCGGTCTCCCTGAATCACCTCTGGGGTTCCCGGCTCAAAACAATAGGCCAACTCCAAATTTTTCTCCGCGGCCTTCGGCGCCAGTAAATCCAGTAAACTTTCCACCAATTCCCGTAGGGAAAAGGTCTGGACTTCCAGAACTAATTTATCGGCTTCAATCTTCGAGAAATCGAGAATGTCGTTAATAATGGTCAGCAGAGATTCCCCGCTCTGGCGGATGGTTTCCACATAGTCCTCCTGGCGGGGCGTTAAGGGGGTGCTCAGCAGTAAATCCGTCATGCCAATGACGCCGTTCATGGGGGTGCGAATTTCGTGGCTCATCATGGCTAAAAACTCGCTCTTGGCTCGGTTGGCGGCCTCTGCGGCCCATTTGGCCCGCTCCAGGTCAATATTTTTTTGCAAAACCTCCCGCCGTTTTTCCTGGGACCGCTCTAGGCGCTCCTGCAAAATCGCCTGGGCCTCTTTGCGCTCCGTAATATCTACACCGGAGCCGACATAGCCCAAAAACTTCCCGTCCGCTCGGTAACGGGGCACCCCCACCACCATCAGCCAACGGTATTCCCCGTCCTGGCGCCGGAGACGACACTCCCGCTCGAAGCAATGACGAGACTGGAAGGCCCGTTGGTAAAAGCTTTGGCAATCGTCCCTGTCCTCGGGATGAAATCCTTCTGTCCAGCCCTGACCCAACTCCTCTTCCAAGCTCCGCCCCCGAAACGCCAGCCAGGTTTGGTTGACAAAGGTAAAATTCCCCTGGGGATCGGAGACCCAGAGCAAGACCGGGGCGCTGTCCGCCATACTGCGGAACCGCTCTTCGCTTTCCCGTAGTTCCGCTTCCGCCAGCTTGGTCTTGGTAATATCAAAGCGAATGGCGAGGTATTGATAGGGTTTGCCGGTTTTATCCAGAAAGGGAACAATAGTGCTATCTACCCAATAGAGGCGCCCATCCTTGGCTTGATTGCAGATTTCCCCGTGCCAAATTTCTCCCCGGCTGATGGTCTGCCAGAGATTGCGGAAAAATTCCGGGGGATGGTGTCCCGACTTGACCAAGCGGTGGGTCTGCCCAATCAGTTCCTTGCGGGTGTAGCCGGAAATGAGGCAAAACTTGTCGTTGACTCCGGTAATCACTCCCTTGGCGTTCGTCATCGCCACAATGGCCGCCTCGTCCAGCGCCGTTTTTTGCACCGCCAAGGTGGCGAGGGTTTCATTGAGCATCCGCTCCCGTTCCATCGGCTCCGTCATATCGTGGGCGATGCCCAAAAAGCCCCGCAATCCGCCCTCCCGATCCCGGTGGGCGGAAATGGCCAACATCACGGGCAAAGAACTGCCGTCTTTACGCACATAAGTCCAGATATCTTGGTTGGGCAGACCCCGTTTGGTTTTGGCCACAAAGACCTCAAAGCCGACGATGGTTTCCCCCCATTGGGCGGATAACTCCCGCCCCCGGCGCCGCACTTCCTCCGTGTCGTGGAAAATTCTCGGGGTTTCCTTGCCCACTAATTCTGCGGCTTCATAGCCCAACATCGCTTCGGCGCTGGGGTTAAACACCTGGATCACGCCCTCTACATCCGTGGCGATAATGGCGTAGGCGCTGCTATTGAGGAGCGCCTCCTGGAAACTGAGGGTATTCTGGAGCGTCGCTTCGATGTTTTGTTGATAACTAAGCGCTTCACTCAGTTCCCGACTCCGGCGCTGGCTAACGCGGTCATAGTATAAGGCGATAGCTAAAAGGGCGCTCATGACCAATCCCCCCAGCAAAACCCATTGGGGCAGGGGAGAGCTAATATCCTGAATATGACTTTGGGAGGGAGTTAAGAGCAAGCGCCAATCCAGATTGGTATTGGCTAACGCTAAGGGGCTATGGTCGGGGCCAAGGTTTAAGGTCAGGGTTTGTTGATAGCGCCGTTGGGGGGAGACCAGTGGGTCGGCGTAGAGGGTTTCTTCCCCTCCCTGGAGCCTTAGTTCCCACTGTGGATCATTCCCTTGATATTGCCGAACTAGGGCGTTTTGCATAAAGGAATCGAGGCGAAAGAGGCCGACAACTAAACCCTCAAACTGATTATTCCGAAAAACCGGGATGTAGGCCGAGAACCCTTTTCCTCCCTGGGCTAAATCTAGGGGCTGACTCAGCACCGGGCGCCCTTGGGATTGAGCAAGTTCTAAGGCTTGGCGGCGCCGTTCTTCTCCCCCGACCGTGAAATTCAGATCCCGTTCCTTACTTTTTAAGGGATAGACCCAGCGCTTCGCCTTCTCCCGGTCAACCCATTCCGCCGCCTGAAACGCAGGGAAATGCTTTCCATAAGCTTCAGCGTCACTTTCCCATTGGGCCCGCTCGGCGCCGTCCTCAGAGTTCCAGCGTTGTCCCATCCGTTCTAGGGCTAGAAGATGAGAGGTTAAAGAACTCTCCAGTTGGTAGGCCATTTCTTGAGCTTCCGTCTGAAGATGGCGCTTGATCACCCGCTCGTTTTCTTGGGCGAGAGAATACCAGGCAAACGTCGTGACTCCGGCGCCGAGAAGACCGGTTAGGAGCGGTAAAAAGAAAAGGGAGCGTCGTAGGTGAAACACAAAATCCCAATCGCTAAACTTCAAGACCCTGAGCGGCTGTTCAAACAACGTCAACCCTCTGGTTTTATCCTACCCAACCTATCTTTGCAAAGCATAAAGAAAGGGGGGAAAATTCCCCCCTTTCTGGTTTTAAGTTCTTGTCTTAACTTTAGAGAGCGTTGCCCCGAGGCAGAACTTCTTCCGGGAAGATGAAGTTCTCGTGGGGTTGATCCTGGGGCGCCATCCAAGCCCGCATCCCTTCGTTCAAGAGAATATTTTTGGTGTAGAAGGTCTCAAATTCGGGATCTTCCGCCGCCCGCAGCTCCTGGGAGACAAAGTCGTAGGCTCGCAGGTTTAGCGCTAAACCGACGATGCCGATGGAACTCATCCACAGCCCCGTCACCGGCACAAAAAGCATAAAGAAGTGCAACCAGCGTTTGTTGGAGAAAGCGATGCCAAAGATCTGGGACCAGAAGCGGTTCGCCGTCACCATGGAATAGGTTTCCTCCGCCTGGGTGGGTTCAAAGGCTCGGAAGGTGTTGGCTTGGTCGCCGTCTTCAAAGAGGGTGTTTTCCACCGTGGCGCCGTGAATGGCGCAGAGGAGAGCGCCGCCGAGGATGCCCGCCACACCCATCATGTGGAAGGGGTTGAGAGTCCAGTTGTGGAAGCCTTGTAGGAAGAGGATAAAGCGGAAAATGCCCGCCACCCCAAAGCTGGGGGCGAAGAACCAACTGGATTGTCCCAAGGGGTACATCAGGAAAACGCTGACGAAAACCGCAATGGGGCCGGAGAAGGCGATGGCGTTGTAGGGACGAATGCCCACCAGCCGAGAAATTTCAAACTGGCGGAGCATAAAGCCAATCAAGCCAAAGGCGCCGTGGAGCGCCACGAAGGGCCAGAGACCGCCGATTTGGCACCAGCGGGTGAAGTTGCCCTGGGCTTCGGGACCCCAGAGGAAGAGCAGGGAGTGGCCGAAGGCGTCGGCGGGGGAAGACACCGCCACCGTGAGGAAGTTGGCGCCTTCGAGGTAGGAGCTAGCCAACCCGTGTGTGTACCAGGAAGTGACAAAGGTGGTGCCGGTGAGCCAGCCCCCTAGGGCCATAAAAGCACAGGGGAAGAGCAGAATACCGGACCAGCCGATAAAAACGAAACGATCGCGCTTGAGCCAGTCATCGAGGACGTCAAACCATCCCCGCTCTACTGGGGCGCGCCCAACTGCGATAGTCATAAAGGCAGGATCTCCAGTCGAATAGTTATTAATAAGAGCAGACTTAAGATCTTTTGATCGGAAAACTTGACGGTTCCCGATTCTGAGAAATCTTAACTTTTCTTAACTTACAACATTTTTCCCGGATTGCGGGAGAGCGGAGGGTAAAATTAGCGATTTTTTGTCTCCGAGGGTCGGAGAGCGCCTAGGCTCGGGTCGTTTAAAATTTTAGAGTCACAATCCTCTGTCGAGAGCAGGAGGATTGGAACAAGACGTCAGAAGTTGGCGCCCAGGGCTGGAGGGATAATGTTGCCCCTAGACAATCGGGTTAAAATAGGAGCGCCGCCCAGGCTAAACGCCCAGTTCTCTCACCCCCGAGACCTTCATCAGGACCCCCCCGTGCTGTACTTAGCAGAAGTTAAAAAGCAAGCCCGAACCTTTCTAGGCGGCAATAAAACCGATCTCAAACTCCTAGCCTGTCAACACAGCGATCAAACCTGGAGCGCTCTGCCTAGCGAAGAAATTATTGTCACCGAAGAGATGGAGACCGCCAGCGAGGGGACGCTGTGGGTCCTGCAACTGGCCAGTAATCGACAAATTCAGGGCAAACCGGAAATTGCGGCGCCGGAAGTGGTACGGCAGTTGCAAAAGCTCTCCCGGCTTTCGGAAAAGCTCAAAGACCAGCAAGACGAAATTGAAAAGTGGAAGCAATCCCTGACCTATCAGAGCCAGGAGCTTTCCCGTCGAGAAATGGAAATCGAAGCTCGGGAGGCGGACGCAGAGGAAAAAGAATTGCAATTGGCCCAGGTCGAGCGTCAAAAATATGAAGTAGACCAGGCGTGGCAACGCCTAGAGCAGGAGCGCTCTGACTTGCAGGATCTACAACAACGCTTCGGCACCTTTTTAGCGGCAAACCCCCAAACTCTTGAAAAACTGCAACTGTTAATGCAACGCCTCGCCACTTCCGATGAAGCTTGGCCGGCCCTGCGCCAGTCCCTGCAAAGTTCGGGGCAGAGCGTTAATCGTCAACAGGAATTGTTTAATAGTCATTGGCAGACCCTAGAGGAGTCCCTGCGTCAGTTGGGTAATCAACGGACGGCGCTCCAACAACGTCAGGAACTCTTTGAGTTGCGGCGGCAGGAGTTAAACACGGCGCTGGCGGAGTTAGAAAAAGCCAAGCAACAACTGCTGATCGAGCAGGGGAACTTAACCAGTAAACAACAATTGCTGAGTTATCTCAGCGCCGAAATTCGTCTGGTGGACGAACTCCAATCCAACCTCTACCGTCTGGCC
>JBKCES010000182.1:0-19563 GCA_046304295.1 Cyanobacteriota bacterium | reverse complement strand
ATGGCTCTCTTGCTCGCGGCCTGCGGCGCTCCCGCCCCCTCCCCAACGGCGGATAATGCCCTGACTCCGACCCCGGCGCCGACGGCCCAGCCGGCTCAAGCGCCGAATCAAAAGACGCCCCACGGCGGTCAGGGGGGACAGGTCATTGAAAGCGGCCCCTACCATTTGGAACTGCTCAGCGCCGCGGAAGGGGGAGTGCTCCATCTTGATTTTTATCTGCAAAGCGGCGCCGATCATCGTCCCATTGCCGACGCCAAAGTTATGGGTAAACTTCAGGGCCCCAACGGCGCCGAAGAGGATTTGGTCTTTAAGTACAGCGCTCAGGATGAACACTACACCGCTCTCCTCACTAATCCGGCGCCGGGGAGCTATAAGTTAGCGATTCTCAGCGATATTAAGGGTCAAAAAGTGAATGGACGTTTTAGTTTTGAATACGCTAATTAAAGGCGCGTTTCATCCTGACGCTTCGGTCGCAATTGGCCGCCCTGTCCCTTACTCCCTCCTGTCAATCTCTTGACTACTGCACTTCTTATGAGGTATTCTTTTTTTGTTGAACGGAGCAAGTGACTCAGTGTGTTAAACCAAGACCTAGCGGCTCCGCAAAGACGGTTATTGGTCAGTTTAGCCAGAAAACGCGCTCAGCCGGGTAGCGGTAGTTCTTTAGCCTTTCTACAACAACGGACTTGGCGTTATCCGATGGCTTCTTTACAAACCATTCTTAAGTCGGCGCCGTTTGTTGTTGTGGGCGGCGTCGCCACCCGGCTTTATATGCCAGAAAGGATGACTTTAGATATTGATATTTTAGTTAAGACGGAGGATCGTCCCGTCGTCTATCAGGATTTAAATTGCGCCGGCGCCGTCCAAGTCGGCGTTCTCAGTATTGGCGGTAGTCAATGGCGCTTAGCCGAAGGCGAAAATTTAGACGTTCTGGAAGCGGACGGCGATTGGGTGGAAGCGGCGCTGGCTCAGCCCAACTATAGCCCTGATGGTTTGCCGATTATCGCTCTGCCCTACCTGGTTTTAATGAAGTTAGCCGCTAGTCGGGTTCAGGATTTGGCGGATGTCAGTCGTATGGTCGGTCTTGCCGCGGAGGACGAGTTAATTGCGATTCGAGAGGCTGTCAATTTATACTTGCCGACCGCAAGGGAGGATTTAGAAAGTTTAATCCTACTGGGAAAATTAGAAATCGGCGCCGGGCGTTGAAGCTCCTCGCTTCGATTTAATGGATCAGCAATTCCATTGTTTAATCTCTAGGGTTTGAGTTATGCCAAGAATCAGGGGCGCGGCGCTGGTTGTGCGGGAAGGTCATTTTTTGTTGGTTAGGGACAGGGGAGCACCGTCTTTTTCTCTGCCGGGCGGGGGAAAAATCGGGGGGAACCGGCGCTAGCGCTCGGCGGCGCCGGAGATTGTTTTGAGCCCAGATTCGGCGGGTTGCCTAAGAGAGAAGATAATATTTTTGAATTGAGCTACCTAGAAAGGGTAAAATCTCAATCTATGAGAGACTGTACCCAAAACCTTAGAGGGCAAAATCGCCCTAGGATGGGCTACGGTGTACACACAAGTGTCCAGATCCCCCCTAACCCCCTTTTGAAAGGGGGGAAAACTTCTCAAAGTCCCCCTTGTAAAGGGGGATTTAGGGGGATCAAATTCAAAATTTAGGTCTTTAGGCAAGATCTCTATACACAGTAGCCTAGGATAGAGAAGCGTCATCCTGTTGGAGTAGCGATTGCGGGGTTAAGATCGAGATTAAAGCGGCGCTTCTCGGTCGCTGACTGTTAACTGATTACTGATCACTGTTTCATCTTGACTTCCTCCCTCGGTCATCTCCATCTCCAACAGGCCCGGGCCAGTGTCCAACAGGCCTTGAATTGGTTCGCCAGCGCCCGGCGCCACTGGAATTATCCCCCAGAACCCTCGTTACAGGCGGCGACCCGTCCCCAGTTGCAGAGTTTAAAGGCGGCGCTAGCGAAGATTGAGCAAAAACTCTTTACCATCGCCGTCTTTGGACTGGTCAGTCAGGGTAAATCGGCGCTGATTAACGCCTTGGTGGGGGAAAAACGTCTGGCTACCGGCCCCCTCCACGGCGTGACCCCCTGGCCCCAATCCCTCCGCTGGAGCCAGAGCGAAAAAATGACTCTGGATTTGATCGACACCCCGGGTTTGGATGAAATCGACGGCCAGCGCCGGGAAGAAATGGCCCAACAGGTGGCCCGACAGGCGGATTTAATTCTCTTTGTCATCTCCGGGGATCTGTCTCAACGGGAATGGCAAGCCATCCGGGAATTAAGAGCCTATGGCAAACCCATGTTATTGGTTTTCAATAAAATCGATCTCTATCCCGACCAAGATCGGCAGACCCTTTACCAAAAACTGCAAGCGTTAGCGGCGCCGGGGGGAAAATCGGCTACTTTTTGACCCGGAAGATATTATCTGCGTCGCCGCCGATCCCCAGCCCCAGTTGACCCGCTTGGAATACCCCGACCGTCCCCCGGAGGAACAGTGGTTAGCGCCGCCGCCCCTGATTGAACCCCTGCGGGAAAAAATTCTGGCGATCCTGAACCGGGAAGGTCTCTCTTTGTTGGCGTTAAACGCTTTAATCCAGACCCGTCAGGCGGAGGCGGAAATCGCCCAGAAGACTCTAGAATTGCGGGAAGAGCAGGCCGACGCTTTAATCTGGAAGTACGCCCAATATAAAGCCCTGGCGGTGGCGGTTAATCCCGTCCCCTTGCTGGACATCATCGGCTCTTTGACGGCGGATCTCTTCCTGATTCGGGCGCTGGCCCGGCTCTACGGTTTGCCCATGACCAGTTTCGAGGCGGGGCGACTCTGGCAAAAGATTCTCTTCGGCACTGGGGGGGTGTTACTGGCGGAATGGATCGGGGGTCTGGTCTGGGGTTTGGACAAAACTGCGGGCTGGCTGGAGAGTCCCGGCAACCTGAGCCGCTACCTAGGCTCTGCCTTCCTACAGGCCGGCGCCGCCGGTTATAGCGGTTACGCAGTGGGTCAGGCGGCTAAAGTGTATCTCCAACAGGGCGCCAGTTGGGGGCCCCTCGGCGCTAGCGCCGTGATTGCGGGCATTTTACAGGAGATGGGCCGGGACGCTTTGATGTCGCGATTATTGGCCTAGAGAGCGGGTTCCTGAATCGACCTAGCGATAGGCGGCGATGGAGACCTGGGCGGCCACCTGTTGAGCAATAGCGGTCAGAGCCTGAGCGGAGGCGGAAGTCGGAGCGCCGACGACGATGGGAATACCCTGGTCGCCCCCTTCCCGGAGGGAGATTTCCAAGGGCACGCAACCCAAAAGGGGAACTCCTAATTCATTGGAAGTTTTAGCGCCGCCGCCGGAGCCAAAGAGATCGTAGGAGCGCTCTGGTTGGTCGGGGGGGATAAAGTAGCTCATATTCTCCACAATGCCCAAAACATGAACCCCCATCTGCTCAAACATTTTCAAGCCCCGACGGGCGTCCAGCAGGGAAACGGTCTGGGGCGTGGTGACAATAACGGCGCCGGCCAGGGGAACGGCTTGGGTCAGGGTTAACTGGGCGTCGCCGGTGCCGGGGGGCATATCCACAATTAAGTAGTCTAAATCGCCCCAATTCACCTGGTAGAGAAACTGGCGAATAATGCCGTTGAGCATGGGGCCCCGCCAGACCACCGGCTGGTCGGGATCGATCAGAAATCCCATAGAGACCATCTTGATGCCGTAGTTAAAGGCCGGCTCTAGGACTTCTCCTTGGGCCGTGGTTTTCACCTGCACCTGGGCGGCGCTTAACCCTAACATGGTGGGAGCGTTGGGGCCATAGATATCGGCGTCTAATAAACCCACCTTGGCGCCGCTTTGAGCTAGGGCCACAGCGATGTTCACCGCCACGGTGCTTTTGCCCACGCCGCCCTTACCGCTGGAGACAGCGATAATATTTTTCACCCGCTCTACGGACTGGCGATCCGGTAGGGATTTTTGTTGGGGGGTTTCGGCGGTGACTTCAATCTCCACCGTTTCCACGCCGGGGAGGGTTTTCACCGCTTTTTGGCAATCTTCGACGATAAATTCCCGCAGAGGACAGGCGGGGGTGGTTAACACGAGGGTAAATTTGACCCCACCGTCTTGAATTTGCACGTTGCGGATCATGTTCAGCTCCACGAGGCTTTTTTGCAACTCGGGATCTTGGACGGGCTTGAGAACCTCAAGAACAGCTTGGGGGGTTACCATGACGGGCGATACACTCTGGGATTGAAGGGTTAACAAGGCATTTTAACGGTTTCAGCGCCGGGGATAGAGATCACTTAGTCTAGTCATCCTGCTCAATTCGATAGAGATCCTCGGCTAGGGCCTGCAAGCGCCGCAGTTGGGCCTGCATATCTTGAATCGTCCAACGGGCGGCGAAGACCTGAAAGCCCCAGGCGACTAAGGGATTGGGAATAGAGAAGTCAAAGCGGTTGATCAAGAGGGTTCCCGACTCAACAGGAGAACATTCCCAGCGGTCTCGCCCCTGGAAAAAGCCCTCAAATTGCCAGACGATCAGACCCGGCTCACGACAAATCACCACGTTGTTAAGGGTGGGATAGAGGGGCGGAATTTGCAGGCGGAAACGACTTTTAGCGCCGACTGCGGTTGACCATTCCCCCAGGGCTTCGCATTTAAGTCGGGGATTGAGCCAGGTCTGAATCAGGGGCAACTCGGTAAAACACCGCTCCACCACTCCGGCGCTGGCTTGGATTTCAATCTGTTGCTCAAAAAGCATCTAGCTCCAATTTTACTTTTGTAGATAGCGGCGCTCTCTCGACTGTGGGACATTCTCGGTCGGACTGACTCATACAACGCTCCTGTGGAATAAATACTGATTTATTTCTCTGGCGGTAATCGGAGGGGGGATACAAGACTACGAATCGCCCCTTCTAGGGTGCGATATTCTGGCCCGTAACCGAGAGCGTCCAAGAACGGTTCCAAAAGTCGGTCTTTGGTATTTTCTTCTCCCTTGCCCTGACGCGGCGCCGTTAGTAAGCTTTCTGCAACGGAGCTTAAGTCTTGAAGAGCGGCGCTAAAGTTTTCCATGCTCATAGACAATTCTTAATGCCTTGCTCAAAGTTATCTTTGCCTTATCTTATCCGTAAATCACAAATCCCCCGCCGCAAAGGCAGGGGATTCTTTTTAGAACCTAACTTTGATTAGGCTTTAGCCGAACTTGCCAGCCGTCGACGCGATCAAGAAAGCCGCGTAGGTGAGGATGTAACCCACAGTGAAGTGAGCCAGACCCACCACCCGAGCTTGGACGATGGACAGCGCCACCGGTTTGTCTTTCCAACGCACTAGGTTAGCGAGGGGAGTCCGTTCGTGGGCCCAAACGATGGTTTCGATCAACTCTTGCCAGTAACCCCGCCAGGAGATGAGGAACATAAAGCCCGTCGCCCAGACCAGGTGTCCGAAGAGGAACATCCAAGCCCAAACGGAGAGGTTGTTCACGCCGTAGGGGTTATAGCCGTTGATCAACTGAGCGGAGTTGGCCCAGAGGTAATCCCGGAACCAGCCCATCAAGTAGGTGGAGTTTTCGTTGAACTGAGCCACGTTGCCGCTCCAGACGCCCAGATGTTTCCAGTGCCAGTAGAAGGTCAACCAGCCGAGGGTGTTGAGCATCCAGAACATGGCGAGGTAGAAGGAATCCCAGGCGGAGATATCGCAGGTGCCGCCGCGGCCGGGGCCGTCGCAGGGGAAGGCGTAGCCGAAGTCCTTCTTATCGGGCATCAGTTTGGAGCCGCGGGCGTCCAGGGCGCCTTTCACTAGGATCAACACCGTGGTGTGTAATCCGAGGGCGATGGCGTGGTGAACCAAGAAGTCGCCGGGGCCGATGGGCAGGAACAGAGAGTTCGAACCGCTGTTGATGGCGTCGAGCCAACCGGGCAACCAAGCGGCGCCGGTGGTGGAGGCGATGCTATCGGGATTGGAGAGCAGAACGTCGAAGCCGTAGAGGGCTTTGCCGGAAGCGGCTTGAACCCACTGGGCGAAGACCGGCTCGATCAGGATTTGTTTTTCGGGGGTGCCGAAGGCGACCACCACGTCGTTGTGGACGTAGAGACCGAGGGTGTGGAAACCGAGGAAGAGGGAAACCCAGCTCAGGTGAGAGATGAGGGCTTCTTTGTGATCCAGCATCCGGGCCAACACGTTATTTTTGTTAGCGACCGGATCGTAGTCCCGCACGAAGAAGATAGCGCCGTGGGCGAAGGCCCCCACCATCAAGAACCCAGCGATGTACTGGTGATGGGTGTAAAGCGCCGCCTGGGTGGTGTAGTCCTTAGAAATAAAGACATAGGACGGCAGGGAATACATGTGCTGGGCCACCAGGGAGGTGATCACTCCTAAGGACGCCAGCGCCAAACCCAACTGGAAGTGGAGGGAATTGTTGATGGTGTCGTAGAGGTTGGTGTGACCAGCTCCGGTGAGGGGGCCTTTGTGGGCGTTGAGGATTTCCTTGATGCTGTGGCCGATACCCCAGTTTGTCCGGTACATGTGACCGGCGATGATGAAGATCACCGCGATGGCCAGATGGTGGTGGGCAATATCCGTCAACCAGAGGGACTCGGTTTGGGGATGGAAACCGCCGAGGAAGGTCAAAATCGCCGTGCCAGCGCCCTGGGACGTGCCAAAGAGGTGACCAGCTGTGTCAGGATTTTCCGCGTAGACGCCCCAGTTGCCGGTGAAGAAGGGCAGTAAGCCCGCCGGGTGGGGAGGGGTGGAAAGGAAGTTATCCCAACCCACGTGCTGACCCCGAGCTTCGGGGATGGCGACGTGAACCAAGTGACCGGCCCAAGCCAGGGAGCTAACCCCAAACAACCCCGCCAGGTGGTGGTTCAAGCGGGATTCCGCGTTTTTGAACCAAGCCAAGCTGGGACGGAATTTGGGTTGGAGGTGGAGCCAACCGGCAAAGAGGAACAGCGCCGAGAGGATCAAGAGGAAGATAGATCCTTGGTAGAGTTCCCCATTGGTGGTCATGCCAATGGTGTAGAACCAGTGGTAAACCCCGGAGTAAGCGATGTTCACCGGGTTGGAAGCGCCGGCTTGGGTAAAGGCGTTGAGGGCGCCTTCGCCAAAGTGGGGGTCCCAAATCGCATGGGCGATGGGGCGGGTGTTGAGGGGATCTTTAATCCACTGCTCAAAGTTGCCCTGCCACGCCACGTGGAAGAGGGTGCCGGAGGTCCACAGGAAAATGATGGCGATGTGGCCAAAGTGGGAGGCGAAAATCTTTTGATAAAGATTCTCCTCCGTCATCCCATCGTGGGTTTCAAAGTCGTGAGCCGTCGCAATCCCGTACCAAATACGCCGCGTAGTGGGGTCTTGGGCGAGATCCTGGCTAAATTTAGGAAATTTAGTTGCCATAGCTTTTTCGGAAATTCTCCTCGTTAAGCAAGCAGAATGAGGCGGACGCCAAGGGGCGCTACTCATTTCCGGTGGTTAAACCAAGGGTAACGGAGGGTTACCTTGGCGAAAATTAAGCAAAGCGTTTTTTAATCAGGACGCTTAAAACCTAGGCCGAGGGCGGAACCCCCGACCTAGGGGCAGTCTAGCCAATGGAGAGACTGCGGGCGAGGAAGAACGCCCAAGTAGTGACGATACCCCCGAGGAGGTAGTGGGCGACACCCACCGCGCGACCTTGAATGATACTCAGGGCGCGGGGTTGAATCGCCGGAGCGACATTGAGTTTGTTATGGGCCCAGACGATGGACTCAATCAACTCTTGCCAGTAACCCCGTCCGCTGAAGAGGAACATGAGGCTAAAGGCGAAGACAAAGTGACCGGCGAGGAACATGATCCCGTAGGCCGACAGCGCCGAGCCGTAGGAGTTGATCACGTTAGCCGCTTGGGCCCAGAGGAAGTCCCGCAACCAACCGTTGATGGTGATGGCGCTTTGGGCGAAGTTGCCGAGGGTGACGTGGGTGACGGTGCCGTCCGGCGCCACAGTGCCCCAGACATCGGATTGCATCTTCCAACTGAAGTGGAAAATAACCACCGAGAGGGAGTTGTACATCCAGAACAGACCGAGGAACACGTGATCCCAACCGGACACTTGGCAAGTGCCGCCCCGACCGGGGCCGTCGCAGGGGAAGCGGAAGCCGAGATTGGCTTTATCGGGGATCAGGCGGGAACTACGGGCGTAGAGAACCCCTTTGAGGAGGATCAGCGCCGTCACGTGAATGGTGAAGGCGTGGATGTGGTGCACCATGAAGTCCGCCGTGCCGAGGGAAATGGGCATCATGGCCACTTTCCCTGCCACCGCTAGGGTTTCGCCGCCAAAGGCGTAGCTGGCCGTGGCCAGGGCGTGGGGCGCCGTGCCGCCGGGAGCCAGGGTGTGGATATTTTGGATCCACTGGGCAAAGACCGGCTGGAGTTGGATAGCGGAGTCGGAGAACATATCCTGGGGACGACCCAAGGCCCGCATGGTGTCGTTGTGGATGTAAAGACCGAAGCTATGGAAGCCAAGGAAAATACAAACCCAGTTCAGATGGGAAATAATGGCGTCCCGGTGACGGAGCATCCGATCCAGAAGGTTGTTGACATTCTTGGCCGGATCGTAGTCCCGCACCATAAAGATGGCCGCATGGGCGCCGGCGCCGACGATCAGGAACCCGCCAATCCACATGTGATGGGTAAACAGGGACAACTGGGTTGCGTAGTCAATCGCCTGATAGGGATAGGGGGGCATGGCGTACATGTGTTGCGCCACGATGATCGTCAGGGAGCCGAGAAGCGCCAGGTTAATGGCCAACTGAGCGTGCCAGGAGGTGGTCAGGATTTCGTAGAGTCCTTTGTGACCTTCCCCAGTGAAGGGCCCCTTGTGGGCTTCGAGGATTTCCTTCATGCTGTGGCCGATGCCCCAGTTCGTCCGGTACATGTGACCGGCGATAATGAAGAGAACCGCGATAGCCAAGTGGTGGTGGGCCACATCCGTGAGCCAGAGGCTACCGGTGACCGGGTTCAGACCGCCTTTAAAGGTCAGGAAGTCCGAATACACGCCCCAATTTAAGGTAAAGAAGGGGGTGAGACCCTGGGCAAAGCTGGGGAAGAATTCTGCCATCCGGCCTGCGTCGAGGACGTACTCCTGGGGCAGGGGAATGTCTTTCGGGGCGATGCCCGCATCCAACATTTGGTTCACTGGCAGGGAGACGTGGATCAAATGACCCGTCCAACCGAGGGAACCGAGGCCCAGCAGACCGGCGAGGTGGTGGTTCATCATGGACTCCACGTTTTGGAACCACTCCAATTTGGGGGCCTTAACGTGGTAGTGGAACCAACCGGCGAACAGCATCAGGCCAGCCATTACCAGACCGCCGATGGCGGTGCAGTAGAGCTGGTAGCTGTCGGTAAAACCGGCGGCCCGCCAGAGATAGAAGAGACCGGAGGTAATTTGGATACCGTGGAAACCGCCGCCCACATCCCCGTTGAGGATGCCTTGACCCACGATGGGCCAAACCACCTGGGCGCTGGGTTTAATGTGGGTGGGGTCGGCCAGCCAACCTTCATAGTTAGAGAACTTGGCGCCGTGGAAGTACATTCCACTGAGCCAAACAAAAATCACCGCGAGGTGCCCGAAGTGGGCGCTGAAGATCTTCCGGGAAACATCTTCTAAATCGCTGGTTTGACTATCGAAATCATGCGCGTCGGCGTGGAGGTTCCAAATCCAGGTGGTGGTTTTGGGGCCTCTAGCCAAGGTGCGGTCAAAGTGGCCAGGCTTGCCCCATTTCTCAAAGGAAGTCGGGACAGGATTGGTATCAACCGTCACTTTGGCTTTCGCCTCTCTTTCGGGAGGACTAATTGTCATGAGGGTGCTCCTCTCTCGACAATGAACTTTAAGGGTTTCGTATTGTGGATAGTGTAATAGAGGAAAGGCAAAAGGGGAATTTTTTGCTCTCCGGTAAGAAGCGAGAAGGGCTAAACCGGCCTCGGGAGGCGGCGCTAGCGTCAATAGAAGATGATAGGGCTTCTAGAGCGATTCTGACTAGGGGCTTAACAATATTTAAAATTTCCCTAACCTAAGCCCCGTCAAGGCTTCCCTTGATCGACTCGGTGCCGAAAGTCAAGGAAAATCCACTTTTCTTTACAAAAATTTACATTCCCTACAGGTGCCCCGTCTCCCCCCGGAGGATCAACCTTGGCTATAGAAAAATGTCAATCTCTGGGTGGGATTCAGCGCCGGAGATAACGAGTAACGAAATGTAACAGGGTGTATTTAAGAGGCGCTATGGACGCTAGGTTTTGCTTGGGCATAAAAATATAGAAGTCCTTATTTTGTTTTCCGCCCTAGGCAACCTCGCCGCGGACGACAGCGCCGTTCACCCCAGGATGTCTAGAAATTTGCCGATGAGTGCGATGGTCACCGCCGGCGCCTCCAGGTGGGGGGTGAGACCTGTATCGGGGAGTTCCACAAAGGCCTTAACTGCGTCGGGATTGAGTTGAGCCAAGCGCCGACCGAGGGCCGGAGGGCTGAACTGGGATTTTTCCCCCCAGAGGATAGCGGCGGGAACCGTTAATTGGGGCATAAATTGGGCCAGATCAAAACAGAGATCGCCCCGGACGAAGGAGAGCGCCGCGTATTCGGCGTTGGGTTGGGTGGCGGACTCCAGGTAGGCCTCGACGATTTCCGGGAAGATGCGATTGGCCTGGGCAAACTGGCGCCGCTCTAGGAAGTTCAAAATGCCTGTGCTATTGGCGATACCCGCGAAATAAACCAAGCGGTCTAAGACTGGCACTCCCACCAGTTGGGCAAAGAAATTACTGCGGTAGTCTTCCCCGAAGTCCGACAGTCCCGTCGGCGCCGAGAGAATCAAACCCCGGTAGCGTTCCGGCGCTTCGATGGCGGCCCGGATCGTCAGCGCCGCCACCAGGGAAGAAGCGATCACCACCGGCGGCCGGGGGCAGGTTTGGGCGATAAACTCGTTAACGGTTTGGATATAGTCCTGGGGAGTATAGGCTCGCTCGGGATGATCCGACCGTCCCCATCCCAATAAATCCGGCGCTAGGACTCGATACCCCACAGCGAAGGCGGGATAAACTTTAGACCACTCGTAGGCCGAGGAGCCGCCGCCAAAGCCGTGGAGAAAAAGCAGGGTCTCCCGGTCGGCGCTGTCCGTCTCGGCCCAGGGACCCGAGCGGGGGGAGTAATAGACCATCGTCCCCAGGGAAGTGACGACCGCGTCCCGTTCCACGCCAATGGGTTCAAACATGAGTCTCGCTCCAGGGTTCTTAAAAGGGTTACCCAAGGGATCTTAGGAGATTTACGACAGGGTTGTCTCTCTCCCCGGCGCCCCTCATTGGGGATGAATTGGGTTAACGTAAAAATTGGTTACAATTCTGAACTTATGAGCATACCAGCGCCGCTACGGCAAAAAAGCTTGTCTTGGTTGAAGCACAATCTACTGTTTGACAACGAGCCGACCCTAGAATTAGCGGCGCTGTTGAGCGTTTACTTTATCCAGGGCATTTTAGGGCTGGCCCGGCTGGCGGTGAGTTTCTTCCTTAAGGACGAACTGGGCTTCAGCCCTGCTCAGATGGGCGCGCTCTTGGGGGTGGCGGCTCTGCCCTGGGTGATTAAACCCCTCCTGGGCCTCCTCTCCGACGGCTTTCCCCTCTGGGGCTACCGGCGCCGCTCCTATTTGCTTCTCTCCGGTTTGGCCGGCGCCGTTTCCTGGCTGGCGCTGGGCGCCTGGGTTCACACCGCTTGGCAAGCTACCCTGGTCTTACTACTAACCTCCCTTTCCGTGGCCGTAGCGGACGTGATCGCCGACTCCGTAGTGGTGGAGCGGGCCCAGGGAGAATCCCTCGGACGGGCCGGGTCGTTACAATCCCTCACCTGGGGCGCTGCGGCGCTAGGGGGCATCCTCACGGCTTATTTCAGCGGCCTGCTCCTGGAATGGTTTAGCTCCCGTCAGGTCTTTTACCTCACGGCGCTGTTTCCTCTGCTGACGGTAGGCGCGGCGCTGGGGATTCGGGAGTTAAAAACCGCGGCAACGCCGCTTTCTCCGTTGAAAAGCGCCGGGAGCCAACTGCGACTGGTGGCCCGGACTCTGCGGCAAAAAACGATTCTTTTCCCGACGATCTTTATTTTTCTCTGGCAGGCTACTCCCAGCGCCGACTCCGCTTTTTTCTATTTCACGACTAATGAATTGGGCTTTGAGCCGGAATTTTTAGGGCGGGTGCGATTAGTGACCAGTCTGGCTAGCCTTCTCGGCATCGCCATTTACCAAAAGTTTTTGAAAACCGTCCCCTTCCGGCGCCTGTTGGGCTGGAGCACAGCGCTGTCCTGTGCCTTGGGAATGACGGCACTTTTGCTGATCACCCACGCTAACCGGAGCCTCGGTATCGACGACCATTGGTTTAGCCTCGGGGATAGCTTGATCCTAACGGTCATGGGACAGGTGGCCTTTATGCCGGTGCTGGTGATTTCCGCCCGCCTCTGTCCCCCCGGCATTGAAGCAACCCTCTTCGCGCTTCTAATGTCCATTTGGAACCTGTCGGGATTAGCGTCTATGGAACTGGGGGCGCTGTTGACCCATTGGCTTGGGGTGACGGAAACTCAGTTTGAAAATTTAGGGGTATTGGTAGTTCTAACTAACCTCTCCACCCTCCTGCCATTGCCCCTTCTGGGCTGGCTCCCCGACGGCGATCCCCAGGCGGAGATGGGTCAAACTCTCCCGTCCGTGGAAATTTTCGAGCGCCATCCCTTGGGGAGTTTGGGAGAGCAGAGCTTTTTACCGGAATTTATGCCCGAGACACCCCGTCAGAGCGAGGAGACAGAACTCTCCCGGCGGCCGTAGCCGTAGGGTTCCTCGGTAATCACCGGCAGTTCCTCAAAGTTCTCCACCGGCGGCGGGGAGGATGTCGTCCATTCCAACCCCGTCGAGCGCCAGGGGTTAGCGCCGGCCGCTGGCCCTAAATTCCAAGAAACAATGATGTTCACAATAAAGGGCAAGGTGGACATGCCTAGGAGAAAAGCGCCGAGACTGGCGACCACGTTCCAAGTTTCGTACTGGGGAGGATAGGAGGCCACCCGGCGCAACATGCCTTGTAATCCCAGGGGGTGCATGGGAAAGAAGTTTAAATTAGCGCCGATGAAGGTTAAAACAAAGTGCAGTTTGCCCCAGGCTTCGTTGTAGCGGCGCCCGGTGATTTTCGGAAACCAGAAATAAATGCCCCCGTAGAGCGCCATGGTGACGGTGCCAAAAACCACATAGTGGAAGTGTCCGACGACAAAATAGGTGTTATTAACATGGAGATCAAAGGGCGCCGAGGCTAACATAATCCCCGTGATCCCCGCAAAGAGAAACATGACAATGCCCCCCAAACAAAAGAGCATGGGAGTCTGTAAACGAAGACTGCCCCGCCAGACCGTCGCCGTCCAGGCCAAAACCTTAATGCCCGTGGGCACGGCAATGAGCATGGTGGAAGCCATAAAAAACATCCGCATCCAGTTGGGTGTGGCGCTGGTGAACATGTGATGAACCCAGACAAAGGTGCCCTGACCGGCGATGAGAATGGAGGAAATGGCGACGGTTTTATACCCAAACAAGGGTTTGCGGGCAAAGACCGGCAAAATCTCCGAAAAAACGCCAAAGGCCGGCAGAGCCATCACATAGACCGCCGGGTGGGAGTAGAACCAAAATAAATGTTGGTAAATAATCGGATTGCCGCCGCTAAAGGGAGCAAAGAAATCCGTGCCAAAGGAAAGGTCAAAGAGTAACATTATGGCCGCTCCGGTGAGTGCCGGTAGGCAAAAGAGTTGCAAAAGTTGGGCGCTGAGGATCGTCCAGACGTAGACCGGCATTTTTAGCCAGGTCAACCCCGGCGCTCGCAGTTTGACAATGGTGGTGACGAAATTGATCCCCCCCATGATGGAGGAAATCCCCGACAGCGCCACCGCTAGGAGCCAGACCAACTCGCCGTTAATGAAATCCCCGGAGGGGTTCTGGATACTAACCGGGGGATAGGACCACCACCCCGCCTGGGCGGCGCCGCTGGGGAGCAAAAAACTGGAAACCAGCAACAAGCCCACCACCGGCATGATCCAAAAGGCGATGGCGTTGAGAACCGGGAAAGCCATATCCCGAGCGCCGATCATCAAAGGAATCAGGTAATTGGCTAACCCCACATTGGCGGGCAAGATCCACATAAAGATCATGATGGTGCCGTGGAGGGTAAACAGCCCGTTATAGAGCGTTCGATCCACCACATCCAACTGGGGCGTCAGCAATTCCGCCCGCACGAGCATGGCCAGCAAGCCGGCGATGAGGAAAAAGCAAAATGCGAGAAGTAGGTACTGAGTTCCGATAACTTTGTGGTCAACGCTAAAGCTGAAATAGCGCCGCCAGCCGGGCGGGGCATTGTCTGGGCGGTCGGAGGTCAGAGAGGTCATAGCCAATGAGAGAGGTCGCTGAAGTTCCCCCAGCCTACCATCCCCCTCTGCCCTTGATCTGTTCTCACTTTAAGGAATACAAATAAGCCGCAAACACTGTTCGCCCTAACTTTTTCCTCACTTTTCCCTGACTGACAGAGAGCGCCGCGCTTCCTAGGATGAAGGAGTCTCCCTTCTCAACGATTTCTCGCTAGTCTCCAAAATAATTTAGAGGTCATTTAGCTGTGAATAAGGAACAAGCCATTGACGTGATAGAACACCTACGAGGAAGCAAGCTTTCACCCTTACAAGCCATGATTTTGAGGGAAGCTTGGGACGATCAACTCTATGAATACATTGCGGAAATAAGTCAACACGAATGCCAGTATGTTAAAAAGGTCGGCGCTCGTCTCTGGCGGGAAGTCTCGGAGTTGACCGGTGCTTGGGTTAACAAGCGCAATTTTCGCCCAGTTATTCAGCGCTACTACTACAACCAACTGCCCAGCGCTACCCGTTGCCGCTTACTGTCCCAAAGTTGGCATCCCTCCTTAAAGAGTGTCTTGGTATTCCCGGAGCAACGCCAGCACATCCGCTAGCTGTCCTCGGCTGGCGGCGCGGGGGAAGGGATTGAGCGCCTTGACTCGGTTACCTTGACAGAAATCTAAGCGGCGCTATGGGAGAGAAGGGAAAAGTCTGGCTGATGATGGTGCCGTGGATAGATTAGGAAAAATAATCATTGAGGCTACAAATTGTAATCTAAAAAACCGTCAATGGATTGCATAGCGCGTCTCCCCCCCATGATAAGATCGACTCCAGAAAACAGATAGTTGCTGGGTTGCCGCAGAAATCTCTCGTCACCAAATAACTAGATTAACTTTCGGTCTCCCTGGGGACACAGGTTTTTTATGGCCGTTTTTCCCCTCAGAGTCCGCCCTACTTAAACATTTACGGAGGAAACCCCCACATGGTACAAGCCAAATCCAAAGCGGGATTTGAGGCAGGCGTTAAGGACTATCGCCTGACCTATTACACCCCCGACTACACCCCCAAAGATACCGATCTTCTGGCCTGCTTCCGCATGACCCCCCAACCTGGCGTTCCTCCCGAAGAAGCGGGGGCGGCGGTGGCGGCGGAATCGTCCACCGGCACTTGGACCACCGTTTGGACCGATAACCTGACGGATTTGGATCGTTACAAAGGGCGCTGCTACGACATCGAACCCGTTCCCAACGAAGATAACCAATATTTCGCCTTTATCGCCTATCCCCTCGATCTCTTTGAAGAAGGCTCCGTCACCAACGTGCTGACCTCCTTGGTGGGGAACGTCTTCGGCTTCAAAGCTCTGCGGGCTCTGCGTTTGGAAGATATTCGCTTCCCCGTGGCGCTGATCAAAACCTTCCAGGGGCCGCCCCACGGTATCACCGTCGAGCGGGACAAACTGAACAAATACGGTCGTCCCCTGCTGGGTTGCACCATTAAGCCCAAACTGGGTCTGTCCGCCAAAAACTACGGTCGCGCCGTCTATGAATGTCTTCGGGGCGGTCTCGACTTCACCAAAGACGACGAAAACATCAACTCCCAGCCCTTCATGCGCTGGCGGGATCGGTTCCTGTTTGTCCAGGAAGCCATCGAGAAAGCCCAGGCTGAAACCAACGAAATGAAAGGTCACTACCTCAACGTGACCGCGGGCACCTGCGAAGAAATGATGAAACGGGCGGAGTTTGCTAAAGAGATCAAAACCCCCATCATCATGCACGATTTCTTCACCGGGGGCTTCACCGCCAACACCAGCCTAGCTAAATACTGCCGGGACAACGGTCTTCTGCTCCACATTCACCGCGCCATGCACGCAGTGGTTGACCGGCAGAAAAACCACGGGATTCACTTCCGCGTCCTCGCCAAGTGCCTGCGCCTCTCCGGCGGCGACCACCTCCACTCCGGCACCGTGGTCGGGAAGTTGGAAGGGGAACGGGGCATCACCATGGGCTTCGTGGATCTGATGCGGGAAGACTACGTTGAGGAAGACCGCTCCCGGGGGATTTTCTTCACCCAGGACTACGCCTCTCTCCCCGGCGTCATGCCCGTCGCCTCCGGTGGTATCCACGTTTGGCACATGCCGGCGCTGGTGGAAATCTTTGGCGACGACTCCTGCTTACAGTTCGGCGGCGGCACCCTGGGTCACCCCTGGGGCAATGCGCCCGGTGCCACCGCTAACCGGGTCGCCCTGGAAGCCTGTATCCAAGCCCGGAACGAAGGCCGCAACCTGGCCCGGGAAGGCAACGATGTCATCCGGGAAGCCTGCCGCTGGTCTCCCGAACTGGCCGCCGCCTGCGAACTTTGGAAAGAAATCAAGTTCGAGTTCGAGGCCATGGACACCCTCTAAATCAGGGATCAGGGAACAGTTATCAGTTATCGCTAGTTCATAGTCCCCCTTTCTAAGGGGGGTTGGGGGGATGACCCCTCCGGGAATCCTTGAATTGAGGATGGGGATGGCCAAGGGTTAAGGCTAAACAGTTTTCCAGCCGGAAAACCGCTAGTTATACCTGAAAGCTCCTTTCTCCTCTGATACCTGATCCTTGATTACTGTCACCTGATTTCCGGGGAGTCGTTCATGCAAACCAAGCACATCGCCCAGGCAACGGCCCAAGTCCTCCAAAGTTACCTGACCTACCAAGCACTCCGCTCGATTCAGGCGGAGCTGACGGAAACCAACCCTCCCCAGGCGATTTGGCTCAGCCATTACGCCGCCAGCCATAATCTTCAGGACGGCGAAGCGTTCCTCGAAGAATTGCTGGGGGAAAATAAGGAACTGGTTTTACGCATCCTGACGGTGCGGGAACACTTGGCGGAGGCGGTGCTAGACTTTTTGCCCGCTATGGTGCGGAGCGGGATCGCCAAGGCCAACACCGAGCACCGGCGCCACCTGTTAGAACGACTTACCCAAACCCTCCCCGACTCCCAAGACCGGGAATCGGATTCTCCCAACCTTCCTCCCCCTTAACCGATCATTAGGATTCTCAACCGATGAAAACGCTATCTAAAGAGCGCCGTTACGAAACCCTCTCCTACCTGCCCCCCCTCACCGATCAGCAGATTGTCAAGCAAGTCCAGTACCTGATCGACCAGGGCTTCATCGCCGGGGTGGAATTTGAAGAAAACCCCCTCCCCGAAACCCACTTCTGGACCATGTGGAAACTGCCCTTCTTCGGCGGCGCTTCCGCCCAGGAGCTGCTCTCGGAAGTGCGGGAATGCCGCTCCGAGTACCCCAACTCCTATATCCGGGTCATCGGCTTCGACAACATCAAGCAGTGCCAAACCATTAGCTTCATCGTTCACAAGCCGAACCAATCCCAGGGGCGCTACTAAGGCCTAGCCCTTAAACTAAATACAAAAAGACACCCGCTCCGGCGGGTTTTTTCTTGTCCGGCCCCCTCGCTAAATTTTTTCCTGCCATAGCCTTGCCTTTTTGACAACACTCTGTTACATTTATTTACATAAACCCCTGCGGATCTTAACCTTACTTTACAAAACCATGAACAACGAAACCAACGGCAAATTCGGCTTCACCACCTTTGCGGAAAACTGGAACGGCCGCCTGGCGATGATCGGTTTCTCCGCCGCCCTGATCCTCGAACTCGTTTCTGGTCAAGGCGTTCTGCACTTCTTCGGCATTCTCTAGACTTCGATTTTCGTAACCTCCGTCAATCTCATGGCAAAGCCGGGCCTTAGAAGCCCGGTTTTTTCTTGAGTAGCGGTCAGGGAAAACCGGGGGCTTCAGCTACGCTCAGCCCTCACTCCCAACAGAGGTGCCGACCTTGCCATTCGCCTGATAACTGGTATCTGATAACTGAAAAGTTTTACAGCGCCGCCGCCGGGAGCAGAGGTTCCAGAACCTCCCAGCCCAACCCTTGACGCAGGACTTCCGGGGTCTTACCGGATAAATCTACAATACTGGAGGTCTGGTAACCCATCTCCTGGTCGTCGTCGAGAATGATGTCCACTAATTTATCCAGATGGTCAAACAGCGCCGCCTTTTCCAGTTCCAGCTCTTCTAGATCCGGCAGATGAGCCGAGGTGGAGATAATGGGGTTGCCTAGGGTTTGCAGAAGCGCCTGACAGAGGGCACTATCGGGCACCCGAATCCCGGTTGTTTTTCGTTTGGGGTTCATCACCAGTTTGGGCACTAACTTGGTGCTGGGCAGAAGAAAGGTATAGGGGCCGGGAATCAGGCGCCGCATCAGGCGGTAGTTAAAATCCGTCACCTGAGCGTATTCGGCGATATTGGAGAGGGAAGAACAGAGAAAGGTGAGGGGCTTATCGTTGGACAGTTGTTTGAGTTGCCGAACTCGTTGGACGGCGCCGCGGTGGTTGAGGTCGCAACCGATGGCGTAAACCGTGTCCGTGGGGTAGAGCATCACGGCGCCGCTGGTTAACGCCTGGGCGATGGCGATAATACTGCGCTGTTGGGGGCTTTGGGGATGGAGATTATAAAGGGTCGCCATGGGGAGTCGGGGTGAAGGAAGGGGAAAGGCTCCCCAGGGTAATTAAATAATGAATGGTCTTAACCCGTATAGGGGTAACGACCAAAGCTTGAACCATATTGTTTTTTTCGTCCGCTATCCGCCCAAGTCCCCTGTCTCGAAAATAGTTAATGTTTTAAAAAGAGCGTTTAGTCGGTCTTGCTAAATAAAATACGATACAATAGATGGACTTCTCTGGAGTCCATCGTATTTTGCGAGTTTGGTCAGTGACGCATCCCTCGAAATGCTTAAGTCGTATATTCAAGAACAAAAAAAGCCGTTCTTAAGCCTTATCCTTGCCCTGCCGAAGAGACGGGGCTTTCAACCCAATTTTTTGGTAAAATCCTACAGAGCCTATCCACCGACCATAGCGAGTTAACGACAGCCTTATGCCAGGGGACTACTACGATACCCTCGGAGTTGCGAGGGACGCCAATAAAGAAGACATCAAGCGGGCCTACCGGCGCCTTGCGCGCAAGTATCACCCCGATGTTAACCGGGAACCCGGCGCCGAGGAAAAGTTCAAGGAAATTAACCGCGCCTACGAAGTGCTCTCCGAGGACGAAATGCGGGCCCGTTACGACCGTTTTGGGGAGGCCGGGGTCGGCGGCGCCGGGGCCCAGGGCTTTGGCGACGTGGATATGGGCGGCATCGCCGATATTTTCGAG
>JBKCES010000181.1:0-2617 GCA_046304295.1 Cyanobacteriota bacterium | reverse complement strand
CCTCTACCGTCTGGCCACCGGCGCGTTGGAAACGGAGCAAGAGTCCAAGGTGGACATCGCCCAACTGGAGCAACTGCCCCTGAATGAGCTGGAGGAGCGGGTCACCCACTTGCAAAACGATCTGGAAAAATTGGTGCGTTTTGTCAACGATCAGGAAGAAGAACTAACTCTCCAATGCCAGGAGGTAGAGCAACTGGAACAACAACTTAGCCAAGCAAACGAAGGGGAGTACCCCAATTTAGAAGAAGAACTGAGCGAAGAGCAGGAGCGGAAACGGATGCTGGATGAAACCCTAGTGGGCCAGCGCCGCAACCTCAAGGAACGTCAGGATATTTTGGTGCAACACCTCCGTATTCTCCGGCGCCGTCAGGGCATTGTCGAATCTGCGGATAACTTGCCCAATATCAACCTTGACCCGGTGATTCACCAGTTGGAAAACCGCAAGGCGGATCTCTGCGAACAACGGGCCAATCTGGAGGCGGAAGTGCGCCTACTGCAAGACAATTTACAGCAAATTGAGCGGATGGTCGGGCAACTGGAGCAGGAACAGAGTGCCAAGAAGGGCGCATTGGCGACGGAGGAGAAACAACTGGAGGCGCTCCACCAAGAGGTTCTGTCCCTCCAGTCCCAGGTCAACTTTTATCAGCAATCCCTCCAGCCCCTTCAGGACGAGTTGGACCGCCTCAAGCCCAATCTAGAATCCCTGGCCCAACTGCTAGACCTGGGCCTAGACCTTGGCTAAAACTTTGGCGCTTGCGGGAGGAGAGCCGAGAGGCGCCGAAAGCGCCGTTTCTAAATCGGCGCGACCGAGACGGTTTTCGAGAATCGCCATCACCTCCCGGCCAAAATCGTTGGGGTTTTGGTTCCAGGCTTGCAGGCAAACTTCCCCAAAAAAAGATCCCAAGGGTTCCGGGTTCCAGAGTAATTTTTTCGCCGTCCAGGGCATCAGGCTCATGGGGTTGTAGCCGGGTTTGAGAATCTTCCGCTCAAAGGCGTATTCCTCTAAATGGGTGTGGGGTTGAAGACCGATAAAGAAAATGGCTGGCTCCACCTTATCGGCGCCGAAAATGGCTTCTAGTTCCCGATGGTAGGCGATGGTTTGGCGGATGGTCTCAACGGTTTCGTCGATAACGTTGAAGGAATAGTTAACGGAAACTAGGTCGTTAAAGCCCGCGGCCTTCAGATCCCGGCAATTTTGTAAAACCGTCCGCAGATTGTAGCCCATGCGCATTTTACGAACTAGTTCCTGGGAGCCGCTGGTAATGCCGATTTCAAAATAATTCATCCCCGTTTTAACCATTAAGTCGCATAATTCCGGGGTGAGGTTATCGGCCCGGATATAGGCCGCCCAGTGAATATCCGTCATGCCGGAATCGACAATGGTTTGGAGTAGTTCCACTGCGTCGTTAATGAAGCGCTTGGCCGGGATAAATTGGGCGTCGGTGAACCAGAAATTCCTAACCCCCCGGTCGTAGAGCTGACGCATTTCCGCCACCACTTCCTTGGCCGGATTAACCCGCACCTGTTTGCCCTCCACCACGGTGTAAACGCAGTAGCAACAGTTGTGGGGACAACCCCGCTTGGTTTGAACTCCGATGTAGAAGTCTTTGTCCTGAAGGTAGTAATTTAAACTGGGAAAAATCGTCTCAATATAGTCATAATCGCAGGCTAACTTGACCAACGGCACCGGCTCTTCGTGAATTAAACGGGGCCGGGGTTCCGTTTCCCCCGCCACATAACAGCGCTCTCCCGCTAAACTTTCTCCCCGCAGGACTTTTTCCAGAAGAATTTCCCCTTCCCCCACGGAAACAATGGCTCCCTGGGGTAATTGGGTTTTCAGTTGCTCGTAAAAGACGCTCACCGCGCCGCCCCCCACGATCACGTTCGCTTCGGGGCGATAGCGCCGGGCCTCCCCCAGACCCAAGCGAATCAGCCCTAAATTCCGCCAAAGTTCCCCATAATAAGCTCCGGCCACTTTAAGACCGCCCAGGGCGCCCCGCAGTCGAATGAGGGGATTGGGCGCGTAGTAAAACTCAAAGGCGTTTTGTAGGGGATTGCCGCCCCGCCCCCCCACCGGGGCGTAGATCTGAATGTCCCGCCAGGAAAACACCAGTAGGGTGGGTTGAAATTCGCCGACGGCTTCCTTCAGCGCCGATTGAAAATCCAAGGGCGGCACGGCACCAAGGTCAAAAATACGCTGGTTAATCTCAGGGAAATATTTATGAACATGATCCGCCAGGTAAACTACCCCGATAGGAAAAATGGGATTGCAAGGAAGGCGAACGTAGAGAAGACGCTGGGTCATGGCGGGGAGCGTGTTAAGTTTTTTAACTTATTCTAATCTAGGCTCCCAGGGAAAGCGAGGATCTCGTCTCCCTCTGCGGCCAACGGTTAAGATAAAGGGCCAACCGCTCCCGTTCCCCCTGGTGTCAAAGCGCCGCCATGTCTCTCCCCTTCGATAAGATTTTTTTCGCCGCCGGTCTCCTCTATTGCGGCGCCGTTGGTCTCTGGTTATTGAAACCGGCGCCGGCGCCGAGGCTTCAAAGTCAGGAACCCCAAATTTCTCCCCAGGACGCCCAGTTCATCACCTATCTCCAGCGTTCTCTGCAAACAATCC
>JBKCES010000180.1:0-3694 GCA_046304295.1 Cyanobacteriota bacterium | reverse complement strand
CGCCGATGGTGAGGGTTTGGGGGCGGACGGGGCTGGGGGCGTAGCGAAACTCAGAGGCGTAGTCAATGGCCGCGGGGATCTGGGCGATTTGCTCCAGCAGATATTTCCCCACCAGCCCGGCGTGCCAACTGGTGCCGCAGGCCAAAATTTGAATGTGGGCCAGATCCGCCGTCAGTTCCGGCGGGAGACCTAACTGAACGGGGCTAAACTCCGGCTGATCCAGCGCCCGCCACTGGGGATGGAGATAGTTGTCCAAACTAGCCCGGAGCACCGCCGGTTGCTCGTGGATTTCCTTTAGCATGAAGTGGCGGAAGCCCTGTTTTTCCACGGCGCCTAGGTTCCAATCCAAGGTGCGGGGCAGTTTCCGCAGGCGCCGGAGATCAAAGTCATAGACTTCCACCCCTAGGGGCGTCAGACGGGCCAACTCGCCGTTTTCTAGGGACAAAACCGTGTGGGTGTGGGAGACCAGCGCCGTGACGTCGGAGGCGCAGTAAAATTCCCCCTGGCCAAAACCAAGAATTAATGGCGCTTGTTGGCGGGCCACAATTAATTCGTCCGGCGCTTCGGCGCAGAGAACGGCGATGGCGAAGGAGCCTTCCAGTCGGAGTGCCGCCTGTTGGACCGCGGTTAAAAAGGCGTCCGGCGCTGTCGGGTCTGGCAAGGCTTGATAAGAGTCGGCGATCAGGTGGGGAATCACTTCCGTGTCGGTTTCGGAGCGGAACTCGTATCCCTTCCCTTGCAATTCTTCCTTGAGAATTTGGTAATTTTCGACAATGCCGTTTTGGGCAACCGCAAAGCGCCCGCTCTGGTCTAAGTGGGGATGGGCGTTGCGCTCCTCCGGCTTGCCGTGGGTGGCCCAACGGGTGTGGCCGATGCCCAGTTGGGCACTGCGGTCCTGATGACTTAATTTTTCCTTGAGGTGCAGGAGTTTGCCCTTAGCCCGGACGCAGTCGATCTGCCCCCCCTCCACGGTGGCGATTCCCGCCGAGTCGTAACCCCGGTACTCCAGGCGCTCCAAACCGTCTATCAAAACCGGAACCGCCGCCTGGGTGCCGATGTAGCCAACAATTCCACACATAGGGATACGAATCTAAAGGGTGAATTTCCCCCTAGTTTAGCGGAAGCCGTTCCAGTTCCTGCCAGAGTGGGGAGGGCGGCGCGCCTCTGAGGGGGGCAAAATATCGGGGGGCTGGGCCAGCCGTCTTCTGTTGAGAATATTCACTGCCTAGGTTGGCGCTTGGGATTGATCCTAGTGAACATTTTGGTCAATTAAATCCCAGAAATTAAAGATTTATTTTTTTTATAGCGGTATTCTTGCGAATGAGGGACAGCCCTTCGGCTACGCTCAGGGTGCGAGGGCTGAGCGTAGACGTGCCACACTGAGCTTGCCGAAGTGAAGCCCGTATCTCACCAATCTGCAAGCCGCTATATACATCTAAGATAATTTCCAAATTCGCAAAATCCGGGGGCTGATGCCCTTCTCAGATCTTTCCGGCGTTCTTAGGGTTGAATTCAATGATGAGTTATACCATTCCTGAAGACTGTCCCGCTTGCGGAAAATGTTTAATCCACTGTCCTACCCAGGCGATTAAGGTTAAGGACGACCAGTTCAGTCCTTATCTCATCTACGCCGCCACTCTAGAGGAACCTTGGCGGGAAACTTTAGGAGCCAGCGAGAGCTAGCGGAGCAGATGGGCAAGAGTCAAAGTTGGATTCGGGATATTGAAAAGGGACGCTTTCAACCCAAACAACCGGAACAACAGTTGCTCCATCAAATTTTAAAGCTAGACCAAAATTAGGGCATGGGCGATGACGGGCTCGAACCGCCGACATCCTGCTTGTAAGGCAGGCGCTCTACCAACTGAGCTAATCGCCCTTAGCGCCTAGCTAGCATAACACAAACAGCGCTGGAGGGAAACCTGGTTCTTATCTACGGCGCTGTCTAAACGGCGCAGGCCTGATCCAACCAATCATAAATGCGTTCTAATTCTTCTAGGCTAATCAGACCGTACTGTAGTAGTATCATGGGAATTGAGCCATAGTGGTCCTTTGCCTGGCGCTGGGCGATGGCCAGTGAGTCCTCCGACAGAGACAATTCCTGTTTTAGGAAGTTGAGAAAAGCATAAGGGGCGTTGGGGAAAGTCATTGCTTTAGTGATAATGATCGTATTAAAAAGTTGCGGGTTAAATAGACGGGATTATCGGCGCCTGACTCATCGGGTATCCTAGGGTTCGGCAACAGATATTGGGTATTACTGGGGGTCAGAGACCGGAGCGGGGAAACTCCCCAAAAACAGATGGGTTTAGCTTAAAAAAAATTTTCCGGGGGGCAAGATTCTATCTTTGCGTATACTATAGGCAATTTTGGGCTGAGCAAATCTAAATAAATTGTTAAATTTTAGTCATTTTGCGTAGTTTTGTCTAAGTAATTCTACTAGAACGATGAACGGGGACGAATTTCAAGACGAGTGCCGGGTTCTAAACCGAGGCGAGCCGCTTCGCCGGCGCCGAGTTCTAGGACTTGATCTACCTCTTCCCAGGGGCCGTAAACTGGGCAGGGATCAACGCGACAGGGGGGGATTTGGGGTAAAACCGCTTTGATTTCCCCTTGACGCAGAAAAATCATGTCCAATGGAATCAAGGTGTTTTTCATCCAAAAGCGGGCGACTCTGGGGGAGTCAAAATCAAACAGCATTCCCCGTTGGGGCGGCAGTTCTCTCCGAAACATCAACCCCTGGGCCTGTTCTTCCGGGGTGCGGGCCACTTCTAGCTCAATAACGGTTTCCCCAAGGACTAACTCCGCCCTTACCGGTAGGGTTTGGGCCGATTCTTGACTGTCAGAGTCGGGAGACCAGAGCAAGGCACACCCCGCCAGCAAAGCGAGGAGAGTAAATCCCAACAACCAGCGGCGCTGTGACAAAACGAATCTGCCCATGATTCCAAAAAGAGCTAGGCTCAATAATTTAGCACACCTTACTCGAACCGGCGCGCCGATGAAACAGTTTTTTTTCTGTCTGCTCCTGGGGTTGACGCTGAGCTTTGGGTTCCTGTCCTCCCGGGCGAGCTGGGGGGAAACGGTGCCCCCGCCGAATTTCTTGCCTCCGCCCCAGATCCATCCTCTGCCCCAGTCTTTAGCGGCTCAATATACTCCCGGCGCCGGGGATTATATCGAGGCCATTACCCCCTCCCGTTTCGGTTATTTGATTTGGTCGGATTTTCCCGTCCGGGTCTATATTCCAGCGCCGACGAGCGCCCCGGCAAGCGGCGCGGTTTACCAACGTCAGGTTGCTTGGACTAACGCGGTGAAAAAGGCGTTAGAGGATTGGGCGACTTATTTTCCCCTCGTCCTGACAACGGCGCCGGAGGAGAGCGATATTGTGATTTCTGCTCAGGCTCCGCCCCTCGGCGCTGAACGAGATCCAGCCACGGGGGAGATTCGCCTCGGACGGGCCCGTAACGCCCAGACCCGCTATGAGTTTTACCTTTCGGAAAAAGCGCCGCCCCGCCTCAGACACCGGATGATCATTGACCTGCGCCCCGGGCTGGGCCAAGATTCCACCCTAGCGACGGCGCGCCACGAGTTGGGTCACGCCCTAGGGCTTTGGGGTCACAGCCCCGACCCTAACGACGTTTTGTATTACTCTCAAACCGCCACCTCTCCCCCGATTTCCCAGCGAGATCTGAACACCCTAATT
>JBKCES010000179.1:0-27010 GCA_046304295.1 Cyanobacteriota bacterium | reverse complement strand
TTCTGTCCCCAAATCAAATAGGGATGGCGGCCCCACCGTTGTCCCACGACTCCCGCCAGCCCGTCCCCCCAGGCCATGACCATAATCCCCAGGGCCGCAAATTGGGGCAGATCCCGGCTAAAAAAATAGCCCATTAACCCCCCCAGACTGAGGGCGTAGAAGAAGGTGCCCCCGCTCCGGCGCCCCACGCTTTCAAGGCTAGGCAAAATGGGTAAAAAATAGGAGGTTAGGGCGACCAGCGCCGCCAACAGACCAGCGTAAACCCCGACCCAGGCGGGAATCTGGAGCCACCAAGCCAGTAAAATGACCTGACCGCTACCAATGTGAACTAACTTACGAGTTAACTCGCCGGGATGGTTGGTCAGTCGGTTGAGCAGTTCCGCCAAAGCCAACAAAACCCCCAGATAGAGTGCCACCCAGAGAATCGAAGCGGCGAGGGAAAAGGACAAATCCTCGGGAAAGGCGCCCAGGGAGTGGAACAGCGTCGCCGCCCAAGATTGCAACATAGAGGACTACTCTAGAAACTTCCAGCGCCGACCCGCCGCAGGCGATTTTGCAGGCGCTCTCGACAGGAGACTGGCGGGAAAGCGCCGAGGCGTTGCCAATTGTGGAGAATTTCTCGTCCTAGGGGCGTCAGCCGAAACCGGTCCGTAATGCCTTGACCGTCCACCTCCCGTCGCAGAAGCCCCACCTGAATGAGCCAGTTAAATTCCCGCTCAATCCGAGATTCCCCAAGGGGACGGCAGGTATAACCCAGGGCGTAACCCGGCTCCCCGCTCACGGCGCTGAGGGAAAGACTGTCTTCTCCTAGGGCCCGTAAGAGCGGCAACTGGAAGGGGCTACAGCACAGGGTCAATTCGGCTCGGGCCACCACTGCGGCGGCGTAGGTCGAGGCGTTGGGGGGAGAGGAAACCATGGCGCTAGGGACGGCGGCAAAAACGGCGCCAACGAAGCTAGGATTTTTTTCGATATACTTACAGTCTACAGCGGCCCGCCTTCCTCCTCGCTCCTTTATTTTCTTCAGAACCTTAGTTTTGAAGATTTCCCTCCTGCCTATGTCCCAATATTTTTGCGCCACCACCCAGCGCCCGGTTATTCTGAAGCACTTACTGGCTTCCAGCGGCGAAGGCCGGGTCTGGATCACCGAAGACCCCAAAGTTCTGGCCAAAATCTATCACCACCCCACCCTGGGGCGCCAAGAAAAACTGCGGACAATGCTCCATCGGACGCCCCGCAACCCCAACCCGGACCAAAATTGGCTTTCCTTTGCCTGGCCTCAATCCCTCGTGGTCAATTCCGTAGGCATGGCGGTAGGGTTTCTCATGCCCCGGATTGAGGGATCTAAAGAATTAATCGACGTTTATAATCCCAGTCGCCGTAAAAAAGTCGGTCTACAGGTGGATTGGCAGTTTCTCCACACCACCGCCCACAATATCTGCGCCATTATCGAGTCCATCCACGAAGCGGGCTACGTTCTGGGGGATATTAAACCCCAAAATATTCTAATCAATAACCGAGCGGTGCCCTGCGTCATCGACACAGACTCTTTTCAGGTCACCAATCCGCAAACGGGTTTAACCTACCGTTGCTTGGTCGGTTCTGAGGGTTTTACCCCCCCGGAATTGTTGGGTCAAGACTTTGCTCAGATTGACCAAACGGAAGTTCATGACCGTTTTCGTCTGGGAGTCATTGTTTACTATCTACTCTTCGGTAGTCATCCTTTCCAGGGACGGTGGATTGGAACCGGAGAAACGCCGGAGCAAACGGAGCTCATTCGTCAGGGCCATTGGGCCTTTGGCCAACAGAGTCTCATTCGCCCCTCCCGTCTGACCATTCCCATCACCATCGTCCACCCAACGCTCCAACGGTGTCTCTGGCGTTGTTTCAACGACGGCGCCCACAACGCCCAACTTCGGCCGACGCCGGGGGAGTGGAAAGCGGCATTTAAAGAAGCCATTCCCCAGTTAATGACTTGTTCAACGGTGAAAAGCCATCTTTATCACCGGGGAGAAGGGAAATGTTATTGGTGTGAGCGGAAATCCCAGCTCAAAACCGATATTTTTGACCACAGCTTTTTAGGCAAAGCCAAAGCGAAAGCCAAGACCCCGCCTCGCCCGGCCTCCGTTGCCATCTCCCCGCCTCCTAGCTCTGTTCGCCTGCCCCGCTCTCTTCAAAAAAACTTTATGCGCGGCGCGATTGTTCACCGACCGGCGCCGCTTCAAAGTCCTTCCTTTTTTCAGGAGCATTCCCGTCTTCTGCTCGGAGGGTTGTCCCTCGTGGGCAGTTTTTCGATTTTGGGCTTTATTTGGCAGGAGTTGCCTGTGCTGAAACAGCCTGAGACCAGCGCCGAAGAGAGCGAAAATCTCCGTGGCTCCGGCTCCGTTTTTCCCTCCCCTCTGCCCGCCGACTGTATTGAAAAAGGCTCTCTAACGAAAAAAGATCCCCTGCTTGAGGCCGCCCAGAAAACGGCGCCGTCCCACTCGGCGTTACCGTTTTGCGAAGAGGAGACCCCCCAAGCTCAAACTCCGGTGCCCGTCTCCCCTCCTCTCCAGACTCCGACCGACGGGGCTTTTCCCCAGTCTTCTCTATCCTCGGATTCGTCTGAAACGACGCCGACGTCGCCCTTAGCCCAAAAACTAATTTTGCCCCAATCCGCTCCTTCTCCCCAGGGATCACAACTACGAGATAGTCTTGCTCAGAAAGATAATGTGGCCCTCAATCTAGCGCTCAATTTTTACGACAAGGGCCTCTATTACAAAGACTTGGGACTATACTATCCCGCAATTAAATACTTAGAGGAATCCCATTTTTTACTCAAAAAGGAAGGAGAAAAGGCCATGGCCGCGGAAGTGGAGTCGGTTCTCATCCAAGTGCGCCAAGAGAATGCTAATGTGGGGCGCTAGGGGTTGTCTTGGAGCTTAAAAAATATGATTGAAGTCGAGCGTCTTAGTAAACGATACGGCGCCGTCGCCGCCATTGAAGACGTGGGCTTTCGGGCGGAGACCGGGGAGATTTTAGGGTTTCTGGGCCCCAACGGCGCCGGAAAAACCACCACCATGCGCATTCTAGCGGGCTATATCCCCGCTACCTCGGGAACGGCCCGTTTAGCGGGTTTCGACGTTCATGAACAATCCTTGGCGGCCCGCCAACGTCTGGGCTACCTGCCGGAAAACCCGCCCCTTTACCCGGATATGACGGCGGAGGCGTTTTTAACCTTTGTCGCCCATTTGAAAGGAGTCCCCGCCGGCGAGCGCCGCCAACGGGTGGATTCGGCGCTGGAGCGGTGTCAACTGACAGACAAGCGCCGGACGCTGATTCGGAAACTTTCCAAGGGCTATAAACAACGGGTGGGCATCGCCCAGGCTATCGTCCACGACCCGCCGGTGATTATCCTCGACGAGCCGACGGTGGGGCTAGACCCCAAGCAAATTATCGAGGCTCGGCGTCTGATCAAAAGCTTGGCCCAACGGCATACAATTATTCTATCTACCCATATTTTGCCAGAAGTCAGCATGACCTGTGACCGAGTCGTAATTATTAATCAGGGTCGGGTCGTCGCCACCAACGCGCCGGAGAATTTACTCGCCGAGCTAGGGGGTCAGGGGGGCTACAGCCTTGAACTGAGCGGCGATTGGGAAAAATTGGGAGCCTTGGTTGGCGCTCTGCCGGGATTAGGTGTCTCGGAAATTAAACCCCTCCCGTCCGCGCAGGGCTCCCGGCGCTATCGCCTGACGACGCAAAACCTGAGTTCCCAAGAACTGGGCGCCGACTTAGCCCAATTATTAACGGCTCAGGGTTTTCAAATTTGGGAAATGCGCCGACTTCGCCCTACCTTAGAAGACGCCTTTCTCAACCTCATCACTACGGAAGAGCCAGCCCCGGAAGAGCCGTCTTAAAGGAACGCGTCAAAATGAAGCCGAAACGCTGGAGTTGGAGACAAGAACGATTAGCGGGTTATTTTGAGAATATTGAGACCCCTATTGGCCTGTGGATTAATGTCAATATTTTGGCGTTAACCTTTTTGTCCCTGCTGATTTTTGTGGCGTTGACCTATCCTTTGCCCCCCGTATGGCAGACGGCGCTTCACCGTTTAGACACCCTGATTTTGATTCTCTTTACCGCGGAATATCTCCTACGGCTCTGGGCGGCGCCGGCCAAGTTAGCCTTCATCGTCGATTTTTTTTCCCTCATTGATCTAGTTTCGATTATTCCGCTCTTTTTCGGTTGGTTCGACGTTCGCTTTTTCCGGGTTTTGCGCTGGTTTCGACTCTTGCGGCTCATTCGTCTTGCTTATAACGATCTGTTCGCCGTTAGATTTAAAATTAAAGACCAGGTTATTTTTATTCGTATTTACTTGGTGATTTTTTCGGCGCTGTTTATTTATTCCGGGCTAATTTTCCAAGCGGAGCATACTCGCAATGCCAAAGCCTTCCGCAATTTTTTCGACGCGCTGTATTTTTGTGTCGTCACCATGACCACCGTCGGTTTTGGGGATCAAGCGCCGGTGACCGCAAGCGGGCGGGTTTTGACGATATTCATGATTCTCACTGGCATTATTCTCATTCCTTGGCAGGTGGGGGATTTGGTCAAACAACTCTTGGCCCTGACCCAAAGTCGGGAAAATAATTTCTCCAAAGACCCGGAGGCCTAAGTGATGGAAACAAAAGTAAGACAGCACCCTTCTCTCACTACAACTAAATCAGTACTTAAAGTGGAGCGCTAAACTCCGCTATTATTTCCGGGAAAAAATGCGCCACGCCTTCTAAAATACCGTCGCTATAATTGCCGTTCCCCGGGCCGACGCCCTGGGCGAAGTAGAGGGTCGCTTCGCAATTTTCTTCTGCGATTCGGCGCCGGACTTCTGCCTTTACTTGGGGATGGGCGTTGGCCACCAGCGCCGCTTTAATGGGACTGAGCAAGACGTCTAAATCATTGCCGCTATCCCCGGCGAAGAGCGTGTTTTCGAGGCTAAAATCTTGGCGTTCCATTAAATAGGCGATGGCTTGACTCTTATTTGCGCCGGGGGGCAAAATATCCAACAACCCCACCCCGGCGCTTTCGTCCACACTCCAAATCAAGTTGGCGTCGAGGTTGAGACCCTGGAGGCGCTGTTTTACCGCCTTGAGCAGAGGTTCTGGGTTTAGTTCCCCCTCTAGGTAATAACTCAATTTATAACGGCCCTGTTTTTCCGGCTCTTGCAGACGGCAGGGCGAGTCCGCCATCAACTCTGCCAGTACAGGAATTAACCCCTGGGCGTCTCGCCTCTCCCAGGCGGCGCCGATCTGAGCGTCCCACTCCTTGAGCCGTTGGGGGGTTTTCTGAACCCTAAAGTCATAGAGGCTGGCGCCGACGTCGGCGATGACAAAATGCGGTTGGGGTAGATCGTAAACTTGAATGGCTTCCTGAACTAACGTTAGATCCCGCCCTGTCACATAGGCTAGGGTTACGGGAGAACCCAGAATAAAGGCTCGAAATCGGAGTCGGGCCTGGGGGGATTCCAGCGCAGAGCCGTTAGGAATTAGGGTCCGGTCTAAATCCGTGCAGAGGAGGAGCGACATTTTTTAAGCCTCCTGGCAGAGTTGGAAAAAGTCGTAATGCTCCAACCCATCAAGGATACCGGCGGCAAACTGTTTTTCGGAAAAGTAGATAGGTTCCACTAAACTAATATTGGCTAATTCTTCGCTGTGACGATTGGCGACCACCACCGAGAGGGTGTTACCCACCATCATATCTTCGTCGCCGCCAGAGCCTCCGGCGGTTAAAATCCGCTCTAGGGGAATGTCCTGCTGTTGAGCGAACCAGCGGACAGCATACCCTTTGGAGGCCCGAACGGGAAGGATGTCTAAAAATTGACCAAAGGAAAAAACGCTGTTCACAGTCTGTTCGTTTTGCAAAAGCAAGCGCCGAATTTCCTCCACCGTCGGCGCTAGCGCCGGGTCGTAGAAATAGCTAATTTTGTAGGAACTCTGTTGCTTTTGGGGCTGGAGCGCCAACCCCGGAATATTCGCCAGCAGGGCTACCAGACGGGGACGACTCCAGAGGTAGTTAATATGATTCGTCCAGGCCTTATCCGGGGTGAGTTCCGCCGCGTAGTAAATCTCCGTGCCCATACTGGTAATCAGGGCGTCCGGTTGAGGGATGTTGTATTGTCGTAGAACCTTGAGCGCCGAGTTGAGGGAGCGCCCCGTGGCGATGCAAAAACTGACGTCCTTTTGGTGTGCTTGAAGGCGCTGGACTAAAGCCTGTAAAGAGTCCCGGTCCCCCAGTAAATTCTGATCCAAACTAGAGACGATAGCGCCGCTTTGGTAGAGGATGGAACGGCGCTGGCGGTTGAGCGCCGGAAACTTCTCCGTTTTTTCCACAATGGGCCGGAGCATTTTGAGATAACTCTCCACATGGGATTCCCAGGTGTAGTGGAGCTTGACCCGTTGAGCGCCGTTCTGGGCGAAGGTTTGCCACTGTTGGGGATCGCTCAGGAGTTTGAGTAGGGTATCCGCAATCTCCTGGGGGTCTAGGGGATCGATCAAATAGCCGTTTTGACAGTTTTTCAAAATATCCACCGGGCCGCCGTCCTGGGTCGCCACGATGGGGAGGGCGCTGGCCGCGGCTTCGATTAAGGTCAACCCAAAGGGTTCCGTTAAGGCCGGATTGACAAACGCCCCCCCGGAGAGTGCCGCCAGTCGATAGATTGCGCTAATATCCTCCCCCGGAAAGCCCTTGGGATAGGCAACCTTGCCGTAGAGGTCGTAGCGGTCGAGGGCAAAGAGAATTTCCACCAGCGCCGATTGGGCATTGTCGTCTAGATCCCGGGCGTCCTCCCGCAGACCGGCCACAATCACCAAGTTGGCCCGCTCCTGTAACTGGGGGGATTGCCCAAAGGCTTCGATGAGGGTGGGAATATTTTTCCGCTGATCCAAACGGGACAGCGCCAAAAGCATGGGTTTGCGGGGATGTTGCAAAAAACGGGTCAGGGTCTGAAAAACGGGACTTTCCCATTCGTTCCCCAGGGGCGGATAGAACTGAGCCATGTCCGTTCCCGGCGGAATAACGCACATTTGTTGGGGTTCGTAGTAGTCGTATTGTGCGTACTGCTCGTTGATTTCTTGGTGGGTGCTGGTGATGACCTTCTGGGCGGAACTGAGGGTTTCCTCCTCGGCGTTAATGCGGCGGGTCATGTTATAGCGCCGTTCGATTACCTCCCGGTTAACCCCGCTGGCCAGGAGCCGTTTCCGCTTCGAGCGCCCCAGGGAATGGCCCGTGTGGATCAACGGAATTTCCAACTGGTGGGAGAGACGGGTGCCCACATAACCGGCGTCGGCGTAGTGGCTATGGATGACGTCGGGGAGTTCCCCCTGCTCCCGCAGGTAGTCCATGGCGTTGTCCGCAAAATTATCTAAGTAATCCCACAATTCTTCCTTGGGCAGATACTCCAAAACCCCGCAGGAAATGCGCGCAATGGTCGCTTTTTCGTTCAAGGCCTCCTGGGGTTGACTGTAGTCGGCGCTGAGTTGGGGATCCACCAGTAGGCGAGTCATCAGATCCACCCGTTTGATGCCCCGATGGCGGGACAGTGCCTGGGCCAGTTCCAACACATATTTAGTCTGTCCCCCGGTATCCGCGTCCCGTCCTAGCTCTAGATGGCGCCCCCGGACAAGACCGTGGATATTGAGGAGGAGGATATAGAGCGGTTGGCCAGACATAACACACAAACGGGAGAGGAACTTGCCCAAAGTTTAGGGGAGGAAGGCGCTCTCCGTCAATCTTGTAAATAGTTGAAATAAATTACTTTTTCTCGATTGTTCCCCTTTTCCAGGCTTTTCCGCCGGGAACCCGTTCTCGTCCAGACCTTAAGCCAAGCTAAGATAAGCCTTTTCCCAATTAGCCCGAGCCAATGGCAGATCTCAGCGTCCCCCATGTACCGACCTCTCCCTACCGAGTGGGGGGGAGTCTCAGCGCCGATCATGTCTGCTATGTCGAGCGCCGAGCGGATGGGGAATTACAAAGGGCGCTGACCCAGGGGGAATTTTGTTACGCCTTTAACTGTCGGCAGATGGGCAAGTCCAGCCTGCGGGTGCGGGCCATGGAGCGCCTGAAAAGCCAGGGAGATCTTTGCGCTTCGGTGGATATCACCAGCCTAGGGAATGAGAGCGATCCCCATAAATGGTACAACGGCCTAATCAGTCAGCTTTTTCTGGGTTTTGGTTTAGTCGGCCGGTGGAATCTCAAGACTTGGTTGCGGGAGCGAGACCACCTTTCTCCAGTTCAAAAATTGGGGGAGTTTTTAGAGGCAGTTTTACAGATTCATTTTCCTGAAAAAAAGATCTATATTTTCATTGATGAAATTGATAAAGTCCTGAGTCTCCCCTTTAGCCTCGATGATTTTTTTGCCTATATTCGCTACTGCTATAACCAGCGGGCCGAGCACCGGGAATTTAACCGTCTGACCTTTGCCCTCTTTGGGGTAGCGGCGCCGACGGATCTAATTCAAGATAAAACTCAGACTCCCTTTAATATCGGCATCGGTATTGAATTAACGGGCTTTACCCTCGGGGAAATCGCGCCCCTAGCAGTGGGTTTAGCGCCGGTTGCCGACCATCCTCTTAAGGTTTTAGAGGCTATTTTAAGCTGGACGGGTGGACAACCCTTTTTAACCCAAAAACTCTGCGATTTAGTCTTAAAACAAAACGTACGGATTGGCGCTGGTCAGGAAACGGAAGCCGTTAACGCCGTCGTCGAAAAACACCTTTTAACCCATTGGGAAAGTCAGGATGAACCGATTCATTTCCGAACCCTCCGAGACCGCCTCTTTCGTAATCCGCACCAAACCCCCCAACTCTTGGCGCTCTATCAGGAAATTTTAGAGCGGGGGAGCGTTAACCTCCAGGACAGCGCCGAGGAAACGGAATTGCGCTTAACGGGTTTAGCGGTCAAACAGAATAATCAATTACAGGTCTATAACCGTCTCTACCGGGAAATTTTCAGCGCCGATTGGGCCCGGGGGGAATTGGCGAAATTACGCCCCTACAGCGAGTCGTTTTTAGCTTGGCGGGCTTCGGGCTATCAAGACGAGTCCCGTCTTCTGCGGGGTCAGGCGCTTCAGGACGCTCTAGTTTGGGCCCAGGGCAAAACCCTCAGTTCCCAAGATTACCAATACCTCAACGCCAGCCAGGGCCTAGAGCAACGGGCCACGGAAGCGGCTAACCAGATTTTAAAGCAGGCCAACCAACGGGCCCGGCGCTTGATGGCAGTCGGCCTTGGGGTTTTAACCCTCTCCCTCCTTGGCTCCGCCGCGGCGCTCCGCCAAGCCTACCTCGCCAGCCAACAGCAAGCCCTAGCCCAACGGGGAACCGAGATCCAGCGCCGGGGGGAAAGCGGCGCCCGTCTTTTTGAGACGGAGCAACTGCCGGGATTAATTGCGGCCTTAACAGAAGGTCAGGCGTTACAAACCTTAGTCTCCCCCCAAACGTCCTTAAGGGATTACCCCGCCACCAGCCCTCTGCTGGCTTTACAGACGATTTTGGGGCAAATTCGGGAAAAAAACAGCCTCGGCGCTCATCGGGAGGGCGTCACCAGTGTGGCCTTTAGTCCCGACGGTCAGATCCTAGCCACTGGGTCCCGGGATCAGACCGTTAAACTCTGGACAAATCACGGTCAACTTCTACAAACCTTAAGAGGCCATAACGGCGCCGTTTATCGAGTCGCCTTTAGCCCCGACGGTCAAACCCTCGCCAGCGCCGGTCAGGACGGAACCATTAAACTCTGGAGCCGGGAGGGAGGGCTACTAAAAACCCTAACGGGCCACGACGGCTCCGTCTATGGCCTCAGTTTCAGCCCCGACGGGGAAATATTAGCCTCCACGGGTCGGGACAAAACCGCCCGTCTCTGGAGTCGAGACGGTTCCCCCTTGCAAGTCCTGACCGGCCACCGGCGTTCCGCCGACGACGTTAAATTTAGCCCCGACGGCCAGACCCTAGCCACCGTCAGTCGGGACGGGCAAATTCGCCTCTGGAGTCGGGACGGGCGCCTACTCAATCAGTTTGGGGCGGACAATACGGCGCTGTTTAGCCTCAGTTTCAGCGCCGACGGTCAACGCCTAGCCGCAGGGGGAGACGACGGGGTAGCACGGATCTGGAACCGGTCGGGAACCTTACTACAAAGCTTACGGGGTCATTTGCCCCAGGAATTTGTCACGGCAGTTCTCTTTGACCCCAAAACGGGGGATTTATTTTCCGCCGCTAGCGATGGGTTAATCCTACGTTGGAGCGCCGAGGGAGAGCGATTGGAGAGCTTGGCGGGGCACCGAGAAGCGGTGTTTTCCTTAGCTCTAGCGGGTTCCCAACTGGCCTCTGCCTCGGAGGAAGGGGTCGTGAAACTTTGGGACATCGGCGCTAAACCCCAAGGGGGGTGCTCTTTGGTGACGAATCCGAACCAACGTCCCAGCGGCGGTGCGTTTCTCCCGGACGGCGGCCTATTACTTGCCCAAGAAGATCAACCTTTAACCTTAGTGAACTCCTCTGGTCAATTACAACAATCCTTTCCCCCGGAAACCCGAGGCTTAACCCGTCTCCGGGTCGGCGCCGACGGTCGCTTAATCGCCGGTTTGGCGGGTAATACTCTTCAGGTCTGGACAAGAGAAGGCCAACTGCAATCCGAGGGGGAAATTCCGGGGCCCCGTCTCTACGACCTGCAATTTAGTCCCGACGCTCAGACTATCGCCCTGGGCAATCGGAGCGGAGAAGTTCAAGTTTGGGACTGGGTCAGAGGTCAGATATCAGATATCAGATATCAGATATCAATTAGCCGTGATCAGTTAGCGGATAACCAAAATTCCCAATCCCCAAACCCCACTCCCTACTCCCCAAACCCCCTTAGAACCCTAGCGTTTCATCCCCGTAAAAACTTGCTGGCCGGGGGAGACGACAGCGGACAAATTAGCCTCTGGAGCTCCGACGGAACTCTGTTATGGCAAATTCCCGCCCATCGGGACTGGGTGGAGCAGGTTCGGTTTAGTTCCCAGGGCAACCGGCTTTACAGTAGCGGTCGGGACGGACGTCTGTTGGTCTGGTCGGAGGAGGGTCGATTAATCCAAACTCTGGCCCAGGAATCCCAAGCGCTGCCTCTTTTAGCGCTGAGTCGGGATGGGGAATGGTTAGCAGGCGCCCTAGCGGACGGGGGTCTGCGGTTGTGGGACAAGGGGGGAACGCTCTGGGGAGAATGGCTCGGCGCGGGAGAACGTTTGTTGGCTTTAGATTTTAGCGCCGACGGGCGGGAGATTTTAGCGCTGACGGCGACGGGGAAACTCCACACCTGGCGGCGCCAGACGGCCTTTGAGTTATTAGGAGATTTAAATCGGCAAGGATGCGAGTGGTTGCGGGAGTATTTAGAGGCTAACCCCCCCCGCCGGCGCTTTCTGCCGGGGTGTTAAGCTCCGTTGAGCGCTGTAGCCAGACCGTCAAACTTTCCGCCAGCGCCGCGACCAATTTGTCCTGGGCTTGGGGGTCGGTAATCCACTCGAATTCCTCCGGGTTGATCATAAAGCCTAGCTCTAACAGAACCGCCGGGGCGCTGTGGGGACGGGTCAGCGCCAAATTATTCCAATAGACACCGTCGGAGGAACGATTGAGCCGTTGGGTTAGATCCGCTTGCAGGTAACGGGCCAGGGCTTCGGCTTGGGGTTGGAACCAAAAGGTACTAATGCCCTTGGCTCGATTGGGGTCGCCGCTGTCGGGGAGGGCGTTGTAATGAATGGAGAGGGCCAGGGTAGGCTGGAGGGCGTCAATCTGCCGGATGCGCTCGGCGAGGGAAACCTCTACATCGGCCGTTCGGGTCAGGTGAACCTTAGCGCCCTTGGCTTCTAGGAGCGGCGCTAGTTTTTGGGCGATGAGCAGGTTAACGGCCTTTTCCGGGTAGCCCGTGGGGCCCAAGGCGCCGGATTCGGAACCGCCGTGGCCCGGATCGAGGAGAATACTGGTGCCCTGGAGGGGGAGTTTCTCGGACGTTAACCGGGGCGGATACCGAAGGCTCAACACCAGGGTCGATCCCTCGTAGCGGACGGTGTAGCCCCACTGTTGCGGGGTTTTAAAGGAAAAGCCGTAGCGGGCTTGGGAAGACGCGCCGGGAAGCCAGACAAAACGCTGGATCACCGGATCGTTATCCAAGCGAATGGTGTCAGTTTGGGCGCTGACGTTGTGGAGAATCAGGGTCAACTGCTCGGCGCTCTGCTCGATGGAAATGGGGACGGGACTGGCGAGGGGAAAGCGAATTTCGCTCTGATCCGCCAGACGCCGGTAGCCAATACTGCGAATCACCGCAGGCTCCGGTGCTTGACCCACTCGGGGAAACATCTCCTTGCGATTAATCCAACCACCGTAGTCCAGACGCAACCATTCTCCTTCGGCGCCGTTAACCGCGGCTCGGGTTCCTTGGGGTAGGGGCGTGAGGCGGGAGTGATCCGTGCTGGGGCCGGTGCGGGCCACCCCGGGATTGGCGATAACTTCCACCACCTCCAGCCGATCCGGGTCAAGGATTTGGATTAACCCCGGCGCAGTTTCCCGGTGGATTTGTCTCCCGACCTGGAGCCGGAACCGGGGTTGCCCCAGATTGCCGATGGTTTCAAAGCTCTGGCAGGCGCTATAGGTTCGGGCGGCGCTGACCTGGGGCTGGTTTTGTCCTGTTAACAGCGCCGAATTGGGAGGTAATTGTAAACTAGGACCCTGGGGTTGGAGGGGAATTTCCGTCGTTCCCACTTCGGCCCAGACCTGGGCTCCTTGGGGAGCGACGGCCCGAAAACAAATCCGCTCCCTGGGTAGGCGGGCGATATTTTGGTTGGGCCAGAGGGAATCAGGGGCGAAGCCCAGGGGGGGCGGTAAAGCGGGGCCAGCGGGATTGCGAATGACCACCCGCTGAATTTCTTGAGCGCCGGCCCGGAAGGTAAAGACATTTTCCCCTAACCGCAGGGGGACAACCGGGGCGAAATTTCCCGTCCGACTTCGTTGAATGGGATTTCCGTTCAGGGTAACCGGTGTCTCCGCCGGCGCCGAGCCGATGAAGAAAATTCGCTCCGCCGTCGTTTGGTGGTTGACCGGGGGATAGGCCAGAAATAACTCCCCCGCTTGGGCCGGCGCTGTCGTCACAGTCATCGCCCCCAGGGCTAGGGGAATCCAAAAATACCGCATCTTCGCAAGGGTGAGAGTCTTCCCCAGTTTAAAGGATGTTGTGTTCGGCGCCATTTCGGCTCGCTATCTTCGATATCTGTCAAAAGGCATAGCGAGGCGGTTTGCGGAATAAGACTTTATGGGTAAGTTGGCTGTGTTTATAAAAAGGAATCGCCACCGTTTGAATATGGGGAATCCAATCTTGTTCAATCAGAGTATCGAGATAATCGTCTTCGCTGGCTTTAGCCTTAGGCTCGTCCAAAAAAGTGGTTAACAAACTGATAATCATGGACTTAGCCGTGCCGCTCCCGTAGGAATTTTCGTCCGTCATCTCTTTATGTAAATCCATATCAATCATCCAAAACAGGAGCTTGGCTTTATTGACCCGAAAGACTTTGATGCGGTGTGTATATTTATTAAGGTTAATGTTTTTTTGCTGTTGCCAATAATTTTCTGCTTTTTTGAGATTGCCTTTAGCCGCTTGTTCTAAAATATCTCGGTTGAAGGTTTGATACAGTTTTCGTAGATGTTCTAGCGTCACCAAAATCGAACCTTTGCCTTGCTGATGGCGAAGCTGATAAGCGCCGAGGGTGGCGGAGTGGCTCGGTTCCAGTTCGTAGAGTTCCCCCTTGCGGTCTAGAGAGCGCTTAATCAATTGAAATTTTTCTTTCTCTTCCGAAGTTCCAGTCTGTTTTTGGCGCTTGAGGAAAGTATCTAATCCAGTCTGAATAAGGGATTCAACGCTCATTTTACCAATGTCGGAAATACCCATGGCTTTACACTTTACGTATAGATCGATGTTAATGGCGTGTTAAAGAAATTAACTTTTTTTTCCCTGAGCTTAGCTCTGAAAGCGTCCCCTGAGCGTAGCCGAAGGGGACGTCCTCACGAGATTAAGACCCCGCTTTTTCAACCTGGGGAAGACCCATGCTATAGTTCAAAACGCGACTGTCGAGATTGTAGCTAATTTGTCCCTTAAAAAGCAGAGCCCGAATAAAATGCTCCAAGTCGGAGCCAATACGCCGCAGGTTATAATCCGTTAAATCTTCCCCGCTGTAGGATTCAACGAGGTGATCAAACTGGCGATAAACCTGTTGCAGGGCTTCTTCAGTCCAGTTAAATTCATTATCGGGATCAACGTCTAGAGTAAGCATATTTTCACTGGGAACCAGTTCGTTACCTTGAACGATCCCCGTAAAAATACGGATGTGACGAGTCGTGGATTTAACCAGCATAGATTTAAATTTTCCTAAGTTAGGGAAAAAGGAGGCGCAGGCGGTTACGGCCTTACCGCATTGTAAGTCAAGACTACCGCTTCCCAGAGCGCCGTTAGGAAATAGAGGATAACCTTTCTAGCTAAAATCCGCAAGTTCGTGGCCGGCGCCTTCAATGGCTTCCCGGATCAGGGTTTCCGCAAGGTCGGACTCAATGGTTGCCGTCTTGGTTTCTAGGTTAACGGCAACCTGTGCTTGGGGATCTTGGCTTTGAATGGCCCGGGTAACGGCGTCGGCGCAGGCGGAGCAAACGAGAGTGGGGATAGTGAGGTGGTAGGTCATGGGAAAATGTAGATTGAATGAAACAAATTCTTACCAAGGACTGCCGATCATCAAAAAAGAAGCCCAAAAGTAAGGATGAGTTAGGTCTAAAGATTGGATTTTTTGGGCGTCCACACCCTTAAACTCAATTTCCCCCTGGGGCGTCTCTAGACGATCGTTAACCCAGCGATATTGACCGTTTAGGAGCGCCCGTTGGGCGAGTTGTAAAGCCTCGCTCTTGATGGGGACTTCTTTGAGATTACGGTAAAAACTGTCCATCAGCCCCACGGTGCCAATGTCCCCCACGGGCCAAAGACTAGCCAGCGCCGTTTTCACCCCGGCCTGCACCGCCATGCCCCCAAAGCCCAGTTCCACGGCCCAGTTGCCGACGGCGCTGTTGCAGGCAGAAATCACTAGCAGATCCGTGGCGGGGAGATTGAGGTCTAAACGATCCCACTGGGGCAATTCTAATTTCTGGTTATAGAGTTGGATATAACTGGCTTGGGGCGAGTCGGCGAGGAAATCGGCGTGGGTCGCTAGGTGCACAATGGGAAGAGGATTTTGTCGGCGCTGGCTCTCGACATTGAGGAGATTAAACTCGGGGTTGAGGAAATATTCGCCCCCCTTAATGGATCGAATTAACGACAATTCCACGCCGACCCCCGGCAGGGGAGTTTGTTGCTGATCCGGGGAAAATTCCGTGGCGCCGAAGGCTAAGACCGGCGCTGCGTTTAAATTTCGGTAGCGATAATCCACTAGGTTCAGGCTCGGCGCCGTGCCAATGGCGAAGGGTTTCTCCACCGCAAATTTTCCTTCTTTCTCGTCATAGAGCGCCGCTAGGGGCAGAGTCCGCAGGCCGTTGGGCAGGAAAAACAAGGCGCTGTCAATGCCCCGGGCTTTAAAAACATCCTCTAGGGGAGCGATGATCCATTGGTAAAGCTGAGCACCGTAGGTTTGGTAGTCGTTTTGTTGTTTAGAGACAATGGCCCGAAAGCGATTAGCCGCGGTGATGACTTGACGTTGAGTGGCGGCTGGAACAGGGATACGTAGGGGATCTTCTCCCCGGGTGATCACCACCAATTCCAGTTGGTAATCGCCTTGGGTCGGAATTTGTAGGGTCGGCGCCGCATCGGGCAGACTGGGGGTTAAAACAGTTTGGAACTCGGAAACCCGAGCGGATTCCAATTGTTGAAATTGGGCGTTGGCGAAGACTGGAGCGTTGAGTTGAGGATAGACGAAATTAACGTAGATCAGCGCCGGTTTTTTGCCCGTTTGGGCTTCGATCTGAGATAAAATGTCGTCAGCCTGTTCTAGAGTTTTGACGGATAGAGCTGGCGGCGGTAGGGTGACAGTAAAGGGCGGCACATACCTGGGGTTGAAAGAATCCTCAATTTCGACGCAGGCATCGCCGCAGGGCGGCCGTAGGATCAGACTAATATCTCCCTGTTGGGTGGTGAAATTAAACTCCCCGGCGCTGATGGTGTTTTCTCCGCTGGTAATAGCGCCGGCGGTGCCGTTTAGACTCGGGTTGCCCACCACAAAGGGCACGTTGCCGGCTTGGATGGTAATGGGCCCGCCGCCGGCGCCGCCCGCAGTAGAAATACTGGCGATGACTCCGTTTTGATCAACCAAGGTTCCCGTCACCCGGACGTTTTCCCCGGCCCGGATCTCCACCGTTCCCCCGGTTCCCGTCGTTGCCTGGGCGTTAACAGTTACTGCTTCAATGTCCCCCGGCGCGTTAAGGGTGACGTTGCCGCCATTGGTTCCCGAGGTGTTTAGAATACCGGTCGTAATATTGCTTTGAGAGTTGAGGGTAACGCTTCCTCCCGTCCCGGCACCGGAACTGGCGTCAATATCCGCTGTGGTCACAGCGGCGCCAGTCACTGTTACATTGCCCCCATTGGTGGCAATGGTTTCTTGCGCCTGCGCGCCTCCCGTGGCAGTCAGGTTGACGGCGCCGCCGCCGGTGTTAATTTCTCCGTTGGCGCTTAGATTCTCGCCGGTAGCGGTAACGGTTCCCCCGTCGGTGGTAATAGCGCTGGTATTTACATTTGTGCCAGTAGCAGTAAAACTACCACCGTTAGTATTAGTAGAAGTATTACTGGTAACAGCGCCGCCATTAAGAGCGACATCGCCGCCGCCGCTATTCAGCGCCGCATTGACTTGATTACTGGTGGTTCCCGTTAAGGTAATATCGCCACCGCCAGTGTTAATTTCTCCGTTGGTGTTTAGTTCGGCACCGGTGGCAGTCACGTCTCCTCCCTGAGTCGCGCCAACCGTATTAACGCCCACTGTCGCTCCGGTGGCCGTCTCCGTCGCGCCGCTCACCGTCACAGCGCCGCCTCCAGCAAGGGTTACAGCTCCTCCCGCCCCGCTGTCTCCCTCAGTATCAGCGGTAATCAGTTCAATACCGTCCCCCGCCGTTAAAGTAATCGCTCCCCCTTCGGCGCCGGCCGTGGTCAGGGTTCCCTGGGATAAGAGACTACCGATAGCGTTCCAATCATCTAGGGTTAGGCCGTCGCTGGCCACATTAAAGATTAAAGGATTAATACTGGTGATTAAGCCTCCAATTTGAATACTGCCGTTGGCGCTGTTGAGGGTAATATTGCCCCCCTGACCGACGTAACTGTTGGACACTAGGTAATTCGTAATAATTCCCCCCGGCGCCGAGAGGTTAATATCGCCGCCGTTACCATAGACCGAAAGGGTAATCAGACCGCCAATTTGGTTATCGCTCAGGTAAGCGCCGAGGCGAGCGAGATTTTCGCTGGCGCCGAGGTCTTGGAGAAAAGAAGCGGTGACATTTTCCAATAACACACCAGAACTGGCATCAATGGAGCCGGTTTCACTGAGGAGATTAATATTTCCCCCGGCGCCGTTTAAACTACCGGTGATGATATTAGTCGTAGTGATATCGCCCTGGGCGTTGAGAGTGACGGCACCGCCAGAAACATTTTTACTTACAGTGATAATTCCCAGACCGGCGGCGATTTGGCTGGCTTCCGCTAAATACTGAGCATCAACCCCTAGCTCCGCTAGTAGGGCCTCGCTCAGGGGCGAAATATTAGCGCCGATGGCAGTATCGATAGAGCCACTGGAACTGGTAATCGTCACCGAGCCGACGGGTTGAACGCCGTCAATATTGCCGGTAATGACGCTCCCGGTTTGAATATTTCCCGGCGCTGTTAGGGTCACGTTCCCGCCCTGCCCCTGGTTGGAGGCGGTAATAATGGCCCCGAGGATTTGGCTTTCGCCGTCCAGGGTCACGGTTTGGGTGGCGTTAATCCCTCCGGTTTGGCTGGTTAGGGTAATCGTTCCCGCTGTTCCATTGGCCAGGGAGCCGGAGCCTAAAAAGGCCGAGGTAATATCCCCCCCGGCGGTGAAGCTAATGTTGCCGCCGTTGCCGGTTGCCGACCCGGAGGTTACCACCGGGACAAAGAGGGTTTGACTAGAGGTCTGGGCCACTTGCACCCCGGTTCCCGCCGTCGTGTTAATACTCCCCCCGGCGTTGAGGGTAATATCGCCGCCGCGACTGGCCTCGCCGTTACTGCGGTTGGCGCTGGTGTAGCTCAACAAATTGCCGGTTTGAATATTGCCGCTGGCGTTGAGAATAATGGCTCCGGCGTCGAGGCCGTCGGGCCCAGTGCCGGTGTTGATCTCCGGCAGGATCAAATTAGCGGCGCCGGCGCTGAAACTACCACCGTTGGTGATAAAGCTCTGATTAAGTTGTAGATCCCCGGAGGATTGGAAAACGACATCCCCGCCCTTGACCCCGCTGGTTCCGTTGAGAACGTTGATAACAGAACTAGCAGGAATCTGAATACTGGCGCCGCTGGCGCTAAAGTTTCCGCCCCCCGTGGTCACAGAGCTATTGATTTGATTGGTTCCTGTGGCCGCGAGGGTAACGGCGCCGCCGGGTAAGGCTGGGTTGGGATTAGGGGTTTCTAGGGGAATATTGAGGGTGACATTAGCGCCGCTAGCGGTGACGGCGCCGCCGCCGGTTTCCACGAAGCCACCAGAGGGAGCCCCAATCTGGACATTGCCGGTTCCCTGGAGGGTTAGAGTTCCGCCCACCGCGTCGGGATCTAGGCTATCGGTAAAAACTAGGGCCGTTTCATTGATGTTGATATTGTCCCCCGTTACGGTTAAGGGGCCGCCGGCGGTAAAGAGATAGCCAGAGAGTTGCGCGTCGCCAGTATTAATTAAAATAATTGGGCCGCCGGGAAGATTGGGATTCGCCGAATTACTACTATCCAACCAGGCATCCGCCGTGGCGGTTAGACTCCCGGAAGTGATAGTGAGGGGATTACCGTAGGTGAAGATCGTTCCTTCAATCAGGGTGGTTCCCGTCGCCGTTAGGGTTGCGGAGCCGCCAGCTTGGCTAGAATCGCCGGTTAAAATGCTGGCACCTAGGGGCAGGGTAATATTAGCGCCGCTCAGGGTTACAGCGCCGCCGCCGGTATTGAGGACGCCGTTGGCTTGGATGTTGCCGGTTCCCGAAAGGGCGATATTTCCCCCTGGAGTCCCCGGAATTTGCAAATTACTAGTATCAACGGAGCCGACATTGAGGTTAACCCCCTGGATCGTCAAACTCCGACCCGGCGCCGACAGGGTATCCGCGGCGCTCATGGTAAAGTCGCCGCCCCCTAAATTATCGGCGTTGGCACTGAAGGTAATCGTCCCGTTGCCGCTTTGGAAAGCTAGAACCCCGTCCAATAGGGGGTCAATCGTAATATTATTGACCGCTTCCAGTTGAATGTTGGTTGTACCGGCTAAGGCTTCTAGCGCCGATTCGGAAATGGTGTAATCAGCGCCGGGGTCTTGAGTGAAAAGAATAACGGGGAGTTGGCTATCGTTCAGACCGCCGGAACTACTCACAATCGTAATATTTTCCGGGTCGAGGAGGAGAGTTCCCAGTTCTCCCTGGGGCGCCGTTAAGTTTACTTGTCCCTGAAAGGCTAAATTCTCTTTCCCAGAGACTTCCGCAAAACCGCCGTCTCCCCCTTGGGCCCCGCCCTTGGCGGAAATGATCCCCTGAAATTGGGTATTGCCTTCAGCCCAAACCGTAATTCGTCCCCCGTCGCCTTGTTCCAAGGCGTTAGCGCTGAGGTTAGAGTCGGCGCTGACAAAGGTATTTTCCGCAGTGGGTAAACTTCCCTGACCTCGGTAATCGCCACCGACCCGCAGGGTTCCTCCCCCCAGCAGACCGTCCGCCTGAACCTGAGCGCCGACTAACCCCACTTGGGCGCCGGTAATTTGGGTCGTTCCCCCGGCGCTGGTGGGGGAAGAAACGTTAACTGTCCCGGAAACAATGGCAGTTCCCGGTTGGGTCGGGATCTGGGTTCCACTCTGGGTTAAGGCGACGGCGCCGTTAGGCGTTACGGTTAAACCCGTGTCTAGGCCACTCCCGGTTAACAGCGCCGGTAGATCCGTAGGCTGGAACGGCAGAACGTTACCTTGGCTATCCTGGGGCAGGGGCACCTCTAAACTTAAAACCTGACCCTTTTGGGAAATCCGCACCAAACCGGCGCCGGGCACCGCCGTTAGGGTAATTTCGCCCCCCGGCGCATTGATCGTTCCGGTGTTAATGACAGCACTGCCCACTAGAGCAATCCCTTCCCCAGGATTAACGCTTAAGTTACCAGCGTTAACAATGGCACCGGGTTGGAGTCCCTGAAAAACAAAGCCCTGGGGAGTGCCCGTTAGGGCGGAGTAATTATTGGCCCCGAAGGCATTGAACTGACCGGCGCCGAAATTAATGCCCGTCGCCGTGGTGGCGGCGAAGCTGGCGGGCACATTCAGCGCCGCGTTGGGGCCAAAGACAATCCCGGAGGGATTCATCAAAAAGAGATTGGCGTTGGCTCCGCTGACCTGCAGGAGGCCATTAATAAAAGAGGGATTGCCCCCCACCACTCGACCGAGGATGTTTTGGATCTGGGGATTGGCGATAAAATTGGCGATCTGTTGGGTGCTGAGGCCAAATTCCTGAAAACTGTGGAACAGGTTGCGGCCGTCCCCCGAGAGTTGCCCCCCGGTAATGTTAAAGGTATTGCCGTTGGGCATGACTAGGGTCGCCGTTCCATCCGCCGCCGGGACAATGGTTTGGGCCGTGGAGGGAAAAGACCCACCTACCCAGGCGCCTAACGCCATCGAAAAGGCCCAGATTCGCATGTTTTGTATCATTGGTCTCCTCTCGTCGGCGCCGGGGCAATTGGCGAAAAAAAAGGAAAAGTCTAGAGGAGTCTTTCCGTGTTTCGACCCTCTTGACTTTTCCTTATCACTCTTACTCCTCACACACAAACAGATATTACAGACGCTTCCCCCCTAAAATCGCCTCTTTTATGACACTTAGACAATCGGCATAAGTTCTAGTCAACTCCATGTCTCCGGGGAAATGTTACAAAATGTGAAGAAAGATTTACGTCCGGCGCCGGACGCCTGAGAATGGTTTGAACGAGTTGCGCGTCTCTGGGATCGCCGCTGTTTGAGCTTTTCGGACCGCGCCCAAGGACTAGCCCTCCGCCTAACTTGACTTTTTAACATCCACTGTATTGGGAGGAATCCATCCATGAGTATCGTCACGAAATCAATCGTGAACGCTGATGCCGAGGCCCGCTACCTCAGCCCTGGCGAGCTAGACCGGATCAAATCTTTCGTCACCGGCGGCGCCGCCCGTCTGCGCATTGCCGAAACCCTCACCGGCGCTCGGGAAACCATCGTTAAACAAGCGGGCGACCGTCTCTTCCAAAAGCGTCCCGACATCGTTTCCCCCGGCGGCAACGCCTACGGCGAAGAGATGACCGCCACCTGTCTGCGGGACATGGATTACTACCTCCGTCTGGTCACCTATGGCGTCGTTTCCGGCGATGTCACCCCCATCGAAGAAATCGGTCTGGTGGGCGTGCGGGAAATGTACAAATCCCTCGGCACCGATGTCGGCGCCGTGGCCCAAAGCGTCCGGGAAATGAAAGAAGTCGCCTCTGGTCTGATGTCCTCCGACGACGCCGCCGAAGCCTCTTCCTACTTCGACTATGTTATCGGCGCCATGAGCTAGTCTAAGGCTCTCCCTTTAGTCACTATTCACCTTCTTTAGAAACCTTAAGGAAACCCAAAACTATGCAAGACGCAATTACGGCTGTCATCAACTCCGCTGACGTCCAAGGTAAATACCTGGACGGCTCCGCCATGGACAAACTCAAAAACTACTTCGCCAGTGGCGAACTGCGGGTTCGCGCCGCCAGCGTGATCAGCGCCAACGCCGCCACCATTGTTAAAGAAGCCGTGGCTAAGTCCCTGCTGTACTCTGATGTCACCCGTCCCGGCGGCAACATGTACACCACCCGTCGTTACGCGGCTTGTATTCGGGACCTCGACTACTACCTCCGCTACGCCACCTACGCCATGCTGGCCGGCGACCCCTCCATCCTCGACGAGCGGGTGCTCAACGGTCTTAAAGAAACCTACAACTCTTTAGGCGTGCCCATCTCCTCCACCGTCCAAGCCATCCAAGCCATCAAAGAAGTCACCGCCAGCCTGGTGGGTTCCGATGCCGGCAAAGAAATGGGCGTTTACCTCGACTACATCTGCTCTGGCTTGAGCTAGACGGAATCATCCCCAACCTGTCTGGGTTCGGGAACACTCAACGGGAAGTCTGGAGTGAGGGCTTCGGCGTTTGGACATTGGGGTTCTCCTGATTGGGAATCTAAATCTAAAGGTCGAGTGTTGACTCTGGGCTTCCCGTTACCGCCAATTTTAGAACTAGAGACTCGACCCCTTTTTTAGGAGACCCAACAGCGCCATGCGGATGTTTAAAATCACAGCCTGCGTGCCGAGCCAAACCCGGATTCGGACGCAACGGGAATTACAAAATACCTATTTCACCAAGCTGGTGCCCTACGACAACTGGTTTCGGGAGCAACAGCGGATTATGAAAATGGGCGGCAAAATCGTCAAAGTGGAATTGGCCACCGGCAAACCCGGCGCCAACACCGGCCTGCTCTAAGCTTAATTTTTGATTTCATCTAATGGGGAGGCTCTTAGCGTAGCCTCTTTTTTTGTTAAGAATGGCGCCGGGAATCCTACTCTAAAAACCCAGAGTTCCCCTCCCAAATCGGCAGAGTCACAGTAAAAGTCGCGCCTTGGTTAACGGCGCTCTGAACCGTCACCCGACCGCCGTGGATCTCGGCGCACCGCTCCACAATGGCTAGACCCAAACCGGTGCCATTGACCCCGCCGACGTTACTGGCCCGGAAGAAAGGGGTAAAGAGTTCCGGTAGGGCTTCCGGGGGAATGCCCCGGCCCTGATCCGTAATTTGGAAAATCACCCGCTCCGGCTCTCGGATTAGCTCCAAGAGCACCGGACTGGGATGATCGGAATATTTGAGGGCGTTGCTCAATAAATTGGCTAAGATATGGCGCAGTAAATTTGCGTCCCATAGCCCCGCGGCTAAATCGCCCTGGGTTGTGAGTTGAATGTGGCGGTTTTGGGGTTGGGCACTTTGGAGAGAGCCGATTAAATCTAAACAAAATTCGACCAAGTTTAAGGGGCCTAAACTGGCCTGGAGTTTGCCGCTCTCGGAGCGCCCCAAAACCAGCACTTCGCTCAGCAGTTGATCCATATCCTTAATGGCTTTGCGGATCATCTGAAAATAGGTCACCTGTTGTTCCGGCGTTAAACGGTCGCCGCTTTCTTCCAGCAGACCGGCGGAAAGGAGAATCGTGTTTAAGGGATTACGAAAATCGTGGGAGAGCATGGAGACGAATTCCGTCTTCATCTGGTTCAGCGCCTTGACTTTATCCAATTCCTGCGCTTGAGCCTGTATATCCTCCGTCAAATGCTCGACATTTTCCTTTAAATCGGCGTTGAGGCGTAGTAAATTCAGCGCCGCTTGTTTCCGTTCAATGGCGTAGTTAATGGCCCGCAGTAAGATGTCTAGCGTAATATCCCGTTTAACCAAGTAATCCTGAGCGCCGCAACGCACCGCTTCGAGAGCTAACTGCTCGTCATGGTGATGGGTGAGCACCACAATGGGAATTTGGGGAACAGTTTTCAGGAGAGGTTCTAGGGAGGCTAAACCGGCGCTGTCCGGTAGGGTCAGGTCGAGTAAAATCAGGTCAAAAAGCTCTTGCTCCAAGATTCCCAGCGCCGCCGTTAAACGGGTATGGTGGGCGAATTTAAAGTGATAGGAAGTCGCCCCCTTCAAAATTTCTTGCAGGAGACGGGCCTCCGCCAGGCTATCTTCAACCAGAAGAATTTTTAACAAACGGGGGGTAACCATAAATGCGGTCATTAGCTCTCCTTGCTGGGAAGGCAAAAACACCCTGATCTATTATGCTCATAGACGAGGTAGGGTGACAGTTTCTAGCCAAAAGGATTCTATCCCCTGCACCAGTTTAAATAAATCCTTGAGATTGCGGGACTTGGTGATGTAGCAGTTGACGTGGAGTTCGTAACTGGTAGTAATGTCCTCCTCATGGTGAGAGGTGGTTAAGACCACCACCGGAATCCGCTTGAGGTTGGGGTCGTTTTTAATTTCCGCCAAAACCTCCCGCCCGTCCTTTTTCGGCAAGTTCAGATCGAGAACAATGAGATGAGGACGGGGCGCTTCAATGTACTCCGCCTGCTGGCGCAGGTAATCCATGGCCGCCAGACCGTCCCGCACAATTTGTAACTCGTGGGGAACAGTACTGGTTTTGAGGACTTCCTGCACCAGCCGGGCGTCGGCTTTGCTGTCTTCGATCAATAAAATGACCTTGGTCAGTTCCGCTTCAGACTCGACGACGCTCACGCTCGGGGCCTCCTACAGGCAGGGTAAAGAAGAAGGTGGAACCTTGGCCGGGTTCGGACTCAAGCCAAATTTGTCCCCGGTGTCCTTCGACGATTTTCTTGCAAATAGCCAGCCCCATGCCCGTTCCGGTGTACTCATCCCGGGTGTGGAGGCGCTGGAAGATGACAAAAATCCGGTCAAAGAATTGGGGATCGATGCCGATGCCGTTGTCCCGCACGGAGAAGAGCCAGGCATCCTCCAGGCGCTGAGCGCCGATTTGGATCTCAGGCGGCACTTCCCGGCGGAATTTGAGGGCGTTGCCGATCAAGTTTTGGAAGACCTGCATCAGTTGGGTTTCGTCTGCTAGCACCGTGGGTAGGGGCTCGACGGTGATTTGGGCTTGGTTGGCCTCGGCCCGGCGCCGGAGGTTAGCTAGGGCACGGTCGAGGGCTTTTTGGGACTCGGTGAGCGCCACCTCGGCGTTTTGGACGTCCACCTTGGAATAGGCAAGCACGTCGTCAATGAGGGTCTGCATCAGGGACACTCCCTCCACGGCGAAGTTAATAAACTCGCTGGCGTCTTCGTCGAGGCGGTCGCCGTAGCGCATTTCTAGGAGTTGCACATAGTTTGCCACCTGATTTAACGGCTCCTGGAGGTCGTGGGAGGCGACGTAGGCGAATTTTTTCAGGTCGGCGTTGGAGCGCTGAAGATCTTCCGCCAGTTGGGCCAGTTCGTCGGCTTGACGCAAAATCAGGTTCACAATAGCCTTTTTCAACTCCAGAGCCGCCCGCGCTTCCACTGGTTGCCAAGGGAGAGAATTGAGACGCACCGTTTCTTTCCAGAGTTCAAAAGACTTACGGGGCGAAAGACGAATTTCGGCGCCGACTTGTTGGGCGGAGTAGGCCTGGGTCGGATCGCCGCCCCAGTTCACCGTTTGCAGAACTTCCGGCCGGAACCAGAGGACGTAATTGCGCTGGGCGATGGCGATAGCCATGACACCGCTGGCGACGTCTTTAAAATTAAGGGAGTCGCTGTAGAGTTGGGGCAAAGATTGGCTAAAGAAGACGTCCCGGGGCGGTTGGGTTTTGAGCCACTGCACCAGATATTTAATCTGTTCCTCCTGGGGGGTTTGCCCGCAGAGAATGACCCGTTCCCCCAGCACCACTGCGGCGCCCTGGGAACCCGTTAAGGCCAGCAGATCCTCGGGATTAGCGGCCAAACCGCTGGCGAAATCCGGCGCTAGGGTCATGGCGTCCACTAGCCGGAACTGGACTTCATTCAGCGCCATGCGGTAATCGTAGTCCTCGCTGTCCTCCCGCGCCGAAATATCGGCGAAGACCACCCGGCCCAAAAATTCGCAGGCTTTGCGCAGTTCGTAGGGAATGTGTTTCGGCGTCAGGTGGTGACAGGCGATCAGCCCCCAGAGCGCCCCGTCTTTGATCAAAGAAATGGTTAAAGACGCGCCCACCCCCATATTCACCAAATACTCCAAATGACAGGGAGAAGGACTGCGGAGGATGGAGAGGGTTAAATCCAAGGATTGCTCCGTCAGGGGATTTTGACTCGGGTACAACTGGGAGGGAACCGCCGTCACGTCCGGGATAATACGGATGGGGTTTTGGATAAACAAGCGCCGGGCCGGCTGGGGAATATCGGATTCCGGGTAACGGAGACCTAAAAAGGGTTCCAAATCCGGGCGCTTGCACTCGGCGATGACATCGCCGTGGTTATTCTCGTCAAAGCGGTACAACATCACCCGGTCAAACCCGGTCAATTTTTGCACCTCCTCCACGATGGTTTGGCAGAAGTCCACCAAACTGCCCCGGGCCCGCAGTTTGTGGATGGAAACCTTCGCCAGGTGGTAGAAGCTCAAAAAGGAAATATTCTCGACGCTATCCGTGGGTTCTAGCTCCAGGATTAACACCCCGTCCGCCGTGTAGTGGAAAACCCCGTCAAAGACCCGGTAGTCGTCTCCGGCTAACCTGACCCATAACTTAGTGGGATTGACGTAATCTAAATCCCCCCGGCTGATTTTCTCCCGTAGGGGATCGATTTGGAAGCTATCAAAGATGTCCTCTAACCGTTGCCCCAACAGTTCCTGGGCTGACTGTCCTAAGAGGTGCAGACAGTTGGCGCTGATCTGGGTGATGGTTAAATTCGGCTCCGTTAAGGCCATCGCCACTCCGTAGGACTGGATGGCGCTGGTGGTGTGAATCGGTAAATTGTCTAAAACTTGAGCGTGGAGATCCGTCAATGTGGCGCTGACCATAATTCCCCCCGGGGATATATCGCAGGATAAGCGGCGCTAATCCCCAAAGGCGGCATCTGACGAGTGGTCTAGTCTGGGGATTTTCACTTAACCCTATCCTAGCGAACCTCCCTGGGACGGTTGGTTACTTTTCCTAAATAAACGTTAAAATTCAGGAAAAAATCTTTACAAAAATTAACATTAATATACAAAAAAAATAAAAATTTACGCTCAGCCCTCCCCCAGGCCTTATCCACGAGGGGAGCATCTCAACTTGATCAGTTTTTTTGTTTGCCCTCATCCCCC
>JBKCES010000178.1:0-10390 GCA_046304295.1 Cyanobacteriota bacterium | reverse complement strand
GTTCTTAACAAAGGACGGGTTTCATCCCCCCGCAGACGCGCCGCCAACAGCGCCGGCGGCGCCGAAAGCCAGACCACCAGACCATGGCGGAGGTAGCTCCAATTTTGGCGCCGGAGCACAGCCCCGCCGCCGGTGGCAATGACGCTTCGGGTCTGGGCCGCCAGTTCGCCGAGAACTTGACTTTCCAAATCCCGGAAGGCACTTTCCCCCTTCTGGGCGAAGAAATCGTTAATCGAAACTTGGGCGACCCGTTCCAGGACAATGTCGGCGTCGAAAAAGCGATAGCCCAAGCGCTTGGCCAGGACTTGACCCACGGCGCTTTTGCCGCTCCCCATCATGCCGATTAAAAAAACGCTCAGCCCGCGTAAATGACTCTCCATCTGAATTGGTTTGGTTTGGAAGTGGTGAAAACCGTCGCTTTTTATCTTACGGAGTTTCAGCGCCGTCCCCTCGACGAAGCCCGTCATTTCCCTCGATAATGGAACAAAATGTTCCCCCCCGGCTATGGTCTATCGCCTTGTCATTGACCCGCCTTCCCCGGAGAGCCAGCGCCATACCCTGACCCCGGAGCAGAGCCATTACCTCTTTCGAGTTCTGCGACTAAGTCCGGGCGCTAGCCTAGTGGCCCTAGACGGCCGGGGCCGCAGTTGGCGAGCTCGTCTGGAAGCCAAGGCTTTAGCTCTAGAGGAAGTTTTAGTGGAAAATCGGGAACTGAGCCTCGGGGTGGATCTAGCCGTCGCCCTGCCCAAGGGCAACGCTCTGGAAGAAATACTGCGCCCCTGCGCAGAATTGGGCGTCCGGGATATTTATCCAATCCTGAGCCAACGGGCGTTGCTGAAACCGAGCGACCAAAAATTAACCCGCTGGCGCCGTATCCTGACGGAAGCGGCGGAGCAGTGCGAGCGTCAATGGGCGCCCCAGTTGTTTGCGCCCCAGCCTTGGCAAGAATTTCTCGCCGGTTCGAGGGAAAATACCGCCCATTATCTCTGCGTCCCCCGTCACTCCTGCCCCTCTTTAACCGGCGCGCTCTGTCGGCGCCTAACCGAAGCGCCGCCCCAAAGCTTAACCCTGGCCATTGGCCCGGAAGGAGGCTGGACAGACGCCGAGGTTCAAGTGGCTTTAGATCAAGGTTGGGAAGCCGTTTCCCTCGGGCCTCGTATCCTCCGGGCCGTCACGGCGCCCATCGTCGCCCTGGCCCAAGTTTGCGCTCTGCTCGACCCCTAATCGCCATGCTCTCAGACATCGCCCAAGCCCTCAAAGACCGGGATTACGAGACTGCCGCCCGACTCCTGCAAACTCTGCCGCCGGAGAAATTAAACAATCCCTGGGTCGAGTTCTACCAGGCCCAACTGCTGGACGGTCTCGGCGACCCGGAAACGGCGGAAGTCCTCTACCGACAACAGTTGACCCACGCCAGCAATCCCAAACTGGTCGCCCAGATTCGCCAAGCCCTAGAGCGCCGTCAACAGGAGCGCCGTCAGCGTCAACAAGCCGAGATAGCCCAGAAAGCGGCGGAACAGGCGCGGCAAGCCCAGGAACGTCAGTCGGCGCTGGCGGAAGCAAAACAAAAGCCAGGGGGTCAGGGCTTGGGACTCTTTGTCCTCGACCGAGTGGAGCCGGAGCGGAAACAAGAGACGGCGCTGAAGCTGGCCCCCATTTTTAACCTCGATCCCTACAGCGCCCGCCTACGACTCCCCAGCCGCAGTTGGCGCCTGTACCGAGCCGGGCCTGTGGGCGAACTTAACCATTACCAGAGTCAATGTCAGGGTCAGGGTGTGCCCAGCTTTTGCGTTTCTTTAGAGGAGATTCAGACGCTAGCGGTCATCCCGGTTCTACATCTGGAGACGGCCACCCCCGCCGGGCAGGTCAGCTATCGCCCCGGCGCTAACGAGCGGGAATCGCTCCCCTTTGATTGGTCGGAGGTTAGCCAACGGGTGGACGGGCTACTGCCGATCTTTGAAGAATGCGTCCACCTCGACCGCAAAGGCAAAATCGAGCGCAAAACTCAAATCCTCGACTACGCCAAGGTCTGCGACCTCCATTTAAAAGAGCGCCGACAAATCCTCCGCTTTTGCGACCAGACCTACGAATACGACTGGGGTGTGCCCCTCCTGGGCGCGGAAAGTCGCCGGGAACAGGAAGGCACTAGCTTTGAGCAATGGGCCCGCCTTCTCCAGATCTTCCACGACTATTGCGGGGATATTCCCCTCTGGTCGGAGTTTCAGCCCTTTGCGGAAACAGCTTTAGATTTCCCGGAACTCCTGAAACTGATCGATCCCCATCTCCATTTTTTGCGTCGGGAGGAAACGACCTGGGATCAGGCTTTTCACCTGTACAGCAGTCTCGCCTTTTGGCGCTCCCGTTAAGGGGATGACCGTGGCATAATACGCCGAAGCGCCGATTTTGCCCTTTCTCATATCATCCCGCCTTGAAGACTCCCCCTCGACCGAGACTAAAGCGCCGTTACTCTACTCCCCGGAGGTCTAGAAAATGATCCGCCTACAGGGCAGTTGGCGCCGGGGGACGGGCTTTTTTCTTTGGGGACGGGACTGGTCGGGGACAGTAACGGCTCCGGCGGATTTGGCTCTGGCCCTAACGCCTTTTTTGGGTAAAGAAAAACTCAACTTCGGCGCCGAAGCCTGGCGCTTACCGGTTGATTTAGGGGAACCGACTGAGACCGAAGTCTCGCAAACGCTGACAATTGAGGGGTTATGGCTGAGCGCCACCCAAACGGCGCTTTTTTTCCAATCCCTGCCCCTCGGCGCCTTAGATCCGGCCTTAAACCTGAGCTTAGGGGGAGAAATCCGCTTTTTCGCCCATCTTTACCGTTGGAGTTTGGACTTGCTCGTTCGGGGCAAGGTGCTTCCCGGTTTACAAGAGCGCCGGGCGGTGTGGTTGCCCCTGTTGGATAGCATTCGCGACCAGACCCGCCTGGCCCAATTCGCCCAAACCTTGCCGAGAGTGGCCCTAGTGCCGGAGTTTAACCAAGGGTTAAGCTCCTGGGAATTAATTCTCGATTTTCTGCAAACCCAAGTCCAAACCCAGCTCCAACTTTTTGGCAAAACCCTACCCCGGCCCCGAGATCCTTGGCTGAAAGCCCTACTGGCGGGTCAAGGGGAACCCCTGGAGGCGAACCGGGAAACCCAGCGTTTGGCAACGGCGCTTGATCATTGGCTCCTCCCGGTTCAGGCGGATTTAGGCTACCCCCAGAACCGTCAACTGGAAACCCGCCAGTGGCGAACGGTCTTAATCCTCCGGGCACCGACGGGCCCGGAAGCTCCCTGGCGTTTGGACTACGGATTACAAGCCCTAGCCCAGGAAAGCCAAATTCTCGGCGCTGAAACCCTGTGGCGGAGCGGCGACCAAACTCAGGATATTTTATTAGCGGGATTGGGGTTAGCGGCCCGACTCTGGGAACCCATCGCCGAGAGTTTAGAAGAACCGGCACCGACGGGACGGGCGTTAACGACTCTACAGGCCTATGAATTTATTCAAGCCACAGCTAATCTTTTCCGAGACAACGGCCTCGGGGTGGTTTTACCCCCGGAATTAGCCTCCCAGGGCACCCAAACCCTAGGGGTGGCATTACGGGCTTGGATCGAAGCGGCGCCGGGGGAACGGTTAACCCTGAAACATGCGGTTTCCTACGAATTGGGCTTAACCATGGGAGAACGGCCCCTCTCCGCTAGAGATTTTCAAACTCTTCTGGATCAACGTTCCCCTTTAGCGGCCCTGGACGGGCAATGGCTCCTCCTGCAACCGGCCCAGGTTCGGGCGGCCCAGGCCATTCTCCAGTCCTCCTTGGAGCCGCCTCCCCTCTCCGTGGACGGCGCTCTGCAACTGGCTGCGGGGGAAACCCAGACTTTCGCCAAACTCCCCCTCAAAGGGTTTAAGGCCGAAGGCATACTGTTGGAGCTAATCCAAACCCTGCAAGATCCCCAAGGGGTGAAACCGATTCCTAACCCGCCCAATTTTCAGGGCAACCTGCGGCCCTACCAGGCCAAGGGTGTGGGCTGGCTGACCTTTATGGAGCGCTGGGGTCTGGGCGCCTGTTTGGCGGACGACATGGGTCTAGGCAAAACGCCGCAACTTCTGGGCTTTTTACTAACCCTCCAGGCGGAAGGGGTTTACCAAAAACCGGTTCTCATTGTCTGTCCCACCTCAGTACTGAGCAACTGGCGCCATGAAATCGCCAAATTCGCCCCGTCCCTGAAAACGTTGCTTCACCACGGGGATAAGCGGAAGCAGGGGCAACCCTTAGCGAAACAAGTCAAAAATTATGAGGTTGTCCTCACCAGTTACGCCCTCCTGCAACGGGATCTGAAAAGCTTACAACTGACGGACTGGCAGGGCTTAGTTCTGGACGAAGCCCAAAATGTTAAAAATCCCCAGACCCAACAGGCCCAAGCGGCCCGGCAACTTAAGGCCGGGTTTCGGGCGGCCCTGACGGGGACGCCGGTGGAGAACCGTCTGGGGGAACTCTGGTCGATTTTGGATTTCCTCAATCCCGGTTTCCTCGGCTCTCAATCCTTTTTTCAAAAACGCTTCGCCTTGCCCATCGAAAAATACGGCGACCGGGCCTCCCGTTACCGTTTGCAAAATTTGACCCGCCCCTTCATCCTCCGGCGCCTGAAGACCGATCCCAAGATTATCAACGACCTACCGGAGAAGCAGGAAATGACGGTTTATTGCAGTCTCTCGGCCCGGCAGGCGGAACTTTATCAAGATTTAGTTAACCAGTCCTTACCCGACTTGGAAAATAGCGACGGCATCCGGCGCTCGGGGCAGATTTTGGCGCTGTTGACCCAACTGAAACAACTCTGCAACCATCCGGCCCATTTACTCAAAGAGAAAAGCCTCGACCCGCCCCAGGCTTCTGGGAAGCTCCTGCGTCTAGAAGCCATGCTGGAGGAAGTTATTGCCGAAGGCGACCGGGCCTTAATTTTTACCCAGTTCGCTGAATGGGGAACCCTGCTCCAGGGTTACCTGCGAGGCAAGTTTAAACAAGACGTCCTTTTCCTTCAGGGCGCCACCCCCCAAAAGGAGCGAACCGAGTTAATCCGACGCTTTCAAGAAGACCCCGACGGCCCTCAACTGTTTATTCTCTCCCTTAAAGCCGGGGGAACGGGGATCAACCTGACCCGGGCCAACCATGTGTTTCATGTGGATCGCTGGTGGAATCCGGCGGTGGAGAACCAAGCCACGGACCGGGCCTTTCGGATTGGGCAAACCCGCAATGTTCAGGTTCATAAATTTGTCAGCGCCGGCACGGTGGAGGAAAAAATTCAGACCCTCCTGGCCAGTAAAGCGGATTTGGCGGAACAGACCATCACCAGCGGCGAAAACTGGTTGGGAAAACTAGACACCCAGCAACTCCGCAGTTTACTGCTTCTGGATCAAAGCGCCGTGGTTCTAGGGGAAACCGGGGAGGGCTAAAGTTTGCTAAACTAAGGCGGGCGGCGCTGTGGCCGTCCTTTTTCCAATGTTTATTTTTCCAAAGAGGTCTATAACGGCTTGGCTAAACAAGATTTAATTGAAATGGAAGGCACCGTCACCGAGTCCCTACCCAACGCCATGTTTAGGGTGGATTTGGACAATGGTTTCAATGTCCTCGCCCATATTTCCGGCAAAATCCGCCGCAACTATATCAAAATTCTCCCCGGCGACCGGGTTAAAGTAGAACTTACACCCTATGATTTAACCAAGGGACGGATCACCTACCGCCTCAAAAATAAAAAGTAGGGTCTTCCCCGGCCCCCCTTGGGACGCCCCACTGATAAAAATTTTTTATTAATCCGACAACGCCCCCATTTATTGCTATGATAAAGAGCTTGCAGTGTTGCCAATGAGCTAGGCATGAAAGTTAGAGCGTCCGTCAAAAAAATGTGTGATAAGTGCCGCGTCATCCGTAGGCGGGGTCGCGTGATGGTTATCTGTTCCAATCCCAAGCATAAACAGCGCCAGGGATAAGGCCAGTCCTCACCGTGACCCATTCACTTTATCTAACCAATCCAATTTAAACCAACACCATTACTAAGGGAGTACCAACGTGGCGAGGATAGCTGGCGTTGATCTGCCAAGGGACAAGCGGGTGGAAATCGCCCTGACTTATCTCTATGGCATCGGTCTATCGCGATCTCACAAAATCTTAGCGGAAACCGGGGTAAACCCCGACACCCGGGTCAAGGACCTCAGCGATGAGGACGCCTTGGCTCTGCGCACCTATATCGAAGGCAACTTTGAAATCGAGGGGGACCTCCGGCGCTGGGAAGCCATGAACATCAAGCGTTTGGTGGACATCGGCACCTACCGGGGCCGCCGCCATCGTCTTGGTTTGCCGGTGCGGGGCCAGCGCACCCGCACTAACGCCCGCACCCGTCGGGGGCGCCGTCTCACCGTGGCCGGGAAGAAAAAAGCCCCCGCTAAGAAATAACCCCCTGGTTTCCAGTCCTTTATTTAGCACCTACACTTACTTAGTCCTATGGCGCGACCAACCAAAAAAAGCGGCCCCAAAAAACAGAAAAAAAATGTTCCCAGCGGGGTCGCTCATATTCAATCCACTTTTAATAACACCATCGTCACCATCTCCGACACCCGCGGGGATGTGATTTCCTGGGCCTCCGCCGGCTCCAGCGGCTTCAAAGGAGCTAAAAAAGGCACCCCCTTTGCGGCCCAAACCGCCGCCGACAATGCGGCCCGCCGGGCCATGGAAAACGGGATGCGGCAGTTGGAAGTGATGGTCAGCGGCCCCGGCGCCGGTCGGGAAACCGCCATTCGGGCCCTCCAGGGCGCCGGTTTGGAAATTACCTTAATCCGGGACGTGACCCCCATTCCCCACAACGGCTGTCGCCCCCCCAAGCGGCGCCGGGTTTAGGGGCGAACCGGATTACCGGGCTAGGGTCAACGCAGGATAGAGCAGGGAGGTCACGGTTGTGGCGCAATTTACCATCGAATGTGTGGAGTCCACCACCAAAAAAAATCAGAGTCAATTTAACCGGTTTGTCCTCGAACCCCTCGACCGGGGTCAGGGCACCACGGTGGGCAACGCCTTGCGCAGAGTGTTGCTCTCCAATCTCCCCGGCGCCGCGGTCACCGCTCTGCGGGTTGCTGGGGTTAACCATGAGTTCGCCACTCTGCCAGGGGTGCGGGAAGATGTCATGGAAATCATGCTCAACATGAAGGAAGTGACCCTCAAAAGCTACAGCGACCAGCCCCAAATTGGGCGCTTGGTGGCGGTGGGCCCCAAAACCATCACGGCGGGGCAGTTTGACTTGCCTTCGGAACTAGAGGTGGTGGATCCTAATCAATACATCGCCACTCTCTCAGAAGGCGCCAAGCTGGAAATGGAGTTTCGGGTGGAACGGGGTTGCGGCTACCGGGCCATCGACCGTAGTAAAGAGGACGGGGCCGCCCTAGACTTTCTGCAAATCGACTCGGTTTTTATGCCCGTCACCAAGGTCAACTACATTGTGGAACCGGTTCGGGTGGAGGGTCTGGGGTTAAAAGACCGACTGACCTTGGAAATTTGGACCAACGGCAGTATCCATCCCAAGGAGGCGCTGTCGGAGGCCTCGGAAATCATTGCCAGTCTGTTTTTGCCCCTCAAAGACCTCAATGAGCTAGAAACTGTACAAACGGATTACGAGATGGAAAGCAATCCGGAAAGCCAAATTCCCATCGAGGAACTCCAACTCTCGGTGCGGGCCTATAACTGCCTCAAACGCGCCCAAATTAATTCCGTAGCGGATTTGCTGGACTACAGCCAGGACGAACTGCTCGAAATTAAAAACTTTGGGCAGAAGTCGGCGGAAGAGGTCATCGAAGCCCTACAGAAGCGTCTGGGGATTACCCTGCCCCAGGAAAAAGCCAAGCCCTAGAGCTGGACTTGGGGCTGGCTAGCGTCGGCCCCCATCTTTTTTTGATTATTTCCCCCTAGGAGGTTAACCCTATGCGTCACGGTTGTCGCATTCCCCGCCTCGGCAAACCCGCCGACCAGCGAAAAGCCCTACTGCGGGCTCTGTCCACAGAATTGCTCCGTCACGGGCAAATTAAAACCACCAAAGCTAGAGCCAAAGCGGTGCGAGCCGAGGTGGATCACATTATTACCCTCGCCAAGGACGGCTCCCTGGCCGCTAGACGGCGTGCGCTGGGCTACATCTACGATAAGGGTCTCGTTCACGCCCTCTTCGCGGAAGCGCCGAGCCGTTACGGCAGTCGCGAAGGCGGCTATACCCGGGTGGTGCGCACCGTCCCGCGCCGGGGGGACAACGCCGAAATGGCCATCATCGAATTGGTCTAGGGGGGATCAGTGTCCCAGGGTCAACGGGTCGCCCTGCTGATCCAGTATGTGGGTGCTCGGTATTGCGGGTGGCAGTGGCAACCCAATTCCCCCTCGATTCAAGGGGAGATTATGGGCGCCATCGCCCAGGTGAACGGCCAGCCCCCCACCCTTCAGGGCGCCGGACGGACGGATTCTGGAGTCCACGCCGCGGCCCAGGTGGCTCACTTTGACGATGCCGTGGGGCGGATTCCCCCGGAGCGTTGGAGTCACGCCCTCAACGCCCGCCTCCCTCCCGATATTCGGATCCGCGGATCCAGGGCGGTGGCCCCGGACTGGCACGCCCGCTTTTCCGCCCGCTGGCGCCGTTACCGCTACAGCCTATATACTGGACAATGGCCCAATTTATTTGTCCGGGAGTTTAGCTGGCACTATTATCGCTTTCCCCTGGAGGAGGCTTTAATGCAGGCGGCGCTCGACCCCCTGCGGGGTCGCCATTCCCTCGAAGCCTTCCAACGGGCTGGCTCTCGGCGCTCCCACGCCTGGGTGGAGGTACAAGACGCAGTCTGTTACCGGGAGGGCCCCATGCTTTATCTGGAAATCCAAGCTAACGGATTTTTGTACGGCATGGTGCGTCTGCTAGTAGGGCTTCTGGTGGAGGTGGGGGCCCAACGGCGCTCTCTGGAGAGCTTCGCTGAGATTTGGAGCGGTCGGCGCCGGGATTTGGTAAAGTACGCCGCCCCCGCCCAGGGATTATGCCTCCTGCGGGTGGGCTACGATCCCCACCCCTTTCCCCCCGACCTCTGGTTTGACAGCCAGCCCCAGTTCCAGTTCAGCGCCGACTTTTCCTCTATCTAGGACTTGATTTTTTCCACACCGTAACCCTATGAACAAAACAATTCTCCCCACCCCCGTCCCCGGCGACCAGAAATGGTACGTCATCGATGCCGCCGACCAGCGCCTAGGACGCCTGGCATCGGAAGTCGCCATGATTCTGCGGGGTAAAAATAAGCCCACCTTTACCCCCCACCTCGACACCGGGGATTTTGTCATTGTCGTCAACGCCGAGAAGGTGGCCGTCACCGGCAGAAAACGGGAGCAGAAACTCTATCGCCGCCATTCCGGCCGACCGGGGGGCATGAAAACGGAGACCTTCGACAAACTCCAGAACCGCCTGCCGGAGCGGATTATTGAACAGGCTATTAAGGGGATGCTCCCCAAAAATTCCCTCGGTCGCCAGTTGTTCACCAAGCTCAAAGTTTACGCCGGCCCCAACCATCCCCACCTGGCTCAAAAACCTGAAACCCTCGCCTTAAACACCATTCCCGCAGGAGACCGCTAATGCCCGTCGTCGATACCAAAAATAAAGTCGTTTACTGGGGCACCGGCCGCCGCAAGACCGCCATCGCTCGCGTCCGTCTCGTTCCTGGCACCGGAGAAGTGATCGTCAACGGCCGTCCCGGCGAAGTTTACTTCAACCGAGTCGCCAACTACCTCCAAAGCCTGAAGGCTCCTCTGGAAACCCTCGGTCTGGAAAATGAATACAATATCCTCGTCAACGCCCACGGCGGCGGCCTTACGGGTCAAGCCGATGCGGTTAAACTGGGCGTCGCCCGGGCGCTCTGCCAACTGGCGCCGGAAAATCGCCAACCCTTGAAGGTGGAAGGCTACCTAACCCGGGACCCCCGGGCCAAGGAACGGAAAAAATACGGTCTCCACAAGGCCCGCAAAGCCCCCCAATACTCCAAACGTTAAATTTCTTCGAGGATTACACCAATGGCTAAAGCTGATATTCATCCCACTTGGTACCCCGACGCCAAGGTAATCTGTAACGGGGAAGTCGTGATGACCGTGGGATCTACCAAACCGGAAATCCACGTGTAAGTCTGGTCGGGCAACAACCCCTTCTACACCGGCACCCAGAAGATTATCGACACGGAAGGTCGAGTTGACCGCTTCATGCGTAAGTACGGGATGAAGGACAAGGGAAAATAGCAGTACATTTGCTAGCGTGTCAGTGGGTAAATTCCCGTAGCTAACGGTTTTGTTAACGGTTCGCTGATATATAGCATTTACAAGTGAGTCATGGAGAAAGTCCCTGCTAGCCCTTTA
>JBKCES010000177.1:0-17804 GCA_046304295.1 Cyanobacteriota bacterium | reverse complement strand
CAGCGCATTGTGGTCCAACCCGGCGTGATTAATAACTGGGTCACCCAAGCCGTCAGCGGCGCCGGATTTTATTACGCGCCGGATCCCTCCAGCCAGATTGTCTGCTCCATCGGCGGCAATATCGCCGAAAATTCCGGCGGGGTTCATTGCTTGAAATATGGGGCCACCACCAATCATGTGCTGGGGTTAACCCTAGTTTTACCGGACGGCTCCGTGGTTAACGTCGGCGGCGCCGTGCAAGAGACGCCGGGCTATGATTTAACCGGTTTATTTGTCGGATCGGAGGGCACCCTGGGCATCGCCACGGAAATCACCCTTAAAATTCTCAAAACTCCTGAATCCATCTGCGTCCTGCTGGCGGATTTTAGCGAGATGGAAGCCGCGGCCCAATCGGTGGCGGATATTATCTCTGCGGGCATTATTCCGGCGGGGATGGAAATTATGGATAATTTCAGTATCAACGCTGTGGAGGATGTGGTGGCTACCAACTGCTATCCTAGGGACGCGGCGGCGATTTTACTGGTGGAGTTGGACGGTCTCGGGGTCGAGGTGGAGGTCAACCAGACCCAGGTGGCGGCAATTTGTCGTCGCAACGGTGCCCGGGGGATTACTGCGGCCTTTGACGCCGAAACCCGCCTCAAACTCTGGAAAGGGCGGAAAGCGGCCTTCGCCGCCGCCGGTAAACTCAGCCCCAACTATTTCGTTCAGGATGGGGTGGTTCCCCGGGCTCAACTGGTGCAAATTCTTCAGGATATCGAAGCCCTGAGCCAGAAGTACGGCTTCTCTGTGGCTAACGTTTTCCACGCCGGCGACGGCAACCTTCATCCCCTGATTTTGTACGACCAAAAAATTCCCGGCGCCTGGGAACAGGTGGAAGCCCTCGGCGGGGAAATTCTCCAGCGTTGCGTCGAACTAGGGGGGAGTTTATCGGGGGAACACGGCATCGGCATTGATAAAAACGAATTTATGCCGGGAATGTTCAGCGCCGTGGATTTAGAGACCATGCAATGGGTTAGACAAGTCTTTAATCCCCAAAATCTGGCCAATCCCGGCAAACTTTTTCCGGCGCCGCGGCGCTGTGGGGAGGCGGCCAATCAATTGGGGTCGATTAATCCTGCGCAAGGGGAACTGTTTTAAAAATCCCTCGGTGATTGTGTGAATCCCCCTAAATCTCCCTTTTTAAAGGAGACTTCAAAGCCAGCGCCCCCGTCCCAAAGGGGGGCTAGGGGAGATCAAATCAGGGGGTAATCCTTTACGACCTACCTCTCAATTCTGGTTAAGCGTAGCCGCAACCCGCTATAAATCCACCAAAAAATTGTCCGAAAGCTGGTAAATATAAGCCACTTCCTTCAGAAATGTTAAACATTGTTCTGGCGTCATTTGCTCCGGTTTTAAACTTTGCGAGCCGGAAAACTTCAAGACTAAATGCTTAAGCTGATCAGGAACCGGATCATCGAGGCAAATAGACTGCATCGACCAAACTTCAAAAAAACGGTTACTCACCGGAACACATTCAATCAGTAAAGGAGAATGATGGCGCTTATCATCAATAATACGATGATAAGTCTTACTCACTTCCTGACAATCTCCTTCTAGGACTTGTAAAAAAGTGTGATTGCCGTAGCAGAGCAAGCCGGTGATCCCACTCCCTTGGTTATGGCGCTGGGCCGCTTCCTGAATAGCTTCTAAGTCTTCGGGGGTCAGATCGGCGCTGGCTTGACTACTATAAATTAGTCGATAGAGACTCATAAATTTAGGGGTTAACAGGGGAGACTGGGCTTGGCTTAATTGATCCAACGATTTCGGCTCTTGGGGAAAAGAGCAGTTTTCTGGAAATGCGTCTAAGGATTGGAGGCAAATTCCCGGGCGACGGCGACTGACAAGACGCGTAAACCCTCTAGAAGCGCCGACGATTCTCCCTGGGGCGCTAGGCGGAGCGCCCGTCGCCAAGCCCGGGCGGCGCCGGAGAAATCTCCTGCTAAAAAGAGCAATTCTCCCCTCAGTTGGTGGAAGGAGTCTTGATTTTGCACTAGAGCCAAGGCTTGAGCGTTGGCTTCCGTCGCCAGAGCGTAGTCCCCCCCCTCAAAGGCCGCCAGCGCCCGCCGGTGATGGGCAAGCGCCTGATCCAGAACCGCCAAGAGGGGGGACCAATCTAAGCCGCAGCGCCGACAGAGGACGGCACCGGAACGATACTCCGCGCGACAAACAGGACAGCGCATCGACTCCCTTAGGCCTCTTCGGAATCCAAGTAGTAGAGGAAATCCGTCAGTTCTCCCTGCAATTGGCTGAGCTTTTCTGCGTCTCCGGCGCTGGCGGCTTCCTCTAGGGCGCTCATTAGTTCCCGCAGTTCTTCCGCTTTTTCCGCCTCTAGGTTTGCCAAAACTCCTTGGGCTTGGGTCATGGCGGCCTCTAGTTCGGCGTCAAAGGCGGCGCTGTCGGTCTCCTCCTCCTCTTCGCCAAAGAGGGAGTCTAGGTCTTCTCGGGCCTGTTTGAGTTCCTGACTGCTGAGTTTTTGCACCCCGGCGTTATTGATCACCAGACTGGCGGATTGGTTGGAGCCTTTTTCGGTGCTGGTGACGGTCAAAATACCATTGATGTCAAAGTCGAAGTGCACCTCGATGGCCACGCCCCCCGCGGGAAGGGGAGGCAAGTTTTCTACCTTATAGTCTCCGAGGGGAACATTCTCCTCGGCGATTTGATTTTCCCCTTGAAAGACTTCAATCTCCACGGCTTTCTGATTATCGGCGACGGTGGAATACACCTCCGAGCGGGAAATAGGAATGACGCTATTGCGGGGAATAATGACGCTGAAAAAGCCCGGTAGGGGGCCAAAGGGCGTGTCCCGAACCACGGAGATGCCGAGGGAGTGGGGAATGACGTCCACCAGAATCGACTCCACCTCTTCGCCCACCAAAACCCCTGCTTGTAGGGCGGCGCCGAGGGCCACGCAGAGGTCTGGTTGAACGCCGTCCACGGGGCGCTGACCCAGATGGTCCGCCACCATTTCCTGCACCAGGGGAATGCGGGTGGATCCGCCCACTAAAATGACCCTATCTAGGTCTTCCGGTTTCAGTTGGGCATCCGCCAGCGCCCGGTCAATGGCCTCTAGGGTTTCCGCCAAGAGGGGACGGATTAAATCTTCAAAATCCTTGCGGGCTACCTCGGTTTCCAGGTGGAGCGCAGTGGAGCCTTGGGTGGCCAGGTAGGCTTCCCGGACTTCGGTAAAGGCGTTGGCGCTGAGGCCGATCTTCACCTGCTCCGCCGCTTGCAGGAGACGGGCCTGAACTAGGGGGTCCTCCGGCAGGTCAGTGTCGTTGAGTTGGCGGAAGCGATCCGCTAGGTGCAATTCGAGGCGCCGGTCAAAGTCGTCTCCCCCCAAACGGTTGTTGCCGTGGCTAGCGAGCACTTCCGTTACGGCGCCGGTAATTTCCACCACCGAGACGTCGAAGGTGCCGCCCCCCAGGTCATAGACCAACACCCGCTCCGTTTCCTCGGAGCGAATATCGTAGGTCAGCGCCGCGGCGGTGGGTTCGTTGATAATTTGCAGAACTTCTAAGCCAGCGATTTCCCCGGCCTGTTTGGTGGCTTGGCGCTGGGCATCGGTGAAGTAGGCGGGCACGGTGATCACCGCCTGGGTCACTTCTTCCCCTAGGGCCGTTTCCGCCCGTTGCTTCAAGGTTCGCAGAATGATGGCCGAGATTTCCTGGGGCGCAAAATCCTTGGTTTCCTCCGAAGCCAAGCCCCCGACCCGTAGGGTCGTCGTATGATCCGTGCCCATCCAACGTTTAATGGAGCGCACTGTCCGCTCCGGCGCCGCCGCGTATTGCCGCAGGGCTTCCCGCCCCACCACCAGTTTGCCCTGGTCGTCAAAGCCCACACAGGACGGGAGGATCAAATCCCCGCTTTCGTCGGGGAGAATCCTGGGCTGGCCGTTTTCGACGATGGCCACTTCGGAATTGGTGGTTCCTAAATCAATCCCGACTGCTCTGCCCATGCTGATACTCCTTGGTACTAATCGTTACTTCTATTGAAAATAGCTATTCAGATTACTTATCTTATCGCTAAAGTGCCGAAGCGGCTCACTGAAAACGGCGCCGACTCCATCCCATCATTTAGGCCGGTCTGTTATTCTAACAACACACGCAAGCGCCTTATCCCCTGTTTAAACCATGACTGACCTCACTCCCCAACAAACCCCCCAACTGGAAGATCCTAAATTTGGCTTCAACGACTACGCTGAGCGCTTGAACGGCAGAGCGGCCATGATTGGCTTCCTACTGATGCTGGCCATTGAATTTCTGACGGGTCAGGGGGTCTTGACCTGGTTGGGTCTCAAGTAGGCGGCTCCGGTGAAAATTGGCATTTTGGGTTTGGGGCTAATCGGCGGCTCCCTCGGTTTGGCCTGGCGGGAACGGGGCCATTGGGTTCTAGGGGTGTCCCGGCGCCGGACGACGTTGGAAACGGCTTTAACTCGCGGCGCCGTGGATCAAGCCAGCGCCGATTTAGAGCCGTTAGGGGAAGCGGAGGTTATTGTTCTCTGTACCCCCATCGCCCAGTTACTCCCGAGCTTAAAAATCCTGATTCCCCATCTCCGACCCGGCGCCGTGGTGACAGACGTGGGGTCGGTGAAAACCGCCATTACCCTAGAGGGGGAAAAACTCTGGCCCAACTTTGTCGGCGGGCACCCCATGGCAGGAACGGCGGAGCAAGGCATTGAAGCGGCGCTCCCAAACCTCTTTGACCAGGCGCCCTACGTCCTCACCCCCACGGAGCGGACTGCCCCGGAAGCTTTGGCTAAATTAGAAGACCTGATCGCCGACTTAAACGTCCGCGTCTACCGTTGTAGCCCCGAAGCCCACGACCAAGCTGTCGCTTGGATTTCCCATTTGCCGGTGATGGTCAGCTCCGCCCTAATCGGTGCCTGCGGTCGGGAGCCAGACCCCGAAATTAGCCGCCTCGCTCAACAGTTCGCCAGTTCCGGTTTCCGGGATACCAGTCGGGTGGGGGGCGGCAACCCGGAATTAGGCGCGATGATGGCCCAATATAACCAGGCGGCGCTGCTCAAAAGCCTTGGGGTTTATCAAGACCAGTTGGCCCAGTTAAAAAGTCGGATCGAGCAATCCGACTGGGCGGCGCTGGAGGCGTTTTTACAACAGACCCAGACCGCCCGTCCCCTCTTTGTCGAACCAACGGCGCCTATTGCAGAATAGCGGTACTAGCGACGGAGTCGCTGGCGAGGGTAAAGAGGGGGTTGGAGAGAATCCCCGCTAGGGAGGTCGCGACTAAGGTGAGCACTAGCCCCACTTGCAACGGTCGTAGACCCGAGAGGTTCCAGCGCAGGGGCGGATAGTTGGCTACCGCCTCGGACATTTCCTGGGTTTCCTTGACCACCATCATCTTTACTACCCGGATGTAGTAGTAGATAGAAACGACGCTGGTGACCAAACCGAGAAGCACTAAGCCGTAAAGACCCGCCTGCCAACCGGCCCAGAAGAGATAAATTTTGCCGAAAAAGCCCGCCAAGGGCGGAATGCCGCCGAGGGAGAGGAGGCAAACGCTCAGCGCTAGCGTTAAAAGGGGGTCTTTATTGTAGAGTCCGGCGTAATCGCTAATTTGGTCGCTCCCGGTGCGGAGGGTAAAGAGAATAATGCAGGTGAAAGCGCCGAGGTTCATGAACAAGTAAATCAGCAGGTAGAAGATCATGCTGGAGTACCCCTCCGGTGTCGCCGCCGTCAGACCGATCATGACAAAGCCCGCTTGACCGATGGAGGAATAGGCCAGCATCCGCTTCATACTGGTTTGGGCCAGCGCCACCACGTTGCCGAGGATCATGCTCAACACCGCCAGCGCCGTGAAAATTAATTTCCATTCGGCGCTGACGCCGCCGAAGACAGTGACCAGGAGACGAATGGCGATGGCGAAACCTGCGGCCTTAGAGCCGACGGACAAAAAAGCCACCACCGGCGTGGGCGATCCTTCGTAGACATCCGGCGTCCACTGGTGGAAGGGCACGGCAGAAATTTTAAAAGCGATACCGGCGATCACAAAAACTAGCGCCACCGCTAGCCCCAGGGATTGGCCGGAGCTCTCTACCGCAGTTAGTTGGGCGGCGATGGCGGCCAGACTGGTTTCCCCCCCGGATAGGCCGTAGAGCAGAGATAAACCATAGAGAAAAATGGCGGAGCTAGAGGCGCCGATGAGCAAATACTTGAGCGCCGCTTCGTTGGAGCGGGGATCCCGCTTCATATAGCCCGTCATCAGATAAGAAGAAATACTCAGCATCTCCAGGGAGACAAAGACCATCACCAACTCGTTGGCCGCCGAGAGAAACATCCCCCCCAGGGTGGCGGTGAGGAGGATCGCCAGAAATTCCGCCAGGGAGGTGCCGGTCTGCTCCACGTAGCGCACCGACATCAGAATCGTCGCCACCGTTGATAGCGCCACAATCGCCCGGAAAATAATACTGAGGTTGTCGCCGTTGAAGGCGCCGAGGAAACCCGTCGGCTCGGCGCTGTTCCAGACCCAGACCAAGGCCGCGACGGCGGCTAGGGTTCCGGCGATGGCCAGGTAGGGAAGCCAACGAGCGGAACTCCGCCCGGCAATTAGATCGGCGACTAACACCAAAATTAAAGTCAGAATGAGAATCCCTTCCGGTAGAATAACCCCCGCGTTGAGTTGGGAAGCAATGTTACTCGAAAAGTCCATAGGTACACCCAAAAAATGCCTAACCAATAGCTTAAGCCATTTATTCCCGCCTGAATACCCAGCCGCCAGCTTGTCAGGGCGATCCCCTTCAGGGTATAGTCAAAAGTTAAAGCCATCACCCTCTGTAGTCCCGATTGCCGAGGCGTGACGCCAGTTTTTCCAGTAAAACGACCGGGAACACCGCTCCTGCGGCTCAGGCTCTTCGCCCTAGACTCAACTCCGGCGCTGTCTAGATTTTGAGCTATCCAAATCTAGCTCCTTGACCTGACGCTAGGAACCGTTCCCGCAGTTTTCCGACTGCCGTCGGTTGAGAGACCGAAAACGCGAACCGTCTATTTGTCGCTTGTCTTCACAGGATTGTTAGCGCCGAGTCAACGTTAAATCTGTCTGGGCGCGGACGTGCGCCCTTCCCCTAGAGCCGGAGTCCTTCCTAGGTTGTGATTCTTTCGTATCCTTTCACAGATAAAGAGATAGAGTCCTTTCCGGCGCCGGGGCGGGGGAATTTTGCCCCTATCAGTTCGTTGAAGGCTTTGCCTGACCCTCAGTTTTAACGTCCTAAGTCTACTTTATTCCTAAAGCTTAGCAGTCCTGGACAAAACAAATGATAGACCACTGCGCTTACTATTCAAGAGACCTTTTTGAGGATATTCATGCCCAAACAAATTATTATTGCCGAGCAACACCAACTCGCCGCGGTTTTTAGCGAAGATCAAATTCAGGAATTGGTGGTCTCCACCGGTCAACAGCAAGTCGGGGATATTTACCTCGGCGTGGTGGAAAACGTCATTCCCGGCATTGACGCCGCCTTTGTCAATATTGGCGACGCCGAGCGCAACGGCTTTATTCACGTCACGGATTTGGGCCCCCTGCGTCTCCGCAAAACCGCAGGCGCCATTACCGAACTGTTGGCTCCTCAACAAAAAGTGCTGGTGCAGGTGATGAAGGAGCCTACCGGCAGTAAGGGGCCCCGCCTGACGGGAAAAATTAGCCTACCGGGGCGATATGTGGTTTTGATTCCCCACGGTCGAGGGGTGAATCTCTCCCGAAGAATCGCCAGCGACGATGAGCGGAGTCGCCTGCGGGCCCTCGCAATCCTGACGAAACCGGCGGGGATGGGGCTACTGGTGCGCACGGAGGCGGAGGGCAAGGCGGAAGACGCGATTATCGAAGATTTAGAAAGTTTGCAAAAACAGTGGGAAAGCATTCAACAACAGGCGCTCAATACCCGGGCACCGGCGCTGATTAGTCGGGACGACGACTTTATCCAACGGGTTCTGCGGGATATTTATTCCAACGAAGTCAACCGCATTGTCACCGACACCGTGGGCGGCGTGAAGCGGGTTAAGCAACAACTGATGGGCTGGGGCGCCGGCAAGGTGCCCGAGGGGGTTCTCATCGACCAGCATCGGGAGCCGACCTCGATTCTGGATTATTTCCGCATCAACGCCGCCATTCGGGAGGCGCTGAAACCGCGGGTGGATCTGCCTTCCGGCGGTTATATCATCATTGAGCCTACCGAGGCGCTGACGGTGATCGATGTCAACTCCGGCTCCTTTACTCGCTCCGCCACGGCCCGAGAAACGGTGCTCTGGACTAACAGCGAAGCGGCCACGGAAATCGCCCGGCAGTTGCGTCTGCGGAATATCGGCGGGGTAATCATCGTGGATTTCATCGACATGGACTCACGGCGAGACCAGATGAATTTACTAGAGCATTTTAACCGCTGTCTCCGGGCCGATAAAGCCCGTCCCCAAATCGCCCAACTCTCGGAATTGGGGCTGGTGGAGTTGACCCGCAAACGTCAGGGAAAAAATATCTACGAACTCTTTGGGCAACCCTGTCCCCACTGCGGCGGTTTAGGGCATTTAGCCGAACTGCCGGGGGAAAAGGCGCCGGTTACACTGGAAAGTCCGGCCCTGAGCCTCCCCGCCGTGGTTTCTCGCCCTGTGAGCAAGCCCGTCATCAGCCCCCCGGAACCGGTTTTGCTCCCGGTTTTGGAAGAGTCCGATAACGACGGGGACATGGATCTACTTTTCCACCCCAACTACCAAGAACAGGCTAACAATACCAGCAACCGCCGTCGGCGCCGGCGCCGTCCCGAGGCGGGCAAAGAAGAGGCCCCGCCCAAGCCTCTCCCCAATGTCCTGGGCAAAGCGCCGGAAGTCCTCCCCGAGCCGGAAGAACGCCGGGAAAAACGGGAGCGCCCCGCCCGTCGGGAGGAGGTTCCGCCCCAGCAGGTGACGGTGGAGATGACGCCCCAGCAGCAGAAGGTTTACGCCTGGATGGGCGCGTCCCCCCTGATTCGTTTAGATCAAGAATTCAAAGACCCTAAAGCGGTGCTGGTAACGGTGCGAGCACCGGGGGAAAATTTAGACCCTGCGGCGCCGAATCCCTCCTTGACTGCGCTTCCCGAGCCGGAACCCAAACCCCAGCCTGAGGTCCTGATTCCGCCCGCCCCAGAGCCGGAGGAGATTCCAGACTTAGAGCCGGAACCCGCGGGACGCCCCGTGGTGCGGCGGCGCCGTCGGCGCTCCTCCGCCAGTGAGGATTAACCGTCTCGCCGGCATCGATGAAGTGGGACGGGGCTGTTTGTTCGGCCCCGTGGCGGCGGCGGCAGTGGTTCTCCATCCCCAGGATTTGCCCCAGTGGCGCCGTCTCGGGATTACGGACAGCAAAAAACTCTCTCCCCAACGGCGGCGGGCGTTAGTCCCAGTGATTCAAGATCTGGCCCTCGCTTGGCATATCAGCTTCGCCGGGGTGGAGGAAATCGAGCGCCTGAATATTCGGGGAGCGGCGCTCCTGGCCATGAAACGGGCAGTTCTGGGGTTAGCTCTGGCCCCGGACTGGTGTTTGGTGGATGGGCGAGACCCGATTCCCGCATTACCCTACCCACAAACGCCCCTAATCAAGGGCGACCGGCGCTCCCCCTGCGTCGGCGCCGCCAGTATTTTAGCCAAAGTCTGGCGGGACGATTTGCTGATCCGCCTGGAGCGGCGCTTTCCCGGCTATGGCTTAGCCTCCCACAAAGGCTACGGCTCCGCCCAACACCGGCAAGCCATTCAAACCTTGGGGTTAACGTCCCTGCACCGCCGGCGTTTTTGCCGGGGGTTAACGGAGTCCTAGGGCACGATTAAGACCGGACAGGGGGAGAGATTAATCACCCGATTGGTGACGCTTTCCGCCGCGCCCTCCTGGGTCAGCCCCAGACCCCGGCACCCCATGACAATCAGATCGGCGCTCTGCTCGTCCGCCACGTCGCAAATCGTAAAAGAGGGCATTCCCTCCCGCTCGATGGTTTCCGCCGTAATCTCCCGCTCGGCGAAAAAAGTCTGAGCCGCCGCCAGTAACTTGGCCACCCCCTCCGGGGAGGTCATGACGGTGGGAGGTTTTTCCCCTTCCGGTACCGGTTTCTCTACCACCGAGAGCAAAATCAACTGACTGCGATGGAGTTTGACCAAATCGGCCACCACCTGGGCCGCCTCCCGGGCTTCTCGACTTTGATCAATGGGGAACAGAATTGTTTTAAACATAGCCTTTTGCCATAGATCTCATCCTTGTCTATTATCCCCCTTCCGGGTCGGCTCAGCGCCTAATCCTCCCAGCCCTCGGCGCTCCGGTCTGCCACGGGCCAATCTTCGTTGACGCCCCCCACCAGCAAGCGCCGTAGAGGCACGTACTCTTCGCTCAGACGGTCAAGGGCGTTGATCAACACATCCACGGCGATGAGATCGCTCATGCCCAAATCAAACCAACAGCGCCCCCAACAGCCCTGGTATTCAAATTCCCCCATATTGTGCATCGGCGCCATCAGGGCCGAGCGGAATCGGTCGCCGTCATAGTCTAGGTAATTAAGATCCACCCCCGTTTCCTGCACTTGCAGATTTTCGGCGTTAAAGGCACTCAATTTGCCGAGGTAAAACCAGGCGTTAAAGACCTCTTCCACATATTCCCGCTCCGCCGGAGACGGCGCCGTCTCAAACTCCAGCCAAAACCAAATATCAAAGGGATTAAATTCCCGGAAGCCGATTTCCATAGCCCTAAATTAATGGTAAGTCGCCAATGACAAGGAATAGTTACAAACCCTTCTCAATCTATCACAGCCTCCGGCGCCGTTTCCCTTCCCCTCGATGGTCTCTAAGATCTCAATCCAGACGGGGGACAACGCCTGAGTGGCGGACGGATTTTGACCGCTTTCTCCATGCTCCAGACAAACTGGCTTGGGTGATTAAGGCGTTCCGGCGCCCTGGCGAGCCAGTTCTTGAATTTTTTGTTTCAACTCGGGCGACGGTGCCGCCGATTCCGCAATCTTAAAGAGAGTTACGGCGGCGTTCTGGTCGCCCTGGGCCTGTTTGAGCATCGCTTTGGCCACCAGTGCCTTAAATTGCCGAGGCTCTTTGACTAAGATCCGGTCGTAAATTTTTTCCGCCTGGTCGGTTTGATTGGCTAATTCGTAAAGTTTCGCCAGATTAAACTGCCATTCCTGGTTGTCCGGTTGCAGGGCGACAATTTTTTCCAAAACCGGGATCGCTTGGGCCAGTTGTCCTTTTTCTAGATATAAATTAGCTGTGGCCACCAAGGCATCGATATTGTTAGGATCTGTTTTTAGAATCGCTTGATAATACTGAATATCTCGCTCCGAGCGCCCGGCGGCCTGGGTCAATTCGGGGTTGGGGCGCTGGGCCACCAACAAAGCGCCGAGAGTGAGCAAGACAAACCCCCCTAGGATACTGATTAGCGTCAGAGTCAAGGCGGGGGAAAGCTGCCAAATCGACGGGGGAGGCAGGGGGTCGCCCTTAAGACTGCTCTCTAAAGTGCGAGCACCGGTGAAGGTGTGTTTCCGGTAGAGTTCCGCCACCAGCCAGAGAAAAGCAGAGGAAACGCCGTTGGCTTGTAGTTTGAATTGACCATTTTTATCAACAATAGGAATACCGGAATAAAAACGCTGATACTTGGCACTAACCCGTTCCAGTTCCGAGATCAGGATTTGGATTTTTTCTTCAATCTGAATCTGGGCCATGGCCCCCATGGCGAGACGGTCGCACTGGGTAAAAATCAGCGCGAAACTATAGGAAAGCGCCTTTTGATCAATCAAACGAGCCAGGGAGACCACCTGTTTGGTGAGGATTTGCAGACTTTCCCGGTAACTGGGATCTCGCACCAGTCGGTCGGCATTAATAAAAACGCAACAACTATGAGAATTGAGGATCATAGTTTGATAGTATGGGTTCTCGAAATTGCAGTACTCGCCCGGAATGTCCCACCAGCGAAAATAGCAGAGGGTCTGGACGCCGAAGCGTTGACGGCGCTTGAAGGCAAAGTGGAAATCGGTGATCTTCAGGGTCGGCGGCGGATAGTGCCCCGTCTGGGAGACATAGTTCAAAATACTGTCTAAGAGTTCTCGCTCCGAACTATACTGACACTCGAACCAAAGGGTCGGCTGGCTGGGGGCAGTCAGGGTCGGGCCCAAATCGGAGACATTATTGAGCTCGGCGTAGCTCCCCACCAAAAAGACTGTTTTCCCAACGCCCCGCTCCCCAAGACTGAGGAGGTTAAAAATGGGCGGTTTCATTGGGGCTAATAGTTTCATCTGGGAACGAGCAAGTCTGGAAATGGGTGACTTAGATTTATCTTTAATAGGGTATCTCAGAAAGACCGGCCCCGAATTGAATGAAACATCGACTCTCGCCCCGCTCCGCCCTTTGGCCCCTCTGCGGCGCCCTGGCTCTACTCCTGACCTTCGCCTGGGCTCACCAAGGCTTGGCCCAATCTCTGACGGGCTTAAACCCCTTGTCCATACAAAGATCCTATCAAGTTTCCCTCAACACGGGCTGGGTGATCTTTTGTAGTTGTCTCGTGTTTGTCTTGACCATGGGGTTGACCCTATTAGGCATTGGCTTCTGCCGCTCCAAAAACGCCGTCAATCTCCTGACTCAAAACCTACTCACCCTCGCGCTGACCCTCCTCAGCTTTTGGGCCGTGGGTTTCGCCATTCTCTTCGGCGCCGGTACGCCCCTGTTTGGAACCCAGGGCTTTTTTCTGCTCGGCCCGGATAATAGTCCCCTGACGGGGCTGGATTATCAGGGAATCTTCTCGGCGCTCAGTTGGGCGGCGGCTCCCCTGCAAACCAAGTTCTTTTTCCACGCCCTCCTAGCGGCGGTGGCGGTGGGCATTGTGGCCGGCGCCGTGGCGGAGCGGATCCATTTCTTAGCGTTTTTACTGTTCAGTCTCTTTTTCTTGATTTTTATTTACCCGGTGGCGGGTCATTGGATTTGGGGCGGGGGGTGGCTGGCCCAGGCGGGATTTTGGGACTACGGCGGTGCCGCCGCTATCCATTTAACAGGAGGCTGGGCCGCCTTTACCGGGACCGTAATCCTCGGTCCGCGCTTGGGCAAGTATCGCCGGGGAGAATCCTTCGCTCTGCCGGCCCATAATTTGCCCTTGGCGACTCTAGGGTGTCTGGGCGCCTGGTTGGGCTGGTTCGGCTTCAACGGCGGCGCGGGGATGAGCGCTAACCCGACGGTAATTACTCATGTTTTATTGGTGACCAATTTAGCCGCCGCCACTGGGGGAATTAGTGCCCTAATTATGGCCTGGTTCTATTTTGGCAAACCCGACCTCTCGGTGATGATCAACGGCATTTTAGGGGGTCTGGTGGCCGTCACCGCCGTCTGTCGCTATGTGGATCTAGGTTGGGGCGGCTTTATCGGCGCCGCTGCGGGGGCCCTGGTGGTGCTGGCCATCGACTTTTTTGACCGGCTGGAAATCGACGATCCGGTGGGGGTATTGCCGGTGCATTTGATTTGCGGCCTCTGGGGTACTTTGGCGGTAGCGCTCTTCGCCCTGGGGCCAGAGGTCAAGTTGGGCAACGGCGCGACGCTTTACACCCTTGGCCCCGCTCAGGGTCTCCTTTTGGGGGGCGGTCTGCCGGCCCTGAAGCAGTTATTGGCCCAACTGTTGGGGATCGCCGCCGTCAGTTTCTTCGCCCTGCTCCTGAGTTGGTTTGGCTGGCGCTTGCTAGAAGCCACGGTGGGACTCCGAGTTTCCGCAGAGGCGGAACTGCGGGGGCTGGACTTGAGCGAGCACGGTTTAACCGCCTACAGCGGTTTTGTGCTCAAACAGGATTCCCTCGCGCCGACGTCCAATAAGCCCCAGAATTTACTACCGCCCTGGTAGAATAAACCCTATTTCTGGGGGCCGGCGCCCTTTGGTTTTGTGTGAGGATCTTTATCTATAGTCTTACTCCCAATTCATCTGGCGACAGTTTCTCTTCGGCGTTCGGCGCTTTAACGCTCTGGTCGGGGGCGGCCCAAGCTTTAGATTTACGGGTGGCCATTACCAAATCAGCTCTAGAATATCCGTTCTGGCTGGCCCACTCCTGAATTTGGGGTTGTAGGGACGCTAGGGTTTGGAAAACAGCATCGATCATAGTCGGTCTGCCACTGAACAGAGCGTCGGGGCCGCCCGCATGGAGATTACTAAAGGGCGGTTCATAGAGGGCGGTGGCATCCATCACGCCCCTAGCGGTCAACTGATCGATGATTAATTCGATGAAGCGGATCTGCGGCGGGGTCAGGCTCCGGTCTTCCAGAAAGTGGGCAAAGGCTTCCTTGGCCGCCGCTCGATCCAATCCCACCAGATGGCGGATGAAATGGGCGAGGGAAGGAGCGCCGCTTTGGGCAAGTAAACTGGCTAGCAGGGCTTCGCCTTCCCCGGCACCAATTTCGACGAGGGTTTGTTCAAGACCATCCAAATCTGTTTGGGTCAGAGGCTGATTGGTACGCAGACGGTGAATTACCAAGTGGTTGAGGTGATTGCGCAGATAATCGTTGACTTTCTTTTCATACTGAGCGCCGGTCATTTTGGGGATATAGACCGCCTGCTCTTCCCGCACCGCCAGCACTTCGTCCTTAAAGTTGGTATAAACAAGAGTGCGTTCCTGTTTATCGAGCAAGGGAACGAGTCCCCGCAGTCGCAGGCGTAGATCTTCCAGTTCCCCCAGGGAAATGTCTTCCCAAAAGGCATCCTCCTGGAGACTCGTCAAGTAGGCTAACTGAGTCGCCACGGCGGGAACTGTTGATTTATTCTCCTCTAGGAGTAAAGCGGTCTCCATCACCCGCCGACGGTGGCGCTCAAACGCGCCCTGATCCCCTTCCGTCTGGGCCAACTGTAGCCGCAGAAGGGTCAGATCAAATTGGCGGGATTGGAGGTCGTCTGTCTCCAGTTGGGAGGGTAAGACCGCCAGCTCCCGTTCTAAGGTCGCCTGATCGTCGGGGCTGAGGCGCTCCCAGACTCGGGGCTGTTGGAAGCGCTCCACCGCCTGTAAGTTCATTCGCACGATGAAATTGTCGGGGTTCATGGCCTGCACTTCCCGCTGTAGAACGTCCGCTAGGCTTTTTTGTAGGGCGGACGCTGGATCTGGGGAGGGCTGGGACTGGAGGCGGGCTAGAAGTTGGACGCGGGCCCGAAACAACCGAGCGCCGAGGGGGGCGCTGTCTTTGGCCTGAATCCCTTCGGGGTTTTCCCGGAAGAAGTCGAAGTTGAAGCAGAAATCAAAAACCCGGAGGTCCTGCTTATCTTCCTCCGGCCCAAAGAGACCGGGGCAGAGTCGGGTGCCTCGACCGATCATCTGCCAGAATTTGATCTTGGAATAAACGGGCTTAAAGAAAACTAAATTGGCCACCTCCGGCACATCGACGCCGGTGTCGAGCATATCCACCGAGATGGCGATGTGGGGCGGTTGGTTCGGCAGGGAAAACTCGTCGATGAGGCTCTGGGGATATTTGGCTTGATTATCGATAACCCGAGCGAAGTGTCCGGCGTAGTGGGGGTAGTGGCGGTTAAAGCGCTCCTCAATAAACTGGGCGTGGTCGTGGTTGCGGGCGAAGATAATCGTTTTCGCCAGTCGGTCGCCCCCCTCCACTTTGTGGCCGTTTTCCATTAAGTACTTTAAAACTTGATCCACCGTGTCCTGGTTGAACAGCCAACTGTTCAGCGCCGCGGCGCCGACTCGTTCCGGGATCGTTCCCTCGGTCTCGTCTCCCCAGTCTAGGCTCTCCCATTGTTCCTTTTCCGCCTCGCTGAGTTGGTCGTAGTGGATGCCATCCCGGGGGAATTTGAGGTCGATCTGCTGAACTCGGGGGGGCACTAGAAACCCATCGGCTACCGCTTGCTCCAGTTCGTAGGCGTCCGTGGGCACCCCCGGCTCCAGGTCGAAGAGGTCGTAAGTGTTTTTGTCTACTTCTTCCCGCGGCGTGGCGGTTAATCCGACTAAAAGGGCGTCAAAGTAGCGAAAGATTGCGCCGTATTTTTGGTACACGGAGCGGTGGGCTTCGTCGATGAGGATCAGGTCAAAGTAGCCGGGGCTGAACCGTTGGACGTGGGGGGCGCTCCCTTTGGATAGGCTCCCTTCGGATAGATTCCATGCGCTCCCTTCGGCTACGCTCAGGGAGCGCGAGGAGCGGAAAGGGCGGGGGGGACGATTGTTGATTAGGCCCATCATTGTTGGATAGGTGCAGACGTAAACTCGCCCTTCGTTGTTTTTTTCGATGACGAGGTTGACGGGGCTGGAGTCGGGGAGATGGGCTTTAAAGGCGTTGCCGGCTTGTTTAACTAAAGAAAGCCGATCCGCTAGGAAAAGCGCCCGCTTGACCCAGCCCGCCCGTTGTAGGGCGTCCACTAGGGCGATGGCTGTCCGGGTTTTTCCGGCGCCGGTGGCCATGACCAGGAGGGCTTTGCGACGAGCGCCGTTAAACTGCTCGAAAATACTGCCGATGGCTCGCTTTTGGTAGTAGCGTCCGGCGATGGTGCTGTTGATACTGGCGACGTTGAGGGCTTGCCGATTTTGCCGCCGCAGGATGAGGCGCTGAAGCTCGTCTTTGGTGTAGAAGCCGGAGACTTGCCGGGGCGGATAGTGGGTATCGTCCCAGATCCAGGTCTCGTAACCGTTGGTGTAGAAGATCACAGGGCGCTGGCCCGACATTTGTTCTAGGCAATCGGCGTAGAGTTTGGCCTGTTGTTGCCCTCTCTGGGGATCGGCGCCGGTCTTTTTGGCTTCCACGACCGCTAGGGGTTTGCCGTCGTCGCCCCAGAGCACGTAGTCGGCGTAACCTTGGCCGGTTTTGTTGGGCATTCCCGTCACGGGATATTCCCGATCCTCTGGGCGGTTGAGGGGCCAACCGGCCCGGCACAGGTCAAAGTCGATCAGGTAATGACGGGTTTCGGTTTCGTCGTAGTCGTGGGAGTCCGGCGTCTGTTCCGCCGCGGCTCGCAGTTGGGAGAGTTGTTCCTGTAAGGCTTGAAATTCGGCGTCGAGCCGGTCCCGTTTTTGTTGTTCCTGAAGCAGTTTTTGGCTTTGTCGGTCCAGTTCCCTCTCCAGCGCCTCTAGTTCGGTCCGAGGAACCACATTGGCCCGATCCGGCGCCGGGGGAATCCGTTGGTCTTGCCAGGCGGCGCCTTGGCGGGAGGTTTGGGGGCTGTAGCTTCGCGCGAGCCAGTAACAAAGATGATGCAGGTCTTTGACGGCTTGCAGGGCCTCTGGGGGTTTGACGGGGCGGGGTTCGTGGACGGCTTGGTTGCCGATTTTGTGGATTAATCGGGCTTTTTGGAAAACCGGCGGGGGCAGTAGGTTCTGAAAGCTGGGTTCATGGAGCAGGGCCCCTAAGTTCTGGTCGTAGGGCGTTCTTAAGGTTCGCTCGTGGCGGTAGAGCCAGTGGACGATGCTTTCTAGGGTGAAGCGGGCGTGAAAGCAGGCGGCCCGGGGGTCGCCAAAGATATGGCTCTCGGCTTTCTGGGCGGATTCGGCGATGCTCTGAAATAGACTCGGCAGAAAGGCGAAGTTGCTGGCGTGGTTCTCCCCGGCGCGGCTTTCCATTGTGGCGATAATCTGGCGTTACTTTGTCTCCCTATTTTATCTTTTATAGTTCGCCGTTGAAGGCCCGATGTTGTAAGGACGCAAAGAGGATGTCTAGTTCGTTTAAATGTTCTTTCATTCGGGCTTTTTGTTGTTCGACTTGTTCAACGATGGCGGCAAAGCGGCGCTGGCAATCAATAGGTGGCAGAATTAAATCAAAAGACTTCATAATTCCTGTGTTAAGATTAGG
>JBKCES010000176.1:0-4403 GCA_046304295.1 Cyanobacteriota bacterium | reverse complement strand
TTCTAATCTTTATCAAAGTGGGAAACCGTCCATCTATTATTTTGATGTATGCGCTTTTCACAGCAATGACATTGATGTTTTTAGCGGAATTTACGAGCACCTGTATCAGACGAGTGTTCAAAAATTAAATAAAATCAAAGATAGTTTTTTGAAAAATAATAAAATGATTGAAGAAAACACTTTACCGGCTGGTGTTACTGTAAATAGTGCCCTATCGTCCAAAAACCCTCCACAAAAATGTAAAGTTTGCGGAGCGGATTCCCACTACTTTGCCAGCGCCGAGATTTTACAGAAATACAATGTTAAGTATTATCAGTGCGGGAATTGTGGTTTTGTCCAGACCGAGAACCCCTACTGGTTAGCCGAAGCTTACTCCCAAGCCATCGCCACTAGCGATATTAGCTTATTGTATCGCAACAACATGATGGCCAACATCACCAGCAAGTTGTTATTTAACTACTTTGACCATACCGCCAAATTTCTCGATTACGGCGGCGGCTATGGCGTGTTCACCCGGTTAATGCGTGATCAGGGGTTTGATTTTTATTGGCGGGATAAATACTGTCAAAATTTGTTTGCCACCGGCTTTGAACTACAGGAAAAAGACCAATCTGAATTATTACTGATCACCGCCTTTGAGCTATTCGAGCATCTAACCGATCCCCTACAAGAGCTAGAAGCCCTGCTCAAACTTGCGCCGAATATTCTCTTTAGCACCTCCTTGTTGCCCGACGCTAACCCGAAACCCGATCAATGGTGGTACTACGCTCCCCAGGAAGGACAACACATCGCCATTTATACCCGTAAATCCCTAGAAATCTTAGCGGAAAAATATCATCTCAAGTTATATACCGATGGAGAATTTATCCATCTTTTAACCCCAGAGACCCGCTTGCCGGACAATCTTTTTGAATTGATCAAAACCGGTCAAGTCCCCTCCCCCAGTAAGCCGTCTTTCCTGGCTAACGACGCCAGCCGCGTGATGAGCGGACTCTTGACCCACAGTCCGACATCCCAACCTAGCCGTCCCCCCGGTGCCGTAGAGAAACAAGCGCCGATTATCCTCATTGACGGGGTTTTCTTCCAACTCTACAAAACCGGCATCGCTAGGGTCTGGAAATCCTTGCTGGAACAATGGGCTAAGACTGAGTTCGGCGCTCATCTTCTCGTCCTCGACCGGAACAACACCGCCCCCAAAATTGACGGCCTGCGCTACCGGACGATCCGTGCCTACGACTACAACGATACCGAGCGAGACCGTCAGGTATTACAACAAATCTGCGACGAAGAACAAGCGGAATTATTTATTTCCAGCTACTACACCACCCCCTTGAGCACCCCCTCCACTTTCATGGCCTACGACATGATCCCCGAAGTGCTGGGGGGGGATTTAAACCAGCCCATGTGGCGAGAAAAACACCGGGGTATTAACCACGCTTCCGCTTTCATCGCCATTTCCCACAATACCGCCAAGGATCTGCGTCAACACTTCCCCCAAATTCCCCCAGCCGCGATTACCGTCGCCCACTGCGGTGTCGATCCCGGCTTTTCCCCCGCCTCGCCCCAGGAAATCGCCAACTTTAAATTTAAATACGGCCTGCAAAAACCGTATTTCCTCGTCATGTTGGGCGGCGGTCATAAAAATATCATTCTTTTCCTGCGGGGCTTCGCCCAATTGGCCACTCGGACGGGCTTAGATATTGTCGCCACCGGCGCCGTCCCCCAACTGCCCCCGGATTGGCGGCAACTAACCGCCGGTTGCGGCTTCCACGGACTCCAGCTAACGGACGAAGAATTAAAGGTCGCCTACAGCGGCGCTATCGCCCTGGTCTATCCCTCCCAATACGAAGGCTTTGGGATGCCCATTATTGAAGCCATGGCCTGTGGTTGTCCGGTGATTACCTGCCCCAACGCCTCCATTCCCGAAGTGGCGGGGGAAGCCGCAATTTATGTCGGGGAGCAGGACGCGGACGCCATGGCCGACGCCCTCTGCGAAGTTCAAAAACCCGCCCTCCGCCGGCGCCTCATTCAAGCGGGCCTAGAGCGAGCCGGGCGCTTCTCTTGGCCGCGCATGGCCCAGACCGTTTCCCAGGCGCTTTTAGCGACGGCCCAAAGCGTAAAAGAGAAACAACCCCAGCTACAGGACGCAACCTCTATCATTTTCGCCGGGGGCATGGCGCCGCAGTGGCGGACTTGGCTCTATCAGGCTTGCCAGTTTTTACTGACCCAAGGAGAAATTCCTATCGAAGGCAAGGTTTGCACCAGCGCCGCCGATTTGGATAACTATTTGAGTTTAATGCAACCGTCCCAGTCCACTCGACTGCTGGGCTATCGAATCTGGGGCGATTTAAGTCAGAAATACCTGGCCCTACCCCAAAACCGTCAGCTTTTCCTCTACGGCGATCCCTTCACCCTGACGGCTGAGGAATTGGGTCAGGGGAAAACGCCCTTTAGTCATATTCTCTTGGAACTTTGGCTCACCCAGGGACACAGCGCCGGATTAAACCCGAGCCAAACCTGTTTAGTCCATTTCGCCCAACTCCTAGAGCGCCCTAAACCCGTCCTCAAGGAAATCGCCGCCTTTTTAGGACTAACCCCGACGGAAAAAACCCTCAAGGACTTACTCGCCACCCATCCCCTACCGGCGCCGGACAAGGGTGCCTCTGGCAAAGGATTCGGTGCTAAACGCCCCCCTGCTCCAGACCTTCTGCCCCCGGAGCAGAGACTTCTGCTCACCCTCTTTTTGCGCCCCTCTCGGGCCATTTGGTTCGGCGCCGATGGTCAAGACTACGACCGGCGACTGCTTCAGCTATTCGCCACCGCGGCGCCGGAGGTTTGGCAAAAAACCTTTCAGGACGTAACGGATCTCTTGATGGATCATCTCGGCGACCGCCTGGGGGACTGGCTCAAAACCGCCTACGACCATGGGGTAGTTCCCCTCCGGGTCGAAAATCCCCAGGGCGCCGCCCAACTCTTATTGACCCTAGGGGAGCGACTGCGAGAACGGGAACAAGAGGAACAAGCTAAGCCCTTTTACCAAGAAGCGTTGCGGCTCGATCCTACGAACGTCCAGGCGGCGCTGGCCCTGGGACGACTGGCGGAAGGGGAAAAAAACGGCGCCGAAGCGACGGCCTATTACCAACAGGCTTTAGAGTCCGATCTCGACAATGCCAAGGCCCTACTGCGTTTAGCGACTTTCCATCGAGTCCAAAAAAACTTTTCCCAGGCGGAAGTCTATCTAGAGGGAATTTTACGCCAGAATCCCCAGGATCAATTAGCCCGGTACTGGCTAGTCAAAACCCTAGAGGAGACGGGAGAACTGGAGCGAGCCAAACAGCGGTTCAGCGAAGAGGAGATTGAGTTATTACAAAACTTGACCGGCTACCTGAGCGGCGCCGGAGGCAAAGCGTTTGACGAAAAAAATTATGAGTTCGCCAAGGACTGCTATCACTTGGCGCTCGAAATTGATCCCCACAACTACGCCCACTATTTTAATTTGGCTTTGATCGCCACCAAGGAGAAAAAACCCCAGGCGGCCATCCGTTACTACCACAAATCCCTCACCTTCAAGCCCGATCACCCAGAAACCCTCGTCAATTTGGCGGCGCTGTTGAGTCAACGAGGAGAGTTTCAGCCCGCCATTGCTCTGTTGGAGCAAGCGCTGAAGTTAGATGAGCAAAATTCCATGGCTTATCACAACCTCGCCATCTGCTATGTCTATCAGGGCCGGTTAGCCGAAGCGGCGCTGTACGCCAATCAAGCCGTGCAAAACGCCCCGGGAGACCCGTTATATCACTCCCACCTCCTGGCCACCCTCAGTGCCATGAAGGAAGTCCGTTCCGAGGATCTGGCTCAGGTTTCCCGCGTCTGGTACGACAATCATGTCGTCGTCAAGGGGTTGCCCCGGCTCAGCCAATACGCCAATAATCTCGACCCCGACCGTCCCCTGCGGGTGGGCTTTGTCTCCGGCGACTTCAAGCGCCATTCGGTCAGCTACTTTATGAAACCCATCTTCCAGCACCATAACCCTGACCAGATCCAAATTTACGCCTACGCCCAGGTCGAGGAGCCGGACGATTTTACCGAAACCCTCAAAGGTCTCTGCGACCACTGGCGGGACACGGTGGAGCTAGACGATTCGGCGCTGGCGGCGCAAATTCAACGGGATCAGATCGATATTTTGGTCGATTTATCCGGTCACACCCTCTTAAATCGCCTAGCGGTCTTTGGCATGAAACCCGCCCCCATTCAAGCCACCTATTTGGGCTATCCCGCCACCACGGGGCTACCCACCATCGACTACTGGATTACCGACTCTTACATCCACCCCCCGGCGGCGACGGACCCGGCAGGGGGGGGCAGGTGGGGCTTGCGCCGTTGCGAGGGTTGGTCCGGTGGGGGCC
>JBKCES010000175.1:0-24883 GCA_046304295.1 Cyanobacteriota bacterium | reverse complement strand
ACCTTGGCTCCGCCCCGTTCCCCCGCCCTGAGGCGCAATTCTTCCGGCCAGTCCTTGCTACAGGTCATCAGTTCGTCCAAGGAGCTAAAGGCCTGTACCGCCTCGGCGCCGTTTTCTAACGCAGTGGCGATGGTGCTGGTGGCGCGCAAAACATCAATGACAACCGCACAATCGGGAAGGCTATCAGGGGGAGTCAACTCGGGGGTGTGATAGATAAAGACTTCCACGGGTTTTGGGGTCTAGGGGTAAACAGCCTTCCCATCTTAGCCCCGATAGGGTTCCTCGCCAAGGAAACTTAATCGACCCGCTCCAGTTGCCAGAGAATTTGATTGCCCTCCCGACGGACACGGGAGACGACCCAATTGCGCCATGACCAATGGTCGCCCCGACTGGTGACGGCGCTGGCGTTAATGTCCATCAGATCCGCCAATTCGGCGCTGGTGATCAAATAGCCCTTATTGGCCACTTCTTCGGCGATGCGGAGGGTTTCAATCAAGTTTTTAATCTGGATGACTCGCTCCTCGCGGGAGAGCAAAGACTCTTCAGAGGAGGGGTTGGGGAGATCGTTCATAAAAAGGCACGCGTGGAGAACATGATGTTGAGGCGGGTCGGGACTAACCGAGGGGAATGCGGTCAAGTCGAGGCGGCTCCGGCCCCAGCCTAAAGCGGGGAGGGTTTACTATTTAACCAATCAGCGCCGCCCTTGGTTCCTGTATTTTAGTCAATCATGGGCATTCTAGGACATTTTTGTAGGTAAGTTGTTGGCGGTCTTGTTAGTTAGAACACAGTGGTTACGGTTATTCCCCGGACAGCGCCGAATAGACCCGGCCTTTCCAGCCGCCGCCCCGCCCCTGAAGGGAGCGCCGGGCGGAATCTAGGGTCATTACGGTATAGAGGGCGGCGGTCAGGGGAAGCGTCAAAGCCCAAAGGGGGGAGAGACCGTAGAGCCGGATCGTGGGGCTGTAGGCCAGTGCCGCCAGCCCCCAAACCAGACCCCCAAGGGCCAGTAGCGTTCCTTTTCCCGTCCCGAGTCCTAGCAGAACCAGCGCCGGCGCCGTTAAGTAAACGATCCCCATGCCGAGAACGGCGCCCAGTAAGAGTAAGGGATTGTAGTTCAGTTGGCTATAGGCGGTGCGGGTCACCATTCGCCAAACACTGCCGAGGGAGTCGTAGGCCCGCAGGCTCCGGGTCGTCGTCGTTAAGCCCAACCAGAGGGGATAACCCGCGGCTTTCACCTGGCGAGCTAGGGTACAGTCGTCGATCAGCGCCGATTTCAAGACCGCCAAGCCCCCAATTTTTTCCAGGGCCTCCCGGCGCAGGAGAATACAGCCCCCAGCGGCGCCGGCCCAGGGGTTGTCGGGCGCATTAATCCAGGGGAAGGGATAGAGGAGTTGGAAGAAAAAGACAAAGGCGGGAATGAGGAGGCGCTCCCAGGTGCTTTCGCAACGGAGCAAGGCCATGAGGGAGACTAATCCTAACCGCTCCCTTTCCGCTTTCTGCGCCAGTTCCCTCACCGTTTGGGGGCCGTGGGCGATATCGGCGTCGGTGAGGAGGTAATACTCCGGCCGCTCGTCCTGTTCCTCCAGCCAACGGACTCCCTGCTCCAGGGCCCAGAGTTTGCCCGACCAGCCCGGCGCTAGATGTTGCCCCGGCAGAATTGTTAAGACCCTGGGGGAGTCTTGGGCTAACGCTTGGGCGAGAGCGCCGGTGCCGTCTTCGCTTTGGTCGTCAATTAGGGTAATGGTTAAGCGACCGGGATAATCCTGACCCAGGAGCGTCGGCAAGGTCTGGGGCAGAGTCTCCGCTTCGTTGCGGGCCGGGATCAGCACTGCGATGCGGGGGTAATCCGTTAAAGGCGGCGCCAGGGGATCCAGGCGCTGGTCGCAGAGCCAAAAGCGCCCCCAAAAGAGCAGGAGAACCAGCCAAATGACCCCGGCTAGAATCCCCGCCGCTCCAAAAACCAGTTCCAGAGGGGAGTATTGCCCTAGGGCCGGCGCAACAACCATAGACGTTCACGGGGGAAAGTAAGTGGGAGCATTGTCCCCTAGGCGCCGCCAGACGGCAAGGGGGCGGTCGCGGATCTCGGCATTGCGTCGGCCATTTATCCGCTCGGTGGAAGAAAGAGGGTCAACTGATTCTGAGCGGCGAAATTATCGGCGCTGTTATAGATTGCCCCTTGAGGGGGGTTTCCACAGAGTCCCGAGACCGGACTATTTTTTGAGGGAGCTGCGGCCTTGGTATCGACCAATGACATAGCCGATCAGCCCGGCGCCAAGGGCGGCTTGGGAGGCAAAGAGAAAACTTTCAATTTCGGCGCTGGGCGGCTCAAAGACAGAGCCAAACCAAGGCTCGTAATCGGGTCGAATTTCAGCGATGGCTTCCTCTGCTTGACTATCGGCGCCGCTGTATTCTCCCTTGACGAAAATGAGCGGCAGGGCCGCGAGGGCGATGACGCCGAAAAAGATGAGCCAGTTACTGGGTTTGAATTGAGTTTGCATCGGTGTTTTTAGGGAAAAATAGGGCAAATAAATGCCCCTTTAAGTTGTCCATAATGGCCTAAGCTTTGGCCCCCAGAAGCTTTATAGCGGTATGCAGTCGAGTGAGATACGGGCTTCGACCCTCCGGCAGGCTCAGGGTATCACTACGCTCAGCTCTCGAATCAAGGAGTTAACCTATCAAACCGTCCCTCAGTCAAGAAAATATCGCCATAACCTTTGTAGCTATCTGATATCTGCTCTAAGCTTTGCCCTTAGAAGTTTTAAGTTTTTTAGTTCCTCTAGAGCATAGACCTGAAGCCAGTTCCAGACCAGCACAGTGAGTAAGCCTTCACTGACGGCTAGGGGAACCTGGGTAAAAGCAAAAATTCCGGCGAATTTAGAAAAAGCTCCTAGGACTCCGCCGTTGCCCGCGGGGAAAGCTAGCGCTAATTGCAGAGCTGTAACCAAATAGGTGAATAAATTCCCCAGCGCCGCCGCGAGGAAAACGCCCCATTTTTGCCAGTCGCTCCGGTCAAAGAGCCGATAAACGCCAGAGGCCACCCAAGGCCCCACAATGGCCATGGAGAAGACATTGGCACCCAAGGTGGTTAAGCCCCCGTGGGCCAAAAGAACCGCCTGAAAGACCAGAACTAAACCGCCGAGGACGGTCATAATGGAGGGGCCAAAGAGAACGGCACCCAGTCCGACTCCCGTGGGGTGGGAGCTACTGCCGGTTACGGAAGGAATTTTCAGGGCGGAGAGCACAAAGCCAAAGGCGCCGGCGAGGGCCAAAAGGAGCTTAAGTTCGGGGTTCTCCCGGGTAATTTGAGTCAGAGAACGCAATCCCCAGATAAAGCAGGGTAGAGAGACTAGCCACCAAAAGGCCGCCCAGCCCACAGGCAAAAAGCCTTCCATAATGTGCATCGCCTGGGCTGGCCGGGCCGGGGCGAGAACGAGATAGGCGCTTAAGCTGGCAATGGCGCCCAGATGTAAATATTTTCTGCGCATGGAACAATTCCTCAAGCCGTCGCTGGCAAAGGAAACCGCAGGCTAGGGCGCAGACCCCTGGGGTCGCCCTGGGAAAAAGATTGAGTTTGCATCCGTGCCTCGCAGATGTTGGGATGTTTTACGGTGTATCGGCGGGCGTTCTGACTGAGAGACCTTGAGGCTCTTTCACAGCTGCGGGACAGCGCCGGATTCTCGCCGGACTTTCCCCCTTACCTCTAGCGACTGCTCCCCGCTAGAACCGATAGTAGTTAGCAGTGTATCACTCTAACCCATGACCCGGCGCTTTACCCGTTTCTACCCCAGCGCCGTTTTGAGTTCCTGGCAAAAGGTTTGAATCGAAGCCAAGCCCTCTGTCGGAGTTCCTTGAGCTAGACGATTGACAAAGGCGCTGCCCACAATCACCGCGTCGGCGCCCCATTCTTTGACCTGTCGGGCTTGCTCCGGCGCTGAAATGCCAAAACCAACGCCGATGGGCTTATCCGTGTGTTGGCGAATTTCCCCTAACAAGGCCTGTACCTTGTTTCCTACTTGGGTTCGCATTCCCGTCACGCCGGTGACGCTGACAAGGTAAATAAAGCCCTGGGCTTGCTGGGCGATGGCCGCGATCCGGGCCGGCGGGCTGGTAGGCGCAACCAGTAAAATTAAATCAATCCCCGCCTCGGCGGCCGGCGCCAACAGATTATCCGCTTCCTCTAAAGGCAAATCCGGCACCACTAAGCCCTGAACCCCCGCCTCTTGGATTTGCTGTAAAAAGGGTTCAATACCCCTAGCGAAAATGGGGTTGAAGTAGGTGAAGAGAATAATCGGCGCTTGAATCTGGGGACGAACGCGTTTGATTTGCTCCAAAACGGCTTCTAGCGTGACGCCCCGTTTCAGCGCCCGGGTGGCCGCCGCCTGAATCACCGGGCCGTCCGCCAGGGGATCAGCGTAGGGCACCCCCAGTTCAATCAGATCCGCCCCCGCCTGGTCTAAAATTTGGAGCGCCTGGGCGGTGGTGGCCAAATCCGGATCCCCGGCGGTAATAAAGGGAACGAGGGCGCAGTCCCCCCGTTGCCGGAGGGTCTGGAAACAGTCGCGAATGGCGCTCATGGGGCAGATGGCTGAAACAGTAAACCTCAAGCATTGTGCCACAGCGCCTAGGCCTCAAGCTTAGCGACTTACTGGCGGCGCTCTAGCTCCAGGTAGCCCGCCTAACCGCCATCATCAGCTTTCTGGGGATTCTCTATACGGCTTTTCCTCTCTCTGCTATGGTATGGGGAGTAAATTTTCGGCCCGTTGCGCGGCAGGGTAGATGGGCATGACCTATAAACGAGTTCTCCTCAAATTAAGCGGCGAAGCCCTGATGGGCGATCTCGGCTATGGCATCGATCCCAAGGTGGTGGCGGAGATCGCCGGGGATGTGGCCCGGGTGATGCAATTGGGAGTCCAACTGGCCATTGTGGTGGGGGGCGGCAACATCTTCCGGGGGGTCAAAGCCTCCGCCGCCGGTATGGATCGGGCCACGGCGGACTACATCGGCATGATCGCCACAGTGATGAACGCCATGACCCTCCAGGACGCCCTGGAACGGATCGACATTCCCACCCGTGTGTTAACGGCCATCGCCATGCAGGAAGTGGCGGAACCCTACATTCGGCGCCGGGCTATCCGTCATCTGGAAAAGGGGCGGGTGGTGATCTTCGGCGCCGGCTCCGGTAATCCTTTCTTTACCACCGACACCACGGCGGCATTGCGGGCGGCGGAAATCGACGCGGAAGTGGTCTTTAAAGCCACAAAAGTGGACGGAGTTTATGATTCTGATCCCGTCAAGAATCCCCAAGCCCGGCGGTATCAAACCTTGACCTATAGTCATGTCTTGACCGAGGATCTGAAAGTGATGGACAGCACGGCCATCGCCTTATGTAAAGATAATAACATTCCCATCATGGTGTTCGACCTCTCGGTTCCCGGCAATATTGTCCGGGCGGTGAAAGGCGAACCCGTCGGTACTCTAGTAGGAGGCTCCTGTGCAGTTAGCTGAAATTAAAGACCACATGCAGAAAAGTATTGAAGCCACCCAGCGGTCTTTCAATACCCTGAGAACGGGCCGGGCTAACGCGGCTCTGTTGGATCGGATTTCCGTGGAGTATTACGGCGCCGACACCCCTCTCAAGTCCCTGGCCAATATCAGTACTCCCGATGCCAGCACCATTACCATCCAGCCCTTCGACGCCGGAAGCATTGCCCAGATTGAAAAAGCGATTTCCCTCTCCGATATTGGCTTAACGCCCAACAACGACGGACGGATGATTCGGCTCAATATTCCGGCCCTGACGACTGAGCGCCGTAAGGAGTTGGTGAAGATCGCAGGCAAGTTGGCGGAGGAGGGCAAGGTGGCCATTCGCAATATCCGCCGGGATGCCATCGACGCCATCCGCAAGCAGGAAAAAAGTTCTGATATTTCCGAAGACGAAGCTCGGGATTTGCAAGACCAGATTCAAAAATTGACGGATCAGTCCATTAGTAAAATTGACGGTCTCCTTGCGGCCAAGGAAAAGGACATTACCACGGTTTAAAACGCTCTCTAAATTCCACCTAGATTAAAGGCCTGCTTTTGGGTTTTATCCCCCTAAATCCCCCTTTGAAAGGGGGACTTTGAAGCCGGTTCCCCCCTTTCAAAGGGGGGCTAGGGGGGATTCCGAATACCGCAGCCTCTTGGACGGGGAACTGAAAATTTTTAAACACACCTGACAGCGCCATGACCGATTTTATCGCCAGTAGCGGCTACTGGATTTTTCTGATCACCTCCATGGCCGTTTACGCCCTCTTTGCTCTGGGGCTGAACCTACAATGGGGCTTTACAGGGTTGATTAATTTCGGTCATGTGGCCTTTATGACCCTCGGTGCCTACGCCACAGCCCTACTGACCCTCCGGGGGGTTCCCATTCCCCTAGCAGTTTTGGCGGGCATGGCGTTGGCTTCGCTTTTAGGCTTGTTAATCGGTGCCGCCACCCTCCGTTTGCGGGAAGATTACCTCGCCATCGTCACCATCGGTGTTTCCGAATTGATTCGCCTCGTGGCGCTGAATGAAGAATGGCTCACCCAAGGTTCTTTTGGGGTGCAACGCTTCCCCCTACCCCTCGATTTTCAACCCAATTTCCCCAGTAAAATTCTTTTTATTTTGCTCTTTACCGCGCTGGCGGTTTACGCCCAGGGGTTATTGTTAACCAGCCTGCGGCGCCAGTGGCGGGACAGCCAAGCCATCCAGGGCAAAAGCTACCAACCGAGGAAACCTGTGGCGTTAATGATCTGGGGCGGGATTGGGACGGCGCTGATTGTCCTGGCCTACATTCCAGGGGTGATTTCTCTCTATAACTACAGTTTCAAGGCCGGGTTAATGCTCCTCACTCTTGGCTTTTTGGCGCTGGTTTACACCGGTCTCGATTGGATTGAGCAGTCTCCCTGGGGGCGGGTCTTGAAGTCTATCCGGGAAGACGAAGAAATTCCCCGGGCGCTGGGCAAAAACGTCTTTTGGTTTAAGCTCCAATCCTTTATGTTAGGCGGCGCCATCGCCGGTCTCGCCGGCGCCTTTTTTGCCTGGCAGTTAACTACCCTTTACCCCAATAATTTCGAGCCGTTGTTAACCTTTAACGCCTGGATCATTGTGGTTCTCGGCGGCGCCGGCAGCAACGCAGGCACTGTTTTAGGAGCCATTATTTTCTGGGCCTATGATTCCCTCACCCGCATTTATCTCCCTCAACTGGGCTTCTTGGATCAGAGTCAAGCCGGCGCTTTTCGGGTGATGGTGATTGGTTTAATTTTAATGGTTTTAATGGTCTGGCGGCCCCAGGGGATTTTAGGTAAAAAAGAGGAGCTAACCCTAGGGCGTTGAGCGAGAATATTCGGCTTCAATGGCGGCGGCTAACCCCTCTAGGGTATAGTCCCGAGCCTCGATATCCACCCGTCCAAAACAGTCCCGGCACCGTTCCGAGGTTTGGGGGCCAATAGACGCCAGTTTTACCCCCTCCAAAAGAGTACCGAGGGAATGGTCTCCTAAATTATCGGTTAACAGACGATGAAAATTCGTCACTGTTTTACTACTGGCAAAGGTAATGATGTCGAGCTCCCCCGCGGCCAGCGCCGGTATCACCCAACCCGGTAGGCGCTCGGGACAAGTGGATTGGTAGGCCGGGACTTCCGCCACGGTGACTCCCTGGGATTGGAGAGATTGGACTAAAATCTCCCGGCCGCCGCTTTCGACCCTAGGAAAAAGCATCCGTTGCCCGCTTAAAGGTTGGGGAAAACTGGCCACTAAACTATCCGCCACGAATTGGGGAGGGATTAAATCCGGTTGCAGACCATACTGGGCTAACACTGCCGCGGTTTTTTGACCCACCACGGCGATCTTGATCCCCGCCAGCGCCCGACTATCCAGACCGCAATGCTTCAACCGGCGCCAGAAAAAGTCCACGGCGTTGGCGGAGGTCAGAATTAACCAATCAAAGGTTTTCAGATCCGCAATAGCTCGGTCTAAATCCGTCCAGGAACTGGGGGGGACAATCACCAGCGCCGGAACCTCCAGCGCCTCGGCGCCGCACTCTTCTAGAAGTTGACGAAACTGGGGAGACTGGTCGGCGGAGCGGGTAATAAGGATGGTTTGTCCGGTTAAAGGCAGGGCGGGCATGGTCAAAGGTGAACGACGGTGAACAACGGGGCCAATCACAATCACGCAAGGAGAACGGCGCCCTGCCTCGGTTTCCTCGGCAATCGTGGCTAGGGTGCCCAGCCAGACGGTTTGCCCTGGGCGCCCGCCGTCCCGGAGCAGAGCGCAGGGGGTTTCCGGGGGTTTGCCCTGAATTTGCAACGCCTGGACAATTTCCTCCAGATTCCGGCCCCCCATGAGGATGACCAAGGTTTCTAACCGGGCCAATGTAGCCCAATCTAAACCGGCGGGATCATGGCCCGTTAAAATCGTCGCCGTTTGTCCCCACTCCCGGTCTGTGAGAGGAATCCCCGCCAGGGCCGGCGCCGCCAGCGCCGAAGAGAGACCCGGCTCTAGGGTAAAGGGAATCCCTGCGGCGGCCAAGGCGGCCATTTCCGGCCAAGCCCGACCAAAAATCAAGGGATCGCCCCCCTTAAGGCGCACAATCCGGCGCTGGCTTTGCCCCAGTTGGACTAAGAGACGATTAATCTCCCCTTGAGAACAGCTTACTTGACCGCCCCGTTTCCCCACCGGAATTAATGCACAGTCCGGCGGCGTTAAAGACAAGAGCGTTGGCGATAAAAGCGCGTCATAGACCACTACTTCGGCGCTTTGGAGCAATCGCCGCGCCCCCTCCGTCAGGTAGCGCCGGGTTCCCAACCCCGCTCCGACTAAATAAACCCCTGCTGGATAGGCCGCCACTAGGATAAGCTCGACTGAAGCAGGGGCAGGGCCAGGAGGACAAAATAATAAACCAACGGCGCTGTGAACACATAACTATCGGTGCGGTCGAGAATACCGCCGTGACCGGGAATCAACTGTCCCGAATCCTTCACCCCGGCGTCCCGTTTCATCATCGATTCCGTTAAATCCCCCAACAAACTAACCACCCCGATTAATAATCCCAACAGAGCACCGGTCAAGCTCCAGTAAGGCCAGTGCAAATACCAAGCACCCATTTCCGCCACCAAAATACTGCCCGTTATCCCCCAAACGGCGCCCTCCACGGTTTTTTTCGGACTGATATTGGAAAGACGGGTGCGCCCCAACCACTTACCCATGAGATAAGCGCCGATGTCTGCGGCCCAAATACAGCTAAAGGCCAAAATGGTCACCAGCAGACCCTGAGGAAATTGCTCTGGGTGGCTCCAGGATTGGGGCCAGTAGCCCTGAAAGGGGAGATGAAAGCCGAGGGACTCTTGACCTTCAGGAACAAACCCCAAACGCAGACGCACCCAATAGCTGGGAAGATAGCCGCCATAAAACAAGCCCAGTAAAGAGGTGGAAATGTCGGCGATGGTGGCCAACTTGGGTTGGAACAAAAGATAAAAGCAAATTAAAGCGCCGGTAAGGGGAAACATGGCGTCGGTGAAACTGGGGATCACTGTGGCGCTGAGAACTAAGGCTAAAGACAGAACAATCGTTGTTTTCGCCGCTGGGGCGATGCCCTTAGCCCGCACCAGTTGGAAATACTCCCGCAGACCTAAAAAGATGACCAAGGCGATAGCTAGACTAAAATACCAGCCCCCCAGGATCAGGAGGGAAAGGGCCAAGGCGATGGCGACAACAGCAGTCAGGGCGCGGGTCATGGGTCACATCGGGAGGAGAAGACGGGAGTAAAAAGATAATCTTAGTTTTACGTTAACCTATTCTTAGCCTTTCCCTAGTCTTGAGTTCTGTCTAGGCGAGCTTTTCGCCGCTGAGAATAAAGGTGGGATCCACCGCGGCGAAGGTTTGGTGAATACCGCGGGTCTCTAGACGGTTTACTGCCCCCTGCACCACTTCAATATTGCGCACTTGTAGTTGGGCGAAGCCCTCCGAGAGGATATAGAGAGTTTCCAATGTGCTAGCGGTAGCCACCAGCCGTCCGCCGGGGGCGAGATAGCGCCAAGTTTGGGTCAAAATTTCCTGCATCGGCCGCCCTCCTTCAATACAAATCCGGTCCGGCGCCGGGGTTAACTGGGCCAGACAGTCCGGGGCGCTGCCTTCAACGACGGCCACATTGCTCACTCCGAAACGCTCGCAGTTGCGGCGAATTAAGGCGGCCACCTCCTCGTCCCGCTCCACGGCGATAATCCGACTTTGGGGACAGAGCAGACCCAACTCCACGGGAATGGTGCCCGTGCCGGCGCCGATATCCCAGACCACGGAATCCGCCTTCAGGCGCAGGGCCGAGAGAATGAGCAAGCGCACTTCCCGCTTACTAAGAGGAATCCCCGGCAGGCGCTCGAAGAGATCGTCGCTGATACCGGGCGTTCTGTAGGGCCAGGCCATAGTCGTTTGTTGGTTCAAAATTAAGATTCAGTCCCCTAGACCGCGGAGAGCCCGAAGCGAATTGGCTCCAAATCCCATTTTAGACAAGGGAGCGGGGAAAAACGCTAAGAGTTGGCGCTCGGCTCCCTTGTGCCCGGATAGTTTCCTGACGGAGCAAAGCAATAATTTTTGTAACAAGTGAGTTTCGGCCCTAGCTCGGCTATAGTAACCTAACTTGAAACAGATTTGCTTAACTTACGAATTGCGTCCCTCTAGGAGACACCCGCCATGAGTTTATTTACCGGCCAAGTTTGGCAAGACCTGAACGCTAACGGTGTTCAAGACTCGGGCGAACTTACCCTAGAGGGGATAACGGTTTATCTCGACCTCAACGGCAATCAACTCCTAGATCCCGACGAGCCGCAGAGTCTCACCGACTCCGCCGGCGCCTATAGTTTTGACAATCTCGATGACGGGCTGTATTCAATTCGCCTTCTTTCCCCCTCGAATACGACCCTAATCCTTCCCCAAGTTCCAACCCCAGCTATTTCCCTGGGGGGGTTAGACGCCGATAGTCGGGGAGTTGTCCTCTGGAATACGCTTGCCGGAGCGCCGGAGCCGGAAAGGACGGGGCACGACATTACTTTAAACGGCGCCGTCATTGATTCTGCTTACTATTACTTGGCCTCTAGGGATTATCTGAACCCCACGGCGCCGGCGGGGATTCAAGGGCAGGGGGAGATTGTCGGTTTTACTGAGTTTGCGGCGGCGCTGGACGCCCAGGGTTATACGGCGGCTGATTTAACCCTTCAATTTGCCTTAGCTTCCCTGGGAGCGGATCTAGAAGGGCAGGACTGGTTTGCGGAGGGGACTCGGGAAACTCGCTTTTATCAGGGAGGCGAATTAACCCTACAACTAGGAGGGCAGGATTTTCTCCGGGCCGCTTTCCCGACCCTAACGGCGCTGATCGACTATAAAGATCCGTTGAATTTAGACGATGACCGGCTTTCCACCTGGTCGGAGGGCTTTACTCTGGAGGACAATTCCCTGGGCAGTTCCCCAGAAGTTCAAGCCGTCGCCCAGGCTTTTTTAACCGACGCGGCGGGTCAGGGGGATTTGCGGTTGGTGTTCGATTCTTTGGAGTCGGCGGCCCAGGTAGAGTTTAACGAAAATGGACGAGAGGGGGCGGTTTTTGACGCTCAGTTTGGGCAGTTGGGCTTTGTGGAGGATGTGGGCGTTCAAGAAGACGGTTATTTGATCGTCCTCGACAGCGATAAGACTCTAGATTCCCTCGATTTTGCCCTAGCGCCGTTAGCGACTACAATTTATGAGCAATATACTTTTACCTATAACTACGGGAACGGCGATAGTTACACCGGCGTTGTCTATGAATTGGCAGGAACCTACAGCGCCGGGGAGATCATCGGCGGCTTTACGAACGATACTGGGAATGAGGGCTTTTACACCATTGATTCCGTCTTTGAGGTGGATTCCGCTACGGAAGGGGAAGTCATTGTTGAGAGCTATATTGATGGCAACACAGGGTTATTTTTGGCTTTTGGAGAAGGCTCCACCGGATTAGGCTCGGAGTTCGGGACAGTCTCCGGCGGTTTCGCTGATAGTTTTAGCCCATTCTCAGAAGCGAACCCAATCATTATTAATCCCGGTTTGGGATCCACCATTAGCGGCGCCGTTTTGAAAGACCTAGACGGGGACGGTTTAGGGGATCTAGGAATCGGCGCTGTTCAATTAGCGTTGTTTGACAGCTTGGGTAGCGGGCCCCTGGCGCTGACCTTTACCGATGCGGCGGGCAACTATAGCTTTTTCCTCCCCAGCGGTCAGGATTCGGGAAATTATATCGTGCGGCAAACGAACCTAGTCGGTTACGAAGACGTCAGCGATAGCGACGGGGGAGATCTCAATGAAATTACAATTGTCGTCGCACCGGACAGCTTTTACAGCGGCAATGATTTTATCGATCAGCTAATTCCCAGTTCTCTACAAATTCAACTGAATTTGTTAACCGATAACGGCGGAGCGCCGGGGGAACTGATTAGCGCCAATCAAATCACTGCAGGTCAGACCTTCTTTGTGGAGATTCTAGCGGCAGATCTACGGGACAACGCCCAGGGGATTATCGGTTTAGAGTTGGATCTCGCCTGGGACGGCTTTCTCTTAGAAGTCATTAATTTTGATCCAGTTAGCGCCATTACTTCGAGCTTTACCGTCCTCCAGGAAGGAACCCTAGATAATGGCTTGGGAAGCCTGACCAGCCTCGTCGGTGCCGCTGTGCCGGAGTTTGGAGAAGGTGCCGCCATTGGGGTCAATCAACTGGAGCGCTTCGCCCTGTTGCAATTCCAAGCGGAAGCAGTTTCTGGCGGCCCTCAGAATTTAACCACCACCCTAGTCAGCGCCGCTTTGGCGGACGACGGCGCCTTTACCCCCAGCGTGGAAACGGAGCAACCCTTTGAGGTTCTGCCCCCGCCTACGGGAACCATTAGCGGCTCCGTGTTAGCGGACACGGATAACGATGGGATCGGAGATGAAGGAATTGCTGACGTTACAGTAGGCTTACTGCTCAACGGCAGTATTATCGCCAGCCAAACCACGGACGAGTTGGGGAATTATCTGTTTGTCGATTTTGAGCCCGGCGTTTATGTTGTCCAACAGATTAACCTTACCGGTTACTCCGATGTCAGCGATGGCGACGGCGGCGATCCCAATGAAATTACTGTGACATTGGCGCCGGGACAGATTAATTCTGGCAATAACTTTATCGACGAACAGTTAGGGGAAATTAGCGGTCAAGTCTTCGAGGATACCGACGGCGATGATATCGGTGATTTTGAACTGGCTAACGTAACCGTTACTCTTCTGCAAAATGGAGCGATTGTCACCAGCGCCGTGACGGATAGTAACGGAGGTTATGTCTTTGCTGACTTAACTGCCGGCGCTTATACAGTACAGCAGACTAATCTCTCGGGTTACTCCGATGTCAGCGATAGCGACGGCGGAGATCTGAACCTGATTACGGTAAACCTTGCGCCGGGGCAGAATAACTCCAGCAATAACTTTACCGATGAACTCATCCCCCTTTATGAGCAGTATTCGTTTACCTATGCCTATCCTACAGGGGATACCTACACCGGCTCCGTTTATGCGCTGGAAGGAACCTATAGCTCAGGACAAGTTGTAACCCTGTCGGGTGTTCCTGGAACCTATACCATCGGCGCAATTCTTGCGACCACCACCGACGGCACTTTAGACGGAGTGGTAACCTTGACTGCCTACACCGATAACAGCACGGGCTTTGGCACCACCGCCAACGTGAGCGGCTCCGGTTCCGGGGGGCTTGGCTCCGAGTCGGGCTTGGTGATTGCGACGCCGTTTAATCCTTTGCAGGAAGCAGATCTCGGTTTCGGCGCTATTACCATCATCGATAACTTCGGGGACAGCGCCGACCAGAGTATTCGCTTTACCACTCCTCTTTCCCAGTTCCGTAGCAACTACGCCGACAGCGACCTGGTGCGTCCCAACGGCGCCGATACCGGCAAATACTTTGATATTCTCAACAGCGGCGACGGCATTTTACGAGTGAGCGACATTACTGTCAACGCACCGGGAGTCAGTGTTGACTTGGACTTTTCCGGGGGGGATATTTTGCTCAATCCCGGCGCCAGTCAACGGGTCAATTTAACCTATGCCCCCGGCTCCGCCGGGGAAAGCTTGAGCGGCGCCCTTACGGTCTTTAGCGACGCCCAGAATAACCCGGCCATTGGCGTTATCCTCGCCGGGAGTTCCACCTTTAACGCCGATATTAATTACGACGGCATGGTCAACATCGCCGACCTCGGCGCTTTAAACCAAGCTAAAGCCCAAGAAATTCTAGGCAACTTTGACCCCACCGCCGACATTAACGGCGATGGGGCACTGACCACCCAGGACATTTTCAGTTGGCTGGCGGAGTTTTAGAAAGCTAACGGCGCCGTTTTTTCCGGCCCCGGGCGAAGGGATCAAAGAAATCGTTGGAGCTGGAGGAAGAACTGACTTCCGGCTCGTCCTCTTCCTGACCCATTTCCTCCAGGAAGATATTCATCAACTCCGGCAAGCGCCGCTCAATCTCCTCCTCGGGAACTTCGTCTCCCAACATCCGGGCAATCATGTCTTTAAAGAACGCTTCCGTCAGCTCCGGTTCATCTTCGTTCAGTCGGCTAGCCCGAAGCATTAGATCTTGATTCTGACGATGGCGCTGGAGATAGTCCTCCTGACGACAGGCCGCCAGAGCCTCGGCGTCCTGTAGGCGCCGGGCCAGCTCAAAGCTTTCTTCTCGCAACTGAGTGTAGAGGTCAAGGGCGGGAGGGTAGGATGTGGCTAGGGCTAGCAGAAGCAGGGGATTCTGGGGTTCCTTCTGGCGGGCGTCCTCCAGGAGGGGACGAAAGAGATCCCGATGGCTCCCCTCGGCGTAGAGCCGGTAGCGGAGTTGCAGGCGAGCGAGGGCGTTAGCCCGCTGGGGTTGACCGTCGAGGAAGGCTTTAACGGCGCCGATCACCTTGGGCAATTTTTTCTCTTTCAGCGCCAGTAAGGCCAAATAACGGTCCTGGGCGGCGGGAACTTGAGCGCCGAGCGCCTTCAATTGGTCTAAATAGTCTTTCGTCAAGGCGGCGACGCCCTTTTCCCGTTTGGCGAAGAGACACAGACAGGCCAGAATCGCTTCGAGGCAGAGGGCCTGTTCCGTCGGCTCTAGGGCGGAGAGATAGCTTTGCCAATATTTCTTGACTCTCGCTTGATCGAAAGAAACCTTGCCGTTGGCATTGGCTTCCCCTTTAACAGCCATGATAAACAGTCGGCACATCCGCACAGGTTGGGTGACGTCTTCCTCCATTTCCAAACTGAAACTGAAAAAGTCATAGGAAAGACTTCCCAGTGCCAATTCCCAAGGTTCAAAGGGCGGCGCTTCCGGCGCCGCTTCCCCAAAACGGGGGCCAAAGCGAGTTCGCATAGCCGCTAATTCCGGCTCCCGCTTTAAATCCTCCAGCAGTTCTTCTAGACAGGAGTAAATCGGATAACTTTCCGTGCCCCCTTCCAGCGCCGAGGTCAATAGGGAAATAGCTTTCTCGTATTCGTCTTCTAGATAGGCGAGAATCCCGCGATAACCGAGGGTTTCCGGGGACTGGGGACAGAGACGCTCCGCCCGTTGCAGTTCATCGCTAAACAGGCGATGGCGCCCGGCTCTGAGGCCGTTGTAAGCCAACCAACAGTGGATGTGGGCAAGGGTATAGTTAAGCAGGTCGGCAGGCCAATCCCGGGGATTCCGTTTCCCTTCTTCCTCCAACCACTTGAGCAGACGAGTTAAAACCCGTTGGCGCTCGGGCCAGGCTTCGTTGTATTTGAGGATTTCCGCCAAGTTAATCGCCAACTGAGGATTAAAGCTCTTATCGTTCCACGCCGCTAGCCAATACTCCTGTGCCATTTTATCGGCATCGTTCCTCTTGGCCTCTTGCCCCGCTAGAAGTAATAAAGTTTGCTGAATTTCCTGAAGCTCCGGTAGGCGCCGGAGGGAATTGTCCAACTGTAAAAAATAATGCGCCGCTAGGGCGTAGCGCTGGCTTTTCAGCGCGTTGAATAAGCACAGCGCGTCCCAGAGTTCGTCCACTAGAGCATAGCCGTCCACCACCATCAACTCGTTTAAGGGCGTTTCCCCCTGACGGAGCCAATGAAAGAGGGCAAAACACTGTAAACACTCGTGCTCCCCGTAGGTCAGGGCCCGCCGTAGCGGTTGACCCGGTTCGGAATCCGGCTCCAGTTCCATTTCCTTCCGGGCCGCTTCCTCGTAGCGCCCCAATTGATGCAACCCGAAAATCTCCCAAACATAGGAATGGTCGCCGGGGGTCAGATCCCGAGCGACGGCGGCGAAATGGGTCAGGGCCTCTTCCTTCCGACCGTCCAAAAACGCTAAAGAGCCTTCTAACCAATGACGCGCGTCGGCATCAAACCGTTGGGGGTATTGCGCCAGTAAGTCCGCCACCGCGGCACTGTCTTCCTTCATCAGAAGAAGCTTGGGATAGCAAAGGTCAAACTCTTTTGTCAACTTATCCGCCTCAAAGGCCTCTTTCAACAGAGCGACGGCGCTGTCGAGGCGATTGAGACGCAGAAGCGCCTTAGCGGCGAAATAATAGCACTCGCTCTTGCCTCCCAGTTTGATGGCTTGACGAAAGGAATTCTCCGCCGCCCGCCACTGATTTTCGTCCAGTTCCATCTGACCCCGGAAAGACCACAGATCCGCCTCCGACATGGGGGGCTGAAAATCGGGGTCGGCGCGCCGGATTTTATCCAGTTCCACTAGCGCCGCGGGAAAGCGTTTTTCCCGAATCAGAGCATCGAGACGGTCGGGACTACCGGAGACGGTTTTGGCTTTGGGAGGACGGGATTTAGCCACAGCGGATGATGGGGAAACGAACGCCCGCTATTGGGGGCGGAGAAGCTTAGGATTTCATCTTATCGCCTCCCGCGGTGCAAACTGTCGGGCTGTCGGGAAAAGGAGGGAAAAAGTGGGCAGGACTGTCGCCCAGGGATGAGCTGCGGAGAATGGCCCAATTCCGGCGCCTATGGTAGATTGAAACAACTTGTCCCTTATTGAAGCCTGGCGGACGCTATGACAAAGACCACCGCGCAATCCCTAGAGCGCCGGGGAGGAGAAACCCAATCTCCGGCGCCCTTGGCCACCCAGGTCTATGTCACTATTCACGGACATTTCTACCAGCCCCCCCGAGAAAATCCTTACCTAGAGCGAGTCGAGCGCCAACCCAGTGCGGCGCCGTTTCAGGACTGGAACGAGCGTATTTACGCAGAGTGTTATCGTCCTAACGCCTTCGCCCGTATCTTCAGCGATCAGGGGGAGGTGGTGGCCATCGTCAATAACTACGAATATTTGAGTTTTAATATCGGCCCCACTCTGTTATCTTGGCTGGAAAACCACGACCCAGAGGTCTATCAGCGCATCCTAGAAGCGGATCGTCTCAGTTGCCGGCGCCTAGGAGGGCATGGGAACGCCATCGCCCAGGTCTACAATCACATTATTCTACCCCTGGCCAACGAACGGGATAAATATACTCAGGTGCAGTGGGGCGTAGCTGATTTTCGTCATCGTTTCGGCCGCAAACCCGAGGGGTTGTGGTTGGCGGAAACGGCGGTGGATCAAGACACCTTAAGGGTTTTAATCGACGAGGGCATTCAATTCACTATTCTAGCACCCTCCCAGGCGGAAGCCTGTCGCCCCTTCGGTGCGGAAGACTGGCACATTGTCAACGGCGGCCAAATTGATCCCACCCGTCCCTACCGTTGTTTTATCGAGGACGGGCGTTTTATCGATATCTTCTTCTACGACGGCCCTATTTCCCGAGATCTGGGCTTTGGGGACGTGCTCAATAGCTCCGATTTTCTGGCGGGGCGTCTGGGCCAGGCAGTGCGGGGGGACTTCCGGCCCAGTCAGTTATTGGCGCTGGCCACCGACGGCGAGACCTTCGGACACCATAAGGGAAGCGCGGAGCGTTGTTTGGCCTACGCCTTTACCCAGGAATTTCCCCGCCGGGGTTGGCAAATCACTAATTTTGCCCATTACCTCAGTCTCCACCCCCCCGAGTGGGAGGTTCACCTCAAACCCGTCACGGCTTGGAGTTGTTGTCATGGGGTGGATCGCTGGCAGGCCGACTGCGGGTGCGGCGGCGGCGGCGAGTGGCACCAACGCTGGCGAGCGCCGCTCCGAGAGAGTTTAAATTGGCTCCGGGACCGGCTGGCGGAACTCTATCAAAGTTCGGCGTCTCAATACTTTTGCGACCCCTGGCAGGCCCGTCGGGACTATATTGACGTTATTTTAAACCGCGGTTTAGAGTCGGTTAACCGCTTTTTCGCCGCTTGCCAGACCCGTCCCCTCCGACCCCAGGAGCGGGTCGAGGCTCTCCGTTTACTGGAAATGCAACGCTATAGCTTGCTGATGTTCACCAGTTGCGGTTGGTTTTTCGACGAGATCTCTCGGCCCGAGGGGACGCAAATTCTCCGCTACGGCGCTCGGGCGATGGAATTGGCCGCAGAAGTGACGGGGATTGATCTGGAGCCGGAGTTTATCACTCGTCTAGAATCGGCGCCGAGCAATGTGCTTCAATTCCAAAACGGTCGCCGGGTCTATGAAGCTTTGGTGTCTTCGGCGAAAATTAGCCTGCCCCAGGTGGCGGCCCACTACGCTATGAGTTCTCTCTTTGCGCCCTCTGGGCCGCAACAAAGTCTTTACTGCTACTATGTTGAACAGATAGACTATCACAAACAACAACTTGGTTCCCTGACTCTTGCTCTCGGACAAGTCAACCTCACGTCAAACATTACTTGGGAAAGTCAAACCTTTACCTTTGCGGCGCTCCACCTAGGGGGTTGGGATTTCCACTGTTGCGTTCAACCGACCCAGGGACGGGGACGCTACGGGCGCCTAAAGCAAGAACTCTTGCAAGCCCTGACCTCCGCCAGCGCCGCTCAGGTAATTTTGGCCATGAACGACTACTTCGGTGCTCAGTCTTTTGGCCTGTCGAATTTATTTCCCGCCGAGCGCCAGCGGATTATGCGTATCCTCACGGCCCAGACTCAGCGAAATTTAGATCAACTCTATACTCAGGTTTATCGGGACAATTACAGTGTTTTGGTTGCTTTTCAACGGGACGAACTACCCGTGCCGCCAGAAATTCAGGTGGCGGCGGAAATCGCCCTGGCCCACCGGTGCGACCAAATTTTAGAAACCCTTAGCCAATCTCCAGGAGATGAAGCCTCCGTTCAGAGTTTGATGCGAGAACTGGAAGCTATCGCCCAGGAAGCCCGATATTTAAACTGCCGTCTGCGGTTGCCAGAAGGTCAGGCGATCCTTGAGCGTCTGACTTTAGAAGGTCTTCAGGGGCTTTTACCTTGGGAAGACCAGGCTCAAGAACAAAAGGCTCAACAGTTGATCGAACTAATTGGCCTAGGACGAATGCTCAATCTTGCCCTCAATCTTGACCGTGCCCAAGAACTCTATTTCTATCATCTCCATCCGCAACGTTTAGGCGGCCTCTATTGTCCAGCCCTGGTTTCCCTCGGTCAGGCCCTGGGAATTAACCTTCATTAATGCGAAAAAACCAAAAGCCATTGGGGCTGATCAAGGCGAGTTTTCCTCCTTGGGTGCGAAATAGCGGGGATAAAGACGCTCGCTAAAGAAGAGGGTGCCCGCCAAAATACAGAGGGGAATCGTCGCTAAATTGACCACCGGAATACTCACCAGGATGAGACAGGTTAACCCGAACCCGGCGCTGGCGGGTAAGCTTTTCCCAATGAAGCCCAATTTAGCCCGAAAGGACAAGCGCCGGCGCTCTAGGGGGGGGTTGAGAAAATCCAAACAGGCGAGGGTTGCGGTTAAGGTCACGCCCACCGCCGTGGCGGCTAAAGATCCCAAACCGGGGAAGATGTTCAAGAATAGGCTGGGAACGCCAATTCCTAGGAGTAAAACCAGTTTTTTCGCCTCAAAGGCGATAGAGCGACGGATTTCAGCGCCGAAACCCAGGTCTTGTAAAAATAAATGGCCCAAGAGAATTTTCTCTAACTTTTCCGACAACTTTTCATACCAGGGCGCGCCAATAATAACCCCCAACTGGGAGAGGATAAAACCGGCGATGATGAGTAAAAATACCTTCAGCAACCCGTCCAGGAGCCAACCGACCCCTTTAAAAATCTCTTCTAGAAAACCGAGAGCCTCCGGCAACTGTCCCGCAACTTCCCGCCACCAAGCGCCGAGGTAAATGCGACCGATTTCGGCGCTGTTTTCTCCCCATTGCCACAGTTGCCAATAGAGCCAAAGGCCCAGAATGAGATTGAGCAACAGAGGGATAACCAAGTAGGGAGCTAAACTGGGATAGCGCCGTAGAAGGCCTCCGGCCCGAAAGGGATAACCGGCACCGCTCCAAAAGCCAAAGCCGCTCAGTAAATGTTGAGTCATTGAGTTTACTGATATCTGATAACTGTTATCTGGTATCTGAATTAAACGTTAGAGTAAACGCTATTCCGAAGAATGGTGTAACCCTTAATTAACTCCCGAATGCCCCGTCCCAGGGACCAATCGGGGGTAAAGCCCGTGGCTAAAATCCGTTGATTGGAGACAATATAATCCCGCTTGTCCGGGTCTTCCCCAATCGGCGCTTCCAGATAGACAAAATTGGGCAAATACTTCTGGATTTCGGCGCAGAGTTCCAGTTTGGAGAGATTAGCGTCTTCTAACCCCACATTGTAGGCTTTGCCCTTCATCGTCTCGAAGTTATCCAAACCGTGGAGGAAAACCTTGGCCACGTCCCGAATATGGATATAGTTGCGCTTGAAATGTCCTTCAAAGATCACCACCGCCCGGTCATAAACGGCGCGATAGACAAAATCATTAACCAGCAGATCCACCCGCATGCGGGGAGACATGCCAAAGACGGTGGCCAAACGGAAGGTGATGCTGTTGCCCCACTCCAAAACAGCTTTTTCCGCCGCCACTTTGGTCGTGCCGTAGAGGGAAAGGGGGCGTAGGGGACTTTCTTCGGTACAGAATTTGCCCGCTTCGCCAATGCCGTAGCCGCTGTTGGTCACGGGCATGAGAATTTTTTGCTCCGGGCGGGCCAAACGGCAGAGCATTTCCACTGCGTCCTGATTAATGGTCTGGGTACCAATCTGATCTCGGCTACAGAGCGGCGCTCCCACCAGCGCCGCCAAGGGAATAATGGCTTCTGCGTCTTCTAAAAGGGAGGTGATTAACTTCTCATTGCGGCAGTCGCCCCGGACGACCTGGAACGTCTCGTAATGACAGCAGTCCGTCAGGCTATTTTGCCCAAACATAAAACTATCCAGCACCGTCACCTCATGGCCCGCGGCCAACAGCGCCGGGGTTAAGACAGAGCCAATATAGCCCGCACCGCCGGTGATTAAAATTTTCATAGTCTTTGTTCTCCGTTGCTTAGCAATCAGTTGATGCGCAGATATAGATTACGCTAAATCGACAACTCTGCGGCATCGCTTTCTCGGACGGCTTCGAGGTAATGGTCAATGGTGTCTTGACTACCGCCCATAAAGCGAATTTGTCCCTTATCCAACCAAATGGCCCGCTCGCAGGATTCCTGAATAAAGGGCAAACCGTGGGAGACCACCAAAATCGTGGTGTGTTGATTCCAAAGCTTATTCATCCGGGCTTGACACTTGTGCTTAAAGTGCTCATCCCCTACGGAAAGGACTTCGTCGAGGATGAGAATATCCGGTTGCACGTCGGTGGCGATGGCGAAGCCCAACCGGGCCGACATGCCGGAAGAGAGGGACTTCACCGGCGCGTAACAACAATCCTGAAGTTCGGCGAAATCGAGGATCGATTCCACCCGCTCCTGCATTTCCTGACGGGAAAACCCCAGCATCACCCCGTAGAGAACGATATTGTCCCGCACGGATAACTCCGGGTCAAAACCGGCGCCGAGTTCGATTAACGGTGCGATGTCCCCTCGAACTCGCAAGGTTCCCTGGGTTGGTTGGAGAATGCCGCAGATCACCTTGAGCAGGGTCGATTTACCGGAGCCGTTGGAGCCGATAATCCCGATTTTTTCCCCGGCGCCGACGGTTAAATCAATCCGGTCTAACACCAGTTTCCGGCTGGGCTTGCGGTATTTTCCTTCCAGGACGGAGAAAATAGTGCGTTTTAAATCGTAGGAGAACTCCTCTTGAGTCCGCCGATGGAGAGAAACCTGATCTAGACGAATAACTTCAGTCATTTAAACGCGGATAAAGTTACAGCAAGTCCATAAACTGATTTTGCCAAGCCCGGAAACAGCCCCAACCCACTAGGGAGAGGACAACGCCGTTAGCCAAAGCGTGGACGATGAGACCCAAATCCGGCATTTCATTCATCAACGACAATTGACGGATGCTTTCAATAATGGGAAAGAGGGGATTGAGGAGCAAAAACTGTTTCACCTGGGGCGGGACGATTTCCACCGGGTAAAAAATGGGGGAGCCAATCCATAGGACAAAGCAGACCAACTCATAAAAGTAAGGGAGGTCCCGGAAAAAGACATAGAGGGCACTGACCAAGTAGCCGACTCCGGTACAGACGAGGCTCAGCGCCAGCAAGGGGATGAAAAGAGCGAGAATATTGACCGACGCGTGGAGGAGATTATTGGGCGCCCAGTAGGCGGTATCAGGGTCATGAGTGTTAAAAAAGGTCACCAGCGCCAATAGGGGCAGGGGGCCAACAACAAACTGGAAAATATTGGAGACGATCATCGAGAGGGGGAAGACGCTGATGGGCAGACGTATCTTGTTCATCAGTCCCCCGCTTTGCACCACGCTGGCCAGCGCCTGATTAGTGGAGGCGGTAAAAAAATTAATGACGATCAGACCCGTGAAGGCCGCCAACATATAGTTAACAGTGGAGCCGCCGAAATAGGACTTAAAGGCCGTTCCGAAGATGGCGGTGTAGATCAAGGTCATAATCAAGGGGTTCAGCAACGACCAATAGACCCCAAGGAAAGATCCCCGGTACCGACCCTTGAGGTTGCGCTCTACTAAAATCTGCAAAAGCTCTAGGTAGCGCTGGACAGGCGACCACTTGCTCCGGGCAGGTGCCGAAATAGCCATAAAGTATCTTCAGGACAAAGTAGGCCTCCGAGAAGGCTAGAGTGTCATTCTATAGAGTCTGGTTCCCTTTGTCGAGGGACGGGGTCTTCCGCTAGCTTAAGAACTTGAAAACTATATGTAAAGGTTTGTTGCTTAGCTAGAGACATTGATTAAGACCGAAACTACAATGGATTTATCAAGACAAGAATAGACCCAAATTTCTTAAGGAAATATTAAGAATTTGAGCCTCGTCCTAGACGTTTTTGCACAAGTTGGCAGAGGACAAACCCCATGGCGCCGCAACTCCACTTTATCTCCGGGTTACCCCGCTCTGGCTCGACGCTCCTCGGCGCTCTCCTCAGACAAAATCCCCGCTTCCACGCCGGGATGTCCAGTCCGGTGGGGGGCTTGGTCAATCAGCTCTTGAACGCCATGAGCGAGGATAACGAGTTTTCCGTCTTTATTACCCCGGAACAAAAACAGGCGCTGATCCTCAGTATTTTCACGGTTTATTACCAGGCTCAAGGGGACAAAACCGTTATTTTTGACACCAATCGGCTCTGGTGTAGCAAGCTTCCTTTAATTAGCCAACTTTTTCCCGGTGCTAAGGTCATTTGCTGTGTGCGCAATGTGGCCTGGATTATGGATAGTCTAGAGCGCCTGATTCGCAAAAATGTCTTTGAAGTGTCCCGTCTCTTCGGCACCGCCACGGAGCGCGCCACGGTTTACACCCGCACCGAAGCCCTTAGTCAGGGAGGACGCTTGGTGGGTTTTGCCTACAACGCCCTGAAGGAAGCCTTCTATAGCGAGCAGAGCGAATGTTTGCTTTTGGTGGATTACGATATTCTCACCCAGGCACCGAAGGATACCTTAGCTCTAATTTATCAATTTTTAGGGCAAGAGCCTTTTGAGCATGACTTTGACCATGTTGAGTACAGCGCCCCGGAATTTGACGGTCGCCTCCATACCCAGGGACTCCATCAGGTCAAATCGAAGGTAGAGTTTATTCCTCGCAAAACGATTTTGCCGCCGGATTTATTTCAGCAATATTCCCAACTTTCTTTCTGGCAAACCCCCAGCAACAGCGCCGCTAATGTGATTATGCCCCGTTCTGCAGACGGCGCTTAAGCTCAATCTTAACAAGACTTTCACCTCAAAATAACAGAGGTTTATCATGGCTACTTTTACCGTCACTCAAACGACCGATAACGGCTTAGGCGATACTGCGGGAACCCTCAGTTACGCTATTTTTCAAGCCAACCAAATAGCGGGAGATGATGCCATTGTTTTAAATAACAACGTCCGTTTAACCGGCGCCGTATTTATTCCCAGTTTTATCGATAGCAACATTACCCTAGAGGGAAACGGCTTTAGTCTTAGCGGCGATGTCAATGGTAACGGCATTAATAATGCGGGAGATACTCGTCCTTTATTTATTAAATCCGGCGTTGTTTCAATTTCTAATTTAACAATTACTAACGGTCGCGCCCAAGGGGAAAATGGTGGCGGTGCCGGTATGGGAGGTGGTCTTTTTATCTATGACGGTACTGTTACTTTGAGTAATGTGAATTTCTTCAATAATACGGCGCTTGGCGGCGACGGAGACTATACTGTCTCCGGCGGTGGTATTGGGATTCCAGGTATTCCCGCCAATAACGGCGCACATGGATCTCGTGGAGCCGACGGCGCCGATAGTTACGGTAATCTTCCGGGTGGCGATGGGAATGATGGCGGGCGGGGAAGCAATGGCGGTTTCGGGGGTAATGGCGGGAATGGAGGCGATGGCGGAGACGGAGGTAGCTATGGTTGGGGTGATAGTGGG
>JBKCES010000174.1:0-10224 GCA_046304295.1 Cyanobacteriota bacterium | reverse complement strand
GCTACTATCAAGCAGAGGGAATCAGTATTGGTTCCGGTTCTGTAGAGTCGTTAGTTAAGCAAATTGGGGCGAGGGTACAATTACCCGGAGCACAGTGGAAAGTAGAGAACGTATCTCAAGTGTTGCGGCATCGTTGCGCTTATCTAAACGGACAGCTATCCGCTCACCCTTAGTACGACTTATTACGCTCAAAATAACTCTATGCAAAAGTGAGATGCTCTCAACCTAGACAATCACATAGGTGCAATTTGGTACTTCATACACGACTATAATTCTTCCCTGGTCAGCAATTGAGCCTTCTTTACTACTCCTGAATCACTACCCAATCCCGTTTAGGGCCGGGATCGTCCTCCCAAACCAGCATTTAAGAACAAAAAAAGTTGATTTATTTTATTACTCTAAAATTAAAACCACTTTGGGGTGAAGAACAGCGCCGTCCTCTTGTGTCCTCACATTGCCAACGCCTAAAAACAGGCCTTCGGCGCTTTGAACCACGGTCGGCCCGGCTTCTAAGGAACAGGGCAACCGTTGCCCCTGGTGCCAGCGCCGAACTTCCGGCTCTTCCAAGGTCAACAGCGGTAAATGGTCTAGGGCGACCTGGGGTGGAATGAGACAGTTCGGGAATGCTTCCGGGTTTTCCAGTAAAACCGCTAGGGAGACGCTATTTTCCAGACGCATCCCCCCAGAAAGACGGCGCTCTAGTCGAGCTAAGGTCGCGCCGGTTCCCGCTTTTTCTCCCCAATCCCGAGCAATGGAACGAATATAGGTGCCTTCGCCGCAGGTAATTTCAACCTCTAATTCCGCCGGAGTGCCGGGACGCCACTCAATTAGCTCAATGGCAAACACTTCCACGTCCCTGGCGGGAATGTCCACTGTAATCCCCGCCCGCGCAAGATCGTAGAGTCGGCACCCGTCTTTTTGAATAGCGCTGAACTGGGGCGGAATTTGTTGAATAGTTCCTAAAAAATTGCCTTGATAGCCCCAAAGGGTGCCTAGGGTTAAATGCCCCGTCTCAGTTTCTTGGAGAACCTCACCCCCCAGATCGTCGGTGGTGGTAACGATCCCAAAACGAAGGGTTCCTCGATATTGTTTCCGTTTGGGTAAATAGGGAAGGAGGCGGGTGGCGGTGCCTAGAGCCAGGGGCAAAACCCCCGTGGCTAAAGGATCGAGGGTGCCGCCATGACCCACCCGGCGAGTCTGGGCCAGGCGCCGAATTTTAGCGACGCAGTCGTGGGATGTCCAGCCCTCGGGTTTATGGAGATTGAGAAAACCAAGCATAGGAGTTAGGGGCGATTGGAAAGGCCCCCCTAGCCCTCCAATTTCTGGGGGAACCGGATTCAAAGTCCTCCAAAGTTGGGGGATTGAGGGGGCTGATTAAACATCCTCGTTACGGAAAAAGCGCCGCCTGGCTCAGGGGAAGACCCTGTTGATCCTTGGCTGAGAGGAGCGGCGCTAGAGGCAGGCGGGGGAGTTGCCAATCAATGGCTAACTCAGGGTCGTTCCAAAGGAGGGTTCTTTCGTGTTGAGGGGCGTAGAAATCCGTGGTTTTATAGAGAAATTCCGCCACGGGAGAAAAAACTAAAAAGCCGTGGGCGAAGCCTGGGGGAATCCAAAACTGCCGTTTATTCTCGGCGCTGAGCCAGCAACTAACCCATTGGCCAAAGGTGGGGGAAGAGCGCCGCAGATCCACCGCCACGTCTAACACTTCTCCAGTGGTGACTCGGACTAATTTCCCCTGGGGATTTTGGATTTGGTAATGGAGACCCCGCAGGACGCCCTGAACGGAGCGGGAATGGTTGTCCTGAACAAAGGTCGCCTCACTGTTTACCTTTTCGGCAAAGACCCGGGCGTTAAAACTTTCTAGAAAAAAACCCCGCTCGTCTCCGTAGACTTTTGGCTCAAGGATGCGCAGATCGGGGATAGCGGTGGCGATGACGTCCATAGATTAGCGCCGGGCGGGCGAAAGACTCTCCCGGTTGTTATACCACGGGTCAGGACTTTGGCCTAGCGGCGCCGGGGCGAGCAGAACAGAAAAACTTAACAATATTTGTTGGTAGAGATTGCCGCTGCAGGCTAGGCGCTCTTAGAGTCGAACTCATCAACCGTTATTAAAAACCAAATATATTGCTTTGGATCTGGTCGAAACTACCTCCCAAACACGAACAGGTCTCTGGTTACCCCCGGAGCCGAAATACAAGGATTTGAATGACCTGGTCTTGGCGGAAATTATTGTCGCTAATCAGCCAGAGACTTTCAGTGCCGTCGGGGAAGCGGGGGCCTAGGGTCATGCCTTCAAGGTTATCTAGCTCTAAGTCCAAAGTATTGAGATCGAGGAGAAGGCGCTTTTGCAGAGGAACTAAATCGGCGATATTGCCTTGGAAACTGGCGATGGTTCGGGTATCGGTGGCGTTAGCATTGACCACTTGAAAGAGCTTAGCGCTGAAACCGGTTAAGTCCAATGCGCGCTCTAGGGACAAAAAGATGCCTTCCCGGGACAGCGCCGCGATTTCGCTCAAACCCTGGAGAAGCGTCCCGGAGGGCGGCGGGTCGAGGTAATAGAGATGCTCCGCCAGTAAAACCGCCGGGCCGCCGGAGTTGACCAAATAATGGAGCCAGCGTAGGGGCAGTCGCTCCGGGGGCGCGTCGGGATCTAGATCCTGCGCCAGGGCGCTTTCCGGCACCGTGAAGAGTCGGTAGGGATCGCTGGGGAGGGCGGCGCCGGGCGCCAAAGCTAGGGCTTCAAAGCCGAGATTTTTCCGTAGGCCTCGGGGCGGATCGGCGCCGGGGATAAAGGCGGAGGGAATAGTTAGGGTTTCCAGAAGCTGGCCACTCTGGCGGTCAAATTTCGCCAAAAACGGCGCTTGGGTTCCGTCCCTGGCGCCTTCGCTACTGACCCAGAGGGCGCCCTCGGGACTGAGGGCGATACCTTCTAAATCCCATTGGTTGGGTTTGAGGGGATTGCCCTGGGCGTCCTTCAGTAGAGTAGCGTTTTTGATCTCAATTTTTTTGAGTTGGGGAGAACGCCCTGCCCTTGACCAGTCCGCCTTGAGGGTATAGAACCGGGGCTTTTGTTTATCGTCGCTAACAGCGTAAAACAAATCCTGTTGACGGTCGTAGGCCCAACCAGACAGGCCCCCCAGGGGCAGATTCCCGGGGCCGGTGGCCGGCAGAGTGTAGGTATCGACCAGTTCTAGAGACATGTCTGCAAAGAGTCGGTCTTGTGCCTGAACCTGAGACAGAGGACTACAGGCGCCGAGACTCAGTAGACAGAGCGTGACCAAGAGAAAAGACCAAAGGCGTCCCATAAAGTTGAAAGGTAAAGATGATTACCCCCGTCACTGATTGTAAGCAAATACAGCGCGGGAGCCTCTCGCTGGCAAGTCCTTCTCCGATGAAACCGAAGTGGCACCTTAACCCTCGGATTTCAGGAGGGGGGCAAACTGCTGGCGGAAACGCTGTAATTTGGGCAGGTCGTGAACGAGGACGTAGGGATGGGCGGGATTCCGCTCGACAAAATTCTGATGATAGTCCTCGGCGGGGTAAAAGTCCTGAAGATCGTTGACTTCCGTGACAATGGGGCGCTGGAACACGCTCTCTCCTTGCAGTTGTTGGATATAGGCCTGGGCCGCCCGCTTTTGCTCCGGGGTGGCGGCGAAAATAGCCGAGCGATACTGGCGCCCGACATCCACCCCCTGACGGTTTACCTGGGTGGGATCATGACCGGCACCGAAGAAAATTTTCAGGAGTTGCCCATAGCTCACCTGACGGGGATCGTAGGTAATGGCGATGGATTCCGCATGATCCGTGGCGCCGCTACTAACCCGAGAGTAATTGGCGGTTTGGGCCTCGCCGCCGCTATAGCCAGTTTGGACTTGAGAGACCCCGGCCACTTCTTCAAAAATAGCCTCTAGTCCCCAGAAACAGCCCCCGGAAAAAACCGCAGTTTGCTGAGTTCCGGCGCTGGGCGCGTCCACCAGGGGATCCGGAATGCCGGGGTGACGGGGCGTAAACCCCTGCCAGAGTCCCCAACCCAGGGCGAGAAGCAGGAGACTCAAACCGCCGAGGCGGAGTAGTCGAGAGGACGGCCAAGGAGGGGAGAGGAGACGGGACGAGGACATGATGGGATTACGGTTGAAGGGTCGGGAGGGTGGCGGGAGCGCCGTTTCCCTGGGAATACAGTATAACGAGGGCGACGGTTAATTTTCTTCAGCCGGCCAATCAAATCCGCAGGCCTTGAGCCGCTGACGCTGGCGCTGGCGGGCTAACTTTTGCAAATCAATACTGCGGTCAGTCTCATCGACAATTTCCCCCGTCAACACCTCCAGTACGTCTTCTAGGGTGACGACGCCGGAAACGCCGCCGTACTCGTCCACCACCACCGCCAGATGCTCCCGAGCCCGTTGGAATTGTTGCAGAAGTTTATCGGCCCGCTCGGTTTTGGCGACAAAGCGCGCAGGTCGCATCACCTCTCGGATCAACCGTTGCCCCGCGCCCTGAACCAGCGCCGCCAAAAGGTCGTTTTTGAGCACCAAACCGAGAATATGGTCGACGTCGTCGTCGGTGACGAGAATGCGGCTGTGTTGGGAGTTGAGGATTTCCCGCTGACTTTCGGCGATAGTTGCGTCGCCGGGCAGGTGGGTTAACGCCACTCGGGGGGTCATAATATCCATCGCTCTGAGATCATTGAGCAGGAAAACCTGACGAATCATCTCCGCTTCGTCGGCCTCAATAATGCCCTCCTGGTGCCCGATGGCCGCCATCAGCTTAATCTCGGCTTCGTTGGTGCTGGGGCGATGCCCTTGACCGATCAACGGCGCCGTGATGGTTTCTAGCAGTAAAACAACAGGGGTAAACAACCAGGCGACGGCCCGCACGGGCATAGCCGCCAACAGGGCGATGGGAACTGCGTACCGTTCCCCCAGGATTTTCGGGAAAATTTCCCCAAAGAGAATAACCAGTAGGGTTAAAACGCCGGTAAATAAGCCGAGGAGCGTCGAGTTAAAGACCTGAGTCGCCATCCCCCCAACGATGACACTGCCGACAATATTAAAGAGATTATTGAGAATGACGATAGTAATAATGGGGCGATTGACCTTCTGGCGAATGGCCAAGAGGGTTAGCGCCGCGGGCTTGCGGGACTCCGCCAATTGCTGAGCCTTAAGGAGAGAAACCGATAACAGCGCCGCTTCCGCGCCTGAACAGAGGGCTGAACCCAGCAACATGATCAAAATCGCGACGGCCAGAGTCAGCATAGGGTTGGGTTAGGAACGGGTATCGCCGGAGGACGGAGACGAGGAAGGATTTATTTTAAGCTTACGGCTCTTCATTTTAAGCTCAGGGTGGGAGACGATAATCAACCCGGCGCCCATAGACCCGTCAACTCCCCAAAAGTTAACATGGATGACTAGGCCGGAACCCTGGCGATTTTTAGGTTTCCGCAACTGTTTTCTCTCCTTCCTCCAAAACCATGAGCTTTTCTTCCTGGCCCGATCCCCGGCAACCTTGGCATACCTACGGCTTAGCCCAAAGCCTAGAACGATTGGCGGGAGATCCCCAGGGCGGCTTGACGGCAACCGCGGTGGCAGAGCGCCAAGGTCATTACGGCCCCAATGAACTAATTGAAGGCGCCGGTCGGAGTTCTTGGGAAATTCTCCTGGATCAGTTCAAAAATGTGATGCTGGTGATGCTGATCGCCGTGGCGGTGGTCTCCGGAGTTCTAGATATTGTTCAACTGCGGACGGGTCAACTCAAGCCCGGCAATGTGCCCTTCAAGGACACCATCGCCATTTTAGCTATCGTCATCCTCAACGGGGTTCTGGGCTATCTCCAGGAAAGTCGGGCCGAAAAGGCCCTGGCGGCGCTGAAAAAACTCTCCTCCCCTTCGGTGCAGGTGATTCGGGACGGCCAGCGCCAATCCGTGGCGGCGCCGGCGCTGGTTCTGGGGGACATCATGCTCTTAGAAGCGGGCAGTCAACTCTGCGCCGACGGCGTGCTGATCGAGGCCATTAATCTCTCGATCCGGGAATCGGCGCTGACGGGGGAGGCCCAACCGGTGAATAAACGGGTCAGCGAGACGGGGCTAGGCGCCGACACCCCTTTGGGGGACAGGCAAAACATGGTCTTCACTGGCACGGAGGTGATTCAGGGGCGGGGCAAGGTCTTGGTGACAGCCACAGGCATGGCCACCGAGTTGGGGAAAATCGCTCAGATGCTCCAGACGGTGCAAAGCGAACCCACCCCTCTACAAAAACGGATGGGGGATTTGGGTAATGTCTTGGTGAGCGGCTCCCTCATCCTCGTCTTTTTAGTCATCACCCTGGGGGTGGCCCAGAAGGGCTGGGGTCTGTTACAGGAACTGGTGGAAGTCTCCCTCAGTATGGCGGTGGCGGTGGTGCCGGAGGGATTGCCGGCGGTGATTACCGTTACCCTGGCGCTGGGCACCCAACGGATGGTGCGCCGTCAGGCGCTGATTCGTAAGCTTCCCGCTGTGGAGACCCTCGGCTCGGTCAACGTGATCTGCTCTGATAAAACCGGCACCCTGACCCAAAATAAAATGGTTGTCCAGGAAGTCGTTACCTGGACTCAGGCCTATGCCGTGACGGGGGAGGGCTATAACCCAGTGGGAGACATTAGCGGCGCCGAAGGGAACCCCGATCTTTCCCTCCTCTTACTGACCTGCGTTCTCTGCAACGACGCCCAACTCTGCTACGGACAACCGGACTGGACTATTCTCGGCGATCCCACGGAGGGGGCGCTGTTGACCCTAGCGGGGAAGGGGGGATTATTTCAGGATAAAATCACGCCCCATTGGCCCCGACTAGCGGAAATTCCCTTTTCCTCGGAGCGGAAACGGATGAGCGTTTTGACGCCCTGGCGCGGTTCCCTGGGGGAAGACCCCCTGGGGTCAATGCTAAAACAGATTAACGCCTCAGCGGCCTACGGTATTTTTACCAAAGGCTCCCCGGAATTGCTCCTGCCCCACTGTAGCGAGGTTCTGGTGAATGGCGAACCCCAGGCGCTCAGCCCCGGTAAGCGCCAAAAAATCCTAGCGGATAACGACGACCTTGCCCGGCGGGGACTCCGGGTGCTGGGATTGGCCTACCGCCCGGTGGCGGAGATTCCCGAGATGACCGTGGAGGATGTCGAGCGTAATTTGGTCTGGGTCGGTATGACGGGGATGATTGACGCGCCCCGTCTGGAAGTGAAGGCGGCGGTGGCGAAATGTCTTCAGGCGGGGATTCGCACGGTGATGATCACCGGCGACCACCAGTTGACGGCTTCAGTGATCGCCGAAAGTTTGGGCATTAGTCAGCCTGACGACCGGGTGGTGACGGGCTTGGAACTAGAGCGGATGAGCCAGGCGGATCTTGAGGCCCAGGTAGAACACATCAGCGTCTTCGCTCGGGTTTCCCCGGAGCATAAATTGCGTATCGTCCAGGCGCTTCAAAGTCGGGATAAATTTGTGGCCATGACGGGGGACGGCGTCAACGACGCACCGGCGCTGAAGCAGGCGGACATTGGCATCGCCATGGGTATTACCGGCACAGACGTCAGTAAGGAGGCTAGCGATATGGTGCTGCTGGACGACAACTTTGCCACCATTGTGGCCGCCACCGAAGAGGGGCGAGTCGTTTATAGTAATATTCGCCATTTTATTAAGTACATTCTTGGCAGTAACGTGGGGGAAGTGATTACCATCGCCGCGGCGCCGATTTTGGGACTATCGGGGGTGCCTCTCTCCCCTTTGCAAATTCTTTGGATGAACCTAGTGACGGACGGCCTGCCGGCGCTGGCGCTGGCGGTGGAGCCAGGGGACCCCAATATTATGAAATACCGCCCCTTCAGCCCTAAGGAAAGTATTTTTTCCCGGGGGCTTGGCTCCTATATTCTCCGCATTGGCCTGATTTTTTCCGCCATCAGTATTACCCTCATGGTCTGGGCCTACAACAGCGCCGTGGATAGCGACAGACCCGAGAGTTGGAAAACCATGGTTTTTACCACCCTCTGTATCGCCCAGATGGGCCACGCCCTAGCGGTGCGCTCTAATACCCGCCTGACGGTGGAGATGAATCCTTTCACGAATATTTATCTCTGGGGGGCCGTTTTAATTACCACCGCTTTGCAGTTAATGCTGATCTATGTGGAACCCCTGCGGAACTTTTTCAACACCGATATCTTAACCCCACGTCAACTGTTGATTTGCCTCGGATTTAGCAGTTTGATGTTTCTTTGGGTCGAAGGCGAAAAACTAGTGAAACGGCTCTATACTTTCCTACGGCGCCGGGGGAAAGCCGAGGAGTTTGTCCCCTAATGTCTACTTACCGTTCCTCTCTCCGTTCCCTTTGTCCGGGTTGCCGCTCCCGGCGCTCGGCGCTGAAACTCCTCGGGGCCGGGCTTTTGCTTTCTCCCCTCCTACCCGCCAACATCACCGCCCAAGCCAGTCCCCGCCAAGCCCAAGCCCTGATTTTAAGCTGTATTGATTTTCGCTTTATCCAACCGGAGCAAGGTTTTTTAACCCAAAAATTGGACGGGCCATACGATTGGGTTTCCCTCGCTGGCGCCGCTTTGGCCCTGACTGGGTTTCCCCACCCGGCGGATGCGGAAGCTTTTTGGGATCAGCTGGACTTATCTTGCCGGTTACACCAGATCCAAACGGTGATCATCCTCGACCACCAGGACTGCGGCGCCTACGCCAGTCGGATTGACCCCCAGCTCAGTCGAGACCCCCACCGGGAATATGAGACCCATCGTCGTTACCTGCGTCAGGCCCGAGGGGAAATTCAACGGCGCTATCCCGAGTTACGGGTGGAACTCTATTTTGTCACCCTGGAGTCGGAGTTTCGCTCCGTTTTTTAACGCGCCCTTGGTGGAGGAGTTCGGCGGGTTATCGGCCGTGGGGATGGTATCGGCTGGGAAGATGTTCAGAAACGGCGCCGCCGTCAAAACACCGAGAATGTCCTACCACTGGAGTAGATGTAAAGATTTGTAAGGAACCCCGGCGCCGAGGGGAGCCTGGGGGGAAAAACTGCTATGATTTGGCGTTAGGAAACGTCTTCCCCAACCAAACAGCGGCGGGGGCAGGATTTTTTCAATAACGTTGGACTCAATTTCTAAGGAAAACACCTATGGCCTTTAACCGCGGAGACAAAGTTAGAATCAAGCGTCCCGAATCCTACTGGTACGGGGATGTGGGCACTGTCGCCAGCGTCGAGAAAAGCGGCATTCTTTACCCGGTCATCGTTCGTTTCGAGCGAGTGAACTACAACGGTTTTAGCGGCTCCGCCTCCGGGGTCAACACCAATAACTTTGCCGAGCGGGAACTGGAACTCGTGCAAGCGGCTCCCGCTAAAGCGAAAGCTTAAACCTTAGCGGTGCCAGAACTGCCAGAGGTTGAAATTGTCTGCCGGGGGTTGAATGCGTTCGCCTCCGGTCAGTTTGTAGAGGGGGTTACAGTTCTGAGACCCCAGACCTTCGCCTATCCCCCTCCGTCGGCACCGTTAAACCTAGAGGGTCGGCAATTCGGCGCTTGGCGCCGCAGGGGCAAGTATTTGTTGGGGGAGCTTCTCGAAAATGGGGTGAGCGCCGGTTATCTGGGTGTTCATCTGCGCATGACCGGGCAACTACTTTGGGTTCCGAGTAACGAGCCAAGGGCGACCCATACGAAAGTTTGTTTCCATTGTCGGGGCGGTCGGGATTTACGGTTTATTGATATTCGGACGTTTGGAAAACTCTGGCGGCTCCCGGCGGGTGTAGAGCCAGAAACGATTATTTCCGGGTTAAAGACCCTAGGGCCGGAACCCTGGGCGGAGTCCTTTACCCCTCAGTTTTTAGAGAAACGTTTCAGTAAAAGTCGGCGGCCCCTGAAAACGGCGCTGTTGGATCAGCGGCTGGTGGCAGGTTTGGGTAATATTTACGCCGACGAAGTCCTGTTTCAAACGGGCTTGCATCCTTTAACTCCGGCGAACGTATTAACCCCGGCCCAAACTGAGACGTTACACCGTCAGATTCAGCAGACTCTAGAGCAGGCCATCAGCGCCGGGGGGACGACCTTCAGCAATTTTCGGGGAGTGACGGGCATTAACGGCAACTATGGCGGTCAAGCTTGGGTCTATGGACGCCGGGGGGAACCCTGTCGGGTCTGCGGAGTGACCATTGAGCGCCTGAAAATTGGCGGCCGCTCCAGTCATTTTTGCCCCCAGTGCCAACCGGAAAAGGGCCAAACCC
>JBKCES010000173.1:0-7065 GCA_046304295.1 Cyanobacteriota bacterium | reverse complement strand
CTCCAGTTTTGGTGGGGCTGGCAAGGGAGGGGGGACGGAGCTGAGAGTCCCTAAACTCAAGGACGATTCCGGGGACAAACTCAAGCTAGAGAGTAAGGGCGCTTCTTGCCAGGGGGAGAGGGAAGAAAGTTGCTCCAGGGGCGTGGTTGGCGCCGCCATGGGGGAGAAAAACTGGCGGGCGAGTAGGGCGCCGTTCGCCAGCAGAAATAATAACAGTCCCCCTAAAGTCCAGGCACTCAGCCCCCCCCCGAGGAGATCTGGCGCGGGGGGAGAGGGCGGCGGCCCCAACGGCGGCAGGGCGACGAAATTAAACTCGATGGTGTCGGTTACCCGTAATTCGTCGTCCGTCCCGGCGGACTGTTTAGAAGAGTCCCCGCCGACTGTTAAAGCGAGGGATTCGGCTTCCGGCACCCACTCCGCCACGACCGACGCAGTGGCGTCTTCGCGGGGAGCAGAAGGAAGAGGGGGGGTCGCCATGGGGTTAAGGGAAGGGTCTGGGGTTGAGACTCGGATTTAGGTTGCCATTCTAGCCCGATTTTCCCCGATTCACCAGCGCCGCTCCTCCGAACCAGTGATTCCAAATTCAGAATGTAACCAAAGATACAAAAACAGCTCTCCGGGAATGAGGGTGACATGGCAGTCGCAAATGATTTGTAAAATCATAAAGTCCAGATCCCTTATGGGTAGAGCTTTTTGGCAAGGGATAATTTACAACATAGATGTGACCGCTCTAACATTGCAAGCAGCAACAAAAACGTCTTGCCAAGTAGCAAGGATGTCCTTCTGTGGTGAGGGACTTTTCTTCTAGACGGCGCTGAACCGTTATCGGCCAACTAGGATAACCACAGAGCGTTCCCCGACAAGAATACCTTGTTGATTCTCCAGCCGCGGCTCCGAACCCGGCGCCCAACTACTGGGAGCGGCGCCGGTATTAGCAAAAACGAACCAGCCCTGTTCCGAGGGCAGTTGAGGCAACTCGAACCAATGGGCCTGCCAATGGAGATTCATGGCGACGTAGATAAAGTCGTCCCGAACGGTTCCCCCTTTGGCGTGGGCGCCGCAGAGTAGGAAAGCCAACACATGGCCGGACGACCAGTCTGCGTTCCAAGCTTTAACCCCGTGCCAACTGATATCGGGGTAGCCGCTCCCCACATAGTCCCGATTTTGAAAATGGTAGGGATTGCGGAGAACCGGATGAGCGTGGCGAAAGGCGACGCAATCTTGGCAAAATTTAAGCAGGTCTTGTTCCCGCTCCGCCAGCGTCCAATCCAACCAATTGAGTTCGTTATCGTGGCAGTAGGTGTTGTTGTTTCCCTGTTGAGTGCGGCCCACTTCGTCCCCCATGAGAATCATGGGCACCCCTTGGCTCACGAGCAGTAAAGCCAAGGCGTTTTTAATTTGCCGGCGCCGTAGGGATTGAATGGCCGGATCATCGGTGGGGCCTTCCCAGCCGCAGTTCCAACTGTCGTTGTCGTTACTGCCGTCGTTATTGTTCTCCCCGTTGGCTTCGTTGTGTTTGCCGTTGTAGGAGACCAGATCCATCAAGGTAAAGCCGTCGTGGCAGGTGATGAAATTAATGGAGGTGGCCGGCGCTCGTCCCGACGCCGCATAGAGGTCGGGAGAACCCTGGAGGCGCTGGGCCACATCCCCCACCGAGCCGTCGCCCTTAAGGAATTTCCGCAGACTGTCCCGGTATTTGCCGTTCCACTCCGCCCAGCGCCCAAAGGCCGGGAAGGAGCCGACCTGATAGAGACCCCCCGCGTCCCAGGCTTCGGCGATCAGTTTACATTTCGCCAAAATGGGATCAAAGGCCAAACTTTCCAAGAGGGGCGGATTAGCCAAAGGCGCCCCCCAGGGGTCTCGCCCGAGAATCGCCGCCAGGTCAAAGCGAAAACCGTCGATGTGGTACTCCGCCGCCCAGTAGCGCAGACAGTCCAGCACCATGCCCCGGACAATGGGATTATTGCAATTCAATGTATTGCCCGTGCCGCTGAAGTTGAAGTAATAGCCTTCCGGGGTGAGCATATAGTAGGTTTTATTATCGACGCCCCGGAAAGAAATGGTGGGCCCTCGCTCGTTGCCCTCGGCGGTGTGGTTAAAGACCACGTCGAGAATCACTTCAATGCCGTTTTTGTGGAGTTCCTTCACCAGCGCCTTCAGCTCGTCCACCTGCATTCCCAATTTGCCGGTGGCTGCGTAACCGGCCTTGGGCGCGAAGAAGCCCACGGTGCTGTAGCCCCAGTAATTTAAAAGCAATTCCCCGGTTTGAGGATTGGGACGGCTATTTTCAAACTCGTCAAACTCGTAAATGGGCATCAACTCCACCGCGTTAACGCCCAGTTCCTTCAGGTAGGGAATTTTATCCCGCAGACCGGCGAAGGTGCCCCGGTGGCTTTCTTTGACCCTGGAGGAGGGGTCCCGGGTAAAACTGCGCACATGGAGTTCATAGATAATCTGATCCTCCGGGGGAATTTCCAGGGGACGATCGCCTTCCCAGTCAAAATCGTCAAAAGCCACTCGGCCCCGGTGTTGGTAAATATTGTTCCAATCCGGCTCGGCGCCCCAGACATCTCGCCCGCCGATAGCTTTAGCGTAGGGGTCAAGGAGAATTTTAGTTTTGTCAAACCAGTGCCCCTGTTGGAAGTTATTGGGGCCGTCCATACGGTAGCCATACTCCAGACTTTCGTAATCTAGGTCAAAAACCACCATCGAATAAACATTGCCAATGCGAAACTCATCCGGGAAGGGAATTTCCGCTTTAGGTTCTGCCACTCCTTTATCAAAAAGAACTAAAGAACAGGAGGTTGCATGACTAGAAAAAATCGAAAAATTGACCCCCCCCGGCACGGGGTTAGCGCCGAAGGGGAACGGCTTCCCGGGGCGGAGTTTAAAGTTTCCGTAGCTATGGGTGGGATGGGCATCAATCCGCGCTGGAGTCATGGGGTTAGGCTCAGTAAGTTCAATAACTGATAACGGGTAGCTAATATTTAGCTATCTAAAAACTGATAGCTGGTAACTGGTAGCTGGTAACTGCTTAACTTAATTGCTCAATTCCCTTTTCTAAAGTCGGGCAGACAGTGAAAAATTTCAGAAAGCCGGTCACGGACATGGTGTCTTGAATCTCTTCCGACAAACCCACCAGCGCCACTTTGCTATTCTGAGCCGCGGCCTCGCGATAGAGAGAGAGGAGCATGCGCAAACCGGCACTGGACATATAGGGCACGGCGCTCAGATTGAGAAGAATTTTACTCCCTGACTGCGCCAGGGGGAGGATTTTCGCCGTCACCCCCGGCGCCGTGTTAGCGTCAATATCTCCGACTAGGGTGGCGATTTGAATCTCATTTTGCTGGGTTAGGGTAATATCCATCGGCGCTGGGGGGAAGGGAAGGGCGTGTTGAGGGACGCCGTGTTCGAGGGGCGTTTTTAACACTTTATTATGTTTTTAACACTTTATTATACTGACTCAAGACTGCGAATTTAGAGCCGCGGGTCAGGTATTTCCCTGTGGGGAAAGGGGAGAGAACGCGTCCCTAATCTCGGAAGCGGGAAGATCAACCCCTACAATAGAGCCACTCTCACACTAGAGAAAGACTCCTTGGGTCTTTCCCCTCGCCATGAGCCTGCGTTTTCTCAGTCGTCCGGCTATTTATCTCCTTAACCGCCTCAAATATCCCCAGAAGTTTGCCCTGCTCAGTTGCGTCTTTCTGGCGCCCCTGGGGTTGGCTTTCTACCTGCTTCTCTCTGAGATCCAGAATCGGGTCGACTTTGCCCGGCGCGAAATTGAGGGGCTTCATTACCTCCAAGCTCTGCAAATCTTTAACGACGCTCTGTTGGATGTTAGTCCCCAGTCAGACCGCGCAGTCTTGGAGAACGCTTGGCGCCGACTGCAAAGTGCCGATGCCGAAAAGGGAGCGACCCTGCAAACCGCTTTGCCCTTGAGAACCCTGACCCAAGAATGGCAGGCTTGGCAATCCCAACCTCAAAAGCTTAATCCCCGGGAACTGATGGAAGCACCGCTCCACCGACTCCGGCGCCGGGTGGCGGACCAGTCCAATTTAATCCTCGACCCGGATTTGGATAGCTATTATTTGATGGACACAGTGGCGCTGACTCTGCCGGAAATTCAAAACAATCTCGGCAAAATTCAGGGGGTTTTAGGCCGGCGGGACTTGGCAATTTTGACCCCTTGGCGCCGGGCTCAACTGCTGGCCCGGCGGGAGAATTTAATTCAACTGGCGGAGACCCTAGAGAATAATTTCCAAGTTGTCTTCCAACAAGCGCCGCCCCAGTTTCTGACCCGGGACTTAAAACCCGCGCTTAACGCCCAGATTGAGGCCAATCGGCGCTTGATCCGGGAGCTAGAAGGATTGCTCGACCCCCAAAACGCTCCCCAACCGGAAGTGTTACTCGCCCCCAATCAAGCCGCCTTAGACGCCAGCGCCGACCTTTGGCGGAGTAGCGCCGAGAATTTAGAAACTCTCCTTGAGCGCCGAATCAACCGCTTTCAACGGCGCCAACAACTCTTAAGTTTGCTGGTCTTAGCCGCTTTGGCACTGGCGGCCTATCTCTTTATCGGCTTCTATAAAAGTTTAATGATTACCCTAGAGCAACTGCGACAAGCCTCCCTCCGATTAGTGGCCGGCGCTCAGGACAAGGATTGGGCACTGGATACTCGGGACGAAATGGGAGAGGTCGTACAATCCTTCCAAACTCTAGCCGACGCCCTGCGGGCGGCGGAGGCGAAATACCGGGGGATTGTGGAAAACGCGGTGGTGGGGATTTATCAAACGAGTCTGGGGGGTAAGTACTTAATGGTAAATACTCGCCTCGCCCAAATCTACGGTTACGCCTCGCCCCAGGATTTAGTCGCCTCCCTCCAGGATATTCAGGGACAGTTATACGTCCAACCCCGGCGCCGTCAGGAATTTATCGAAACCCTTCAGGAAAACGGCTCGCTACGGAATTTTGAGTCCCAGGTCTATCGTCGGGACGGCTCTATTATCTGGATTTCCGAGTCCGCCCGCTGTATCTACGACGATCAAGGCGAGTTAACCGGTTTTGAGGGCACAGTCATGGATGTCAGTCAGCGCAAAGCCGACGAACTGGAAATCCAGCGTCTGACCCAAAGCCTCCAGGACGACAACCTCCGGCTTGGGGCCGAATTAGCTGTCACCCGGCGCCTGCAACAATTGCTGATGCCGTCCCAAGGAGAATTAGAATCTGTGGCGGGGCTGGATATCGCCGGGTTTATGGAGCCGGCGGCGGAGGTGGGAGGCGACTACTACGACATCCAACAGGCCAACGGCAAAACCCGCATTAGTATCGGCGATGTCACGGGCCACGGTTTAGAAAGCAATTTGGTGATGATTATGGCCCAAACTGCGGTGCGCACCCTGCTGGAAAACGGGGAAACCGACCCGGCCCGCCTCTTAAACGCCGTCAATCGCACTCTCTACGACAATATCCGCCGCATGGGATCCTATAAAAATATGACCTTAATGTTGTTGGAGTACGAAGCGGGACTCCTGCGGCTGAGCGGGCAACACGAAGAGTTAATCATTGTTCGCCGGAGCGGTCAGGTGGAAAATATCGACACTTTTGAACTGGGTTTTCCCCTCGGTTTGGAGTCCGACATTACCCATTTAGTCTCGGAAACCACCCTCCACTTAAAGCCCGGCGACCTGGCGGCGCTGTACACCGACGGCGTCACCGAGGCCATGAATCCCGATAAGGAGCAGTATGGTTTAGAGCGCCTGCAAAAGGTGTTAGCCCGCAATCGTCACCTAACGGCGGAAAACATTCGTCAGGCGGTAATTCGGGACGTGAGGGACTGGATTAAAACTCAAAAAGTTTTTGACGACATCACCTTAGTGATCCTTAAGCAACAATAATTCTCCAAACTCTGTGCTTTACTGGAAATTCTCCCCTTGGTTCCGATTTTTGTGGTTATGGCTTCTACCTCTTCCTACGCCGACGCTTCCCGGGACACTGTCCCCGGTTTAGAACTGGAACAATTACGGGGGGAAAACCAGCGCCTCCGGCGGGAAAACGAAGATCTGCACATCGCTCTGACCACCATCGCCGAGCACGGGGACATGGTTGAATCTCTTCTCACTGAAACCAATGTCAAACTCAAGGCGGAAATCGCCGAGCGCCAACGGGCCGAAGCCAAACTCCATAATCTCCTCCATCTCATTTCCCGCCAAAAAGAAGACCTAGAGATTATTGTGCAGACCATCATGGAGCACGGGGACGTGGTGGATGCCCAATGGCGCCAAAAATTCTGCGAAGCGAACCAACTGATCAACCTTGACGGTCTTACCCAGGTGGCCAATCGGCGCCATTTTGACCAACATCTAGAGGATCAGTGGCAAAAATTAGGAGAAAGGGGAGAACCCCTGGCTCTGGTTTTCGCCGATGTGGATTATTTCAAAGAATTTAACGATTTCTATGGCCATCTCAGCGGCGACGACTGTTTGCGGCGCCTCGCTAAGGCGCTGAGTGCCTGTTTACGGAATCCCTTTGATCTCTTCGCTCGCTACGGCGGCGAGGACTTTATCGCCATCTTACCCAACACCGACCAAACCGGCGCTTATCAGACGGCCCGCCGGATGCAGGCGACCCTAGAACTGCTGGCCATTCCCCACCACCCCTCTCCCCTGGGGGACTGGGTCACGATGAGCTTTGGGGTGGCGGTGCTGATTCCCCAACCGGAGCGGAATCCTAAAGACCTAGTGGCGCTGGCGGATCGGTGTCTTTACCAAGCTAAGACCGGGGGCAAAAATCGCATTATTTGCGCCGACCAAGTCTAAAGCGCCGTTTTAGTTCCCGGCCAGCGCCGATATTTTGAGTCTGGTTCCCCTCAGAATTGGGGGGCGCTACTGAGCGAAGTCAACAGTTTCACCACCCGACAAGCGCCGGATACCTACATTCCGCAGGTTGGTAACCCTGCTGAGATATTTTACCAATGACCATCAAATCCTTCTCGTGTAAACATTACAGGTGGCTCAATCCCTTACTGGGACTAGGTTTTGAAAATATGGTATCCATGAGGGGCACAAACGC
>JBKCES010000172.1:0-7494 GCA_046304295.1 Cyanobacteriota bacterium | reverse complement strand
TTTAAATCGGGATTAGTCGGGGCGACGGGTTGGGGCGGGGTGTTGAGACGGTCGTCGTCGGCGCTGAAAATGGGATCGGCGAGGATAGCTAGGGCTTTGGGCGCGGGTTGACGGTTTTGGGTGTCTTGGCGGATGAGGGCGAGGCTGGAACTGGAGGGGAGGTTAATCAGTTCATGGTTACTGAGGAGGGTTTGATTGTTGACGGTGAGGACGGAGAAGGGAAGATAGTTTAAAGCGCCGTCGGGGACGATAATTAGGCGTTTTTTGTTGAGTTGGGCAGAGGCCGGGGCGAGGATTTGTTGGCTGAGTTGATTAACCCTTTGGGCAATTATTTCGAGATTCTGCTGATTGGATTGAATGGTGTCAAGGAGGTTTCTAGCGGAGGTTTCGAGGTCTTTACTGGCGGGTAATACGTAGGATTGAAAGCCGTCTTGGGTGACGACCCAGAGGTAGCTTTTGTCTTGACCAAGGGCGTATTGTAGGAGGGCGGTGTCAGGGTCGAGGAGTTGTTGTTGGACTTGGTCTAGAATCAGGGGTTGGGGATATTTGAGGGCGGCGTACTTGGGAGATTTGGCGCGGATCTGGGTTTGAATTTCTTGAGCTTGACTTAACAATTTTTTTTGTTGTTGTTGCAGAGCGAGTTGTTCTTGTTCAGTGACATTTTTTGAGAGAGACTCACTCCACTGTCGTTCGAGGGCTGCAAGTTTATATTGAACAGCCTTTTCTTGTTCAAGCAGTTGGGGATCGACTCCCTGACGAATATCGGTGCTGGCTTCATTGAGTAATTCTAGAAAAGTGCGGGCGCGACTCCGCTCACTGGTGTCAAAAGCTTGAGCGTCATAACCTTTACTTGGAGCTTGTTGATGGAGTTCCATCAAGATGTCAATTTTTAAGGCGTAGTAGTCTTGCTTTGTGGCAAAAAAGCTGGTTCTGAGTTCAGGGTCAATAACAGTTTTTCGGATATTTTCAATAATCTCGATGGCTTCGTCAATGGTTTTTAGCGCGTCAGTTAATTTACCTGTTTGTTGTTCCAAGCAGGCAAGATCATAGAGGGTTTGAGCTTCTTCGGGTTGTAGGCTGATGGCGCGGTAAAGGGTTAGTTGCTCTTGATAGGTCTGAATGGCTTTATCCGGTTGCTTAAGACCGATATAGGCTTCAGCTAGATGCTTTAAAATACGGGCTTCTACTTGGCGAACACCAGACTGTTGTGCTAAACGGCGAGCTTCCTGAGCCAGTTTAATGGTTTCAGCATAATTACCCTGTTCAAGGTTGACTTTAGCCCGAAGATTCTCAACCCCAGCTTGAACGACTAACTTGGTTTCTGAAGTGTTCAGTTGCTCGGCAAATTTTGATGTTATATTAATATTTATTATGGCCTGTTGTTGATCGCCACTCTCTAGATAAATTTGACCAATGACTCGTTTAGATACAGCGGCATATAAACAGTTAGCATTTGTTTCGGCGATAACAAATGCTTGCTGATAGTACTCTAGGGCAGAGGGGTAATTTTTTAGTTCTTTATAGACCCAGCCAATATACTGAAGCGTCCTGCCTTCCCCATCCTTGTCGCCCGTATTACGATGAATGGCAAGCGCCTTTTGATAGGCATCGAGACTGGAATCATAGGCGCCTAGTGATAAATAGATATTGCCGAGAGTGTTTAAAGTGTCAGCTTCTACGGGGCGGATATTCAGTCGACGTTGAATCTCTAAAGCCTGATTTAGGGTATTGATGGCTTCCTGTTTTTTACCTTGCTGATTGAGAACATCGGCAATATTTGCTAAAACTTCCGCTTCTCCGGGTTTACCTCCCATAAATTGTCTCAGTTTTAATGCCTGTTGATAGGTTGCGAGCGTTTGCGTCAAATCACCGACTCGAACGTATTCTCCAGCCAATGCGTTTAAGGAGAAAGCCTCTGAGATTAAAAATCCTTTTTCACGATATTTTTGAATTGATTTTTGAAGAAAGTCAATAGTGTTATTAGGCTCAGTTGTTGCAACAGATTCTGATATATTAGATTTATTATTTTCAGGTTCTAAAGCAAGAGCTTGTTTCAAACCTGCCAGTTGAGTAGAACAGCTAGATGTTCCTATAGTAAGATAAAGCGTTTGCATCATTGTCATGCCTCGTTTAAATTGAGGATCAAGCTGATTAGCCCGATTAAAGTAGGCAATAGCTTGTTTTGTTTCTCCTGTGAATGCGTAGGATATAGATATTATATCAAGAATTTCTGCTTGCTCAAGCTCATTCTTCCTCTCTACCCAAAAAGCTAACGCTTGATTATAGTAATCTCGTTGTTTTTGGCCTTCACCCAAATTTCCATAGATATGACCAATTTCTATCAAAATCCCTGGAAGTATTTTAGGACTATCTGGAAAAAGTAGCTGAACATTTTTTTGTAAAGTTGTTTGTATTTCTAAGGCTTTTTGATATTCTCCTGATTCTTTGTATATTACTCCGAGTAATTGAAATAATGATGCTTGATATTGACGATCTTCTAAGTCTTTAGAATCCTTCAAAATTGATAATCCCTGCTGAGCATATTCAGCCGCTTTGGGATACTCTCCTCTTAAAGAAAAATAATAAGCAGAAAGTAGGATCAAAGTTCCCACTTCCTTGCGGCGATCGCCTGCTAAACGCCAATACTTCAAAGCTTCTTCTCTTTTAGCAATAATCTGAGTTAATGGCGCGTCTTGTTTTGATAGCTCGCTAGCTTCCGCTTCTGCTTTTTCAGCCGCAATACGATTGGGATCAGTCGTTACAGAAGTACCTTGAGCAATCAACCGAGGTTTTACGACCTTAGGAGTTGTTGCCCAAGACTGAGCCTTGACCTCGACTCCCCCTAAGCCATTAACCACCAGCGCCAGCGCCGCTAAAGCCGTAAGTTCTTTCCTCGCCATCATCACCCCTAAATGAGTTTAAGTATATTTAAGATAATCCTTGTCAGCCGTCGCCTTTGAATTAAGGTATGGCTTGCCGCCGATTATAGCTCCGATCCCTCCGAACAGCGCAACTCAATGATTAAAAATTGTAATCTTTCAAGCCACACCGCAATGAATGCAGGCGCACTTATGTGGAGGTGCAATCCCAAAACTGGGAGCGACTCGCTAAACATTCTCTAACGGCGCTGAAAAAAAAGCTCCCAGCCAGAAGGTAGGGAGCGGTTAAAGTTCACTGTCAAGAAAGGAGCGGTCAAGGGGAGTTAGCCCACGAAGGGGGTGTGGGAAAAGCCAAAGAATTGGGGATGGCTAAAGCAGAAGGCCCAGATGGCTCCGCTTATAGAGACAGCAATGAGGATGTTGTTAAAGAACCGTCCCAATTCGGGGTTGGAGCCGAGTTGCTTGTCTTCTTGACCGCCGGTGAAGAAGAGAGACCAGGCTTGGTTGGCGGAGATAGCTTGGAAATGGTTGAAGTCGGAGCGGAAGACTACGGGAGCGAAAAGGTCTTTGTTGGCGTAAATGTCGGCGTCTGCGTTCATGTTAGGTCTGGGGGTAGAGAGAGGGGGCGCTGAGCGTAGCCCAAGCGGGGTTAAGAAAATGAGAGGGGACGTTAGGGATTCTCATAAATGGCTAGACCGTAACGCCCGTAAAGCGTTTAGAGGCTGGTGAGCCAACCGATGACGCCGTGGCCGGTGACGACTTCCATGATCAGGAGGGAGACGAAGCCAATCATGGCGAAGCGTCCGTTCATTTTTTCGGCGTATTCCGTCCAGCCCGCCTGGACGGTGTCGTCAACGTAAACTTTGGGTTCGAGGGCGAAGTTGTTGAGACGATTTTCAGAGTCAAGTTTGAAGCCGCGGGTGGAGGTCGTCATGGGGTTTACCGGTAGGGGTTTGTTTTCCTTTATGTAAACCACTGTAACACTATGTTAAGAAATATGACAAGGCCCTTGACAAAAATAAATTGCCATGGCAGAAGAGCCGGGGCGAGAATATGGGGACAGCGCCGCCGAGGGAACTTACCGCCAGCCGATACAATCGTTAGGAACCTGACGCCTAGCCCTCCTCTCCATGCCCGACGAGTCCCCCCTGATCCGCATTGCCCTGGAACCGGAAGCCGATTTTTTGCGCCTGACCTGGGAGGTTCGTCCTGGGGAGGGGCAACCGGAAATTAAGGAATTGGCCCCCTACTGGCCGGCGGTAGAGCAATCCCTGGCGACGTATCTACAACTTCAGGACGGGCGTTGGCCCGGGGGCAAAACGGTGCGTCTGGCGGCCCGAGACTATCTATTAGATGCCCGGCAACTCCAGGCCATCGCCCAAGGCCTCAAGCGCCATCAATTCAGCTTGCAGTGGATCGAGACCAACCGCCGCCAAACCGCCGTGGCCGCGGCCAGCGCCGGTTATTCGGTGCAACAAACGGCGCCCCAGGCGCGACATTTAGCGGGGGAAAAGGAAACGGCGCCCCTAGTGCTCAAAAATACCCTCCGCTCCGGCGCCGAGATTCGCCATAACGGCGATGTCATTTTGTGGGGGGACGTCAATCCGGGGGGAGAAATTATCGCCGGGGGTGATATTTTAATTTGGGGCACTCTCCGGGGCACGGCCCACGCCGGGGCAAAGGGGAAGGAAGACGCTATTGTCATGATGTTGCGCTCCGGAGCCAGTCAAATCCGCATTGCCGACCAGGTGGCCCGGGTGACGCCGGAGGATAATCCCCAGAGAGAGCCGGAGGTGGCCCATCTAACCCCCGACGGCATTCGCATTACGCCCCTCTGGAGTTTTAAACGCTCCGCCGCCTCTCAGTGAGGCCCGCCCAACTCGGTATGATTCTACAAACGCGCGCTTAACATTTAAACGTTTATGAACCGGATTATTGTCATTACCTCGGGCAAAGGGGGCGTGGGCAAAACCACCACCACCGCGAATCTCGGCGCCGCCCTGGCCCGTCTAGGCAAAAAGGTGGCGCTGGTGGACGCGGATTTTGGCCTACGGAATTTAGACCTCCTGCTGGGGCTAGAGCAACGCATCGTCTATACCGCCATCGATGTCCTGGCGGGGGATTGCGCAATTGATAAAGCCTTGGTGAAAGATAAGCGTCTGCCCAATCTAGTTCTTCTGCCCGCGGCCCAGAACCGCTCCAAGGATGCCATTAACGCCGAGCAGATGCAGGCTTTGGTAGATAAGTTGACGCCGAAATTTGACTACATCTTAATCGACTGTCCCGCCGGGATTGAAAGCGGCTTTCGCAACGCCGTCGCCCCGGCCCAGGAGGCGCTGGTGGTGACCACCCCAGAAATGTCCGCCGTGCGGGACGCGGATCGAGTGATTGGTTTACTGGAGGCGGAGGGGGTCGGGCGGATTCGGCTGATTATTAATCGCCTCCGTCCCGAAATGATTCAAATGAATCAGATGATCGGGATCGAGGATATTTTGGACTTGCTGGCGGTGCCCCTCATCGGCGTGGTGCCGGACGACCAAAAAATCATTATTTCCACCAATAAGGGGGAACCCCTAACCCTAGAAGAAAAACTCTCCGCTCCGGGTTTGGCTTTTAGCAACATCGCCCGGCGTCTAGATGGTCAGGATGTGCCCTTTTTAGACTTGATGGCCGCCAACGAAGGACTGTTGGCTCGTATCCGGCGCCGTCTCTTTGGCGGTTAGCGGTTCATTTACTCTCACCTCTAGGGCGACCCATGAATTTACTGGAACTCCTCGATAATCTCTTTGGCAAAAGCAACGCCCGGAGCGGCGACGACGCCAAGCGCCGCTTAAAACTGGTCATCGCCAATGACCGCTCCGGCCTCAGCCCGGAAATGCTGGAGGCCATGCGTCAGGACATCCTGGAAGTGGTGAGCCGCTACGTGGAAATCGATTCGGCGGAAATGGAGCTTTCCCTCGAAAGCGACCAGCGGATGACGGCGCTGATCGCTAATCTGCCGGTGCGGAAGGTGAGACGGCGCCCCGGTCAGGGAGAAGTCTAGAGCGCCAGTTGGGTATCGTTGTCGCTGAAGACCAGATGGGCGGGATGATGAAACTGGTTGAACTGGTGCAGAAACCGTTGGGCCGGCGCCGGAAAGTGAGGAAAGTGGAATTGGGCGTCTCCCGCGGCCACGTCGGCCCAGAAGTAACGTAAATTTTTGGCCAAAGGTTCGGCGCTCTGGGGGGGAAGATTCAAGGGCGGCGCCGTCAGCAGACGCATCATAAAGGAATGGGAGCGCTCCGCTAAGAATTGGCGGGATTGGTGGGCCAGATCTGGGTAATCCGCTAAACGTTCGACTCGATGGCTTTGGATTTTTAAGTTCCAGCCCTCCCCCTGGGGTTCGCAATCCACAATCCGGTAGGGGTGAGGGTAACTGACTAGGGAGCCGGTGGTGATTTCGTAGAGTCCTCCTTGGTAGGCGATGTCCTGAACGTGGAGATGGCCCGTTAGGATTAATTTCACGCCGTAGCGCCGGAGCAAATGCCGCAGGCGACGGGCGTTGCTGAGCATATAGCGCCGCCCCAGTTCGTGACGGGACTGGCCGGGGAGGTGTTCGACCACATTGTGGTGGATCATGGTAATAATAAACTCCCTCTGACGTCGCTCTAGTTCCTCTTCCAACCAGCGCAGTTGGCTCTGGGTCAGACTTCCCACCTGCTCTCCTTTGCGGTTAAAGCTGTTGGAATTGAGGGCGATGAGACGAACCCCCGGCGCCAGTTCCCGGCTGTAGTCGAGGGAGTCGGTCTGGTCGTAGCCCTGTCGTTGGTAGTAAGCGCCGAAGTCTCCGAGGCCAATGCCGTTAGTCCGGGTCTGGGGATAGGGAACGTCGTGGTTGCCGGGGATGACGTAACAGGGAAAAGGCAGTCGGGCCAAACGGGCACTCAGCCAGGCGTGGTTTTCCGGCTCCCCGTCCTGGGTCAAGTCGCCGGGGATTAAAAGAAAGTCGAGATTGGAGCGTTGCAGATGTTCCAGCGCCTGCTCCAGGGCGGAAATGCTAATTTCCACTTGATGGAAACGCAGAACCCCCGGCGCAATGGTCTGGGGCAGAGCGATGTGGGGGTCGCTGACGATGCCGAAACGGAAGGCCTGCATAAAGATCCTGAACTGAACCGAAAATTCTTTCTCCTACGATAGCCCGAGGGCCGAGATTCGGGCCAGAGTGTAATCGGGAAAACCGAGGCGGCGCTTTATCGAAAATAAACAAAGCAACCCAAATCTCATCAGAGACTATATCCTGTATAGCCGCCAGCCTAAATGGGTAGTGAAGGCAATTTCAAGGATTATCCCCCCAACTCCCCTTGGACAGGGAGGACTAAACCCCAGAGATTAAAATGGGTTCAAACTATGGGTTACTGTGACCCGTGGCATAAGTTAAAAGAAATTCTCCACTACAAGGCGTTGGGGGGCAATCAGCATGGCGCCCTAAAATTAATAGTAACCGTTCAGGGGGGTATCCAAACTTTGTAAGCTATAAGATTAGACGATTTCGGTATTGAAAATGCCGGTTTTTGATTATTTTAGGTTTTCTCTTAATAATGAAAATCCCAATTCCCGGCTCACAACCCCCATTTTC
>JBKCES010000171.1:0-5034 GCA_046304295.1 Cyanobacteriota bacterium | reverse complement strand
TGAAACGCAACAGCGGCGAAGATACTTTGGGGGTTGCCCCACGGGACAATAGCTCGATGCCAAGCTTCTCTTTGTGTAAACAGAACCCTCCTCTTGACTTTGTCAGAGGAGGGTTCTGTCTTTTGGTGGCGATTCCCCAGTCGTGATTGAACTGGATTTCCATCAGTTACAAAAAAAAGTATAGCAGTCACACCTTGGTTGTAAATTTTCCTCTATCAAAAGCCTTTACCTGTAAGGGTTCTATTATTTAAGATTTTACAAATCATTTATGACTGCTATAATACCGCCAAAATTAGATAGTATTCCATAAGCGTTGAAATGTGTTTCCGCAAAAGTACTTGAGATTGTATTGAAATAACCAATAGGCCACAAGCCTGCGCCTCCTTATCAGTAAAGGATTTTTACTTTCAACATTATGCCTATTTCTCCCCCCGCCCTTGGTTTAGTTTGGTTTCGCCAGGATTTACGCCTGGCGGATCACGAACCCCTCTGGCGGGCCGCCCAGGAGTCTGGGCGGTTAATCCCCCTTTATTGCTTTGATCCCCGTCACTTTGGTCAGACCTCCTTTGGATTTCCGAAAACCGGCACTTGGCGAGCTCGTTTTCTTTGGGAGACGGTTACAGATCTGCGCCAAAATTTACGAACCTTGGGGAGCGAGTTGATCCTACGGACGGGGCGCCCGGAAGCCGTAATTCCCGGACTGGTTCAAAGCCTAGGCGTTACCCACTTTTACTACTATCAAGCTGTCACCCCGGAGGAATTGGCCGTCGAAACGGCGCTGGCGGAAAAACTTTTGCCTCTTAAAGTTAAACTTTGCGGCTACTGGGGAACTGCTCTGTTCCATCCCGAGGATTTGCCCTTCCCTACGGCGGAACTCCCCGACCTCTTTACCCAATTCCGGCGCCGGGTGGAAGGGGAAGGGAGCCGGAAAAAAAAGCTAGCGCCGGTTCCCATCCGAGCGCCTTACCCGATTCCAGCTAATCTGCCGCCCTGTCCCGACCTAGCGCCGGGGGAGTTGCCGGCGCCGGAGAGTTTTAACCTGACCTTTCTCGATCCCGATCCCCGGGCTGTTCTACCCTTCCAGGGCGGTGAAACTGCGGGAAAAGCTAGGGTCAAAGCCTATCTTTGGGAGCGAGATTGTCTGAAAACCTATAAAGAAACCCGCAACGGTCTCCTCGGCGCCGATTATTCCTCCAAATTCTCCCCCTGGTTAGCCTTCGGTTGCCTCTCTCCCCGTTGGCTCTATCGTGAAATCCAGCGCTATGAAGCAGAAAGAGTTAAAAACGACTCTACCTACTGGCTCTTTTTTGAACTGCTCTGGCGGGATTTTTTTTACTTTGTCGCCCAGAAATACGGCGCTCGGCTGTTTTACCCTTCAGGACTGCGGGGTTTGACTTTACCTTGGAGTCAAGACTGGGATCTCTTTCGGCACTGGAGCGAGGGGCAGACCGGTTATCCCATGGTAGACGCCAACCTGCGGGAATTGCGCCTCACCGGCTTTATGTCCAACCGCGGGCGGCAGAATGTCGCCAGTTTCCTGACTAAAAATCTCGGTCTCGATTGGCGCCTAGGAGCGGAATGGTTTGAGTCCTGGCTGATTGACTACGACGTCTGTAGCAACTGGGGCAATTGGAACTACGTCGCCGGGGTGGGAAACGACCGGCGGGAATTTCGCTACTTTAATATCACTAAACAATCCCGGGACTACGACCCCCAGGGGGACTATCTCCGTCATTGGCTCCCGGAATTGGCGGTGCTGGCGGGGGATAAGATCCATGAGCTAGGGAAACTAACCCAGGGGGAACAGTCCCGGTTTGGGGTGAAGCTCGGGCGGGATTATCCCCGGCCCATGGTAGATTTTGAGGACTCTCTCGCCCAGCAACGGGAGCTTTTCGGCACTTAATCGTAACCGAAAGAGAATAGCGCCGGTTAAAACCGCTAGGAGTATATGATATTGAATTGATCTGAAAATTATTCTCCCTTAACTCCGGCTATGCCCGTTATTTCCCTAGACACCGCTCTTCCTACCCAGAGACTCTCCGTCACACCTCCCAAGGAGGGTTTGGCGCTCCGGGGGCGAGTGCGGATTCCGGGGGATAAGTCCATCTCCCACCGGGCGCTGATGTTGGGCGCCGTCGCCGAGGGGGAAACAGTGATTCGAGGGCTACTTCTAGGGGAAGATCCCCGCAGTACGGCCCGTTGTTTTCAGGCGCTGGGCGCCGAAATTTCCGAGTTAAACACAGAGAAAGTCGTTGTTAAAGGGATTGGGCTAGGGAACTTACAGGAACCGGGAGATATTCTAGATGCTGGCAACTCCGGCACCACCCTGCGCTTAATGTTAGGACTGCTGGCGGCCCAGCCCCGTTGTTTTTTTACCCTCAGCGGCGACCACTCCCTCCGCTCCCGGCCCATGTCTCGGGTGATTACGCCTCTAGAAAAAATGGGCGCCCAAATTTGGGGCCGTCGTCAAAATAGCTTGGCACCGTTAGCGGTTCAAGGTCAGACCCTCAAACCGATCCATTACGCCTCCCCCATCGCCTCGGCCCAAGTGAAATCCTGCGTTCTCTTGGCGGGACTGAATACCGATGGGGAAACCCAAGTCAGGGAACCGGCCCTGTCTCGGGACCACAGCGAGCGGATGTTGAAAGCCTTTGGCGCCGATTTAACGGTTGAGCCGGAAACCCGGAGCGTTAGCTTGCGGGGGCCGACCCGTCTGCGGGGGCAAGCCATTACCGTGCCGGGGGACATCAGCTCTGCGGCCTTTTGGTTAGTGGCGGCGGCGATCCTGCCGGGTTCGGAACTGGTGATCGAGAACGTGGGCGTCAATCCGACTCGCACCGGTGTTTTAGACGCCCTGGCGGCCATGGGCGCCGACATCACTCTAGAAAATCAACGGCAAGTCACGGGGGAACCGGTGGCGGATTTACGGGTCAAGGCCGGCCCCTTACAAGCCGCGACCCTTGGAGGGGATTTAATTCCCCGACTGATTGACGAAATTCCCATCTTAGCTGTGGCCGCCGCCTACGCCCAGGGGACAACCCGCATTGAAGACGCGGCGGAGCTACGGGTCAAGGAAAGCGACCGCCTAGCGGTTATGGCTCGGGAACTCTCCGCCCTTGGCGCTTCGGTTACAGAACTGCCCGACGGTCTGGAAATTACCGGGGGAACCCCCCTCCGGGGCGCCGCCGTCGATAGCCATACTGACCACCGAATTGCCATGAGTTTAGCCATCGCCGCCCTCGGCGCTCAGGGACAAACTGTTCTTGCCCAAGCGGAAGCCGCTTCTATTTCCTATCCCGACTTTTTCGCCACCCTAGCCCGTCTCTGTGGGCGCGAGGATTAATGTCGGCTCCCACTCTTCAGGATTATCAAACCCAACTGTCCCAAAGGGGTTCCCTCGTCCAGGGGGGCAAGAAACCCTTACCGGTTGGGACGGTTGATCAACCCTTAATCACCCTGATCACCGTCGTCTTTAACGCTGAAAAGACGCTCGAAAAAACAATCCAGAGCGTTTTGTCCCAAAATTACCCGGCGCTGGAATATATTGTCATTGACGGCGCGAGTCGGGATCAAACCCTGACTGTTATTCAAACCTATGAAGACCAAATTACTTACTGGCGGAGTGAATCAGATCAAGGAATCTATGATGCCATGAATAAGGGGATCGCCCTCAGTCATGGACAAATTATCGGCTTGCTTAACGCCGGGGATTATCTAGAACCTGAAACTTTGAATTTGTTGGCCAAACATTGGCAAAAGAGCGGTCTATCTGGTATTTTGACAGGCAACTGCCGAATTTTAATGGCTAATTCGTCCCACTCTTATCTGGAGAGCGGCGCTCCTTCTCGCTTACCGGCTTTTATGATTCCCCACGCTTCGGTATTTGTCAGTCGTCCTGTTTATGAATGCCTCGGTCTTTTTGACCGGCGCTTTTCGGTGGCTAGTGATTTTGATTTTCTCTGCCGTTGTTATCAGCGCCAAATTCCCTTTGAGTTTATTGACGAAGTTTTAACCGCTGTTTCCCCTAGAGGATTTTCTAGCAATTACTACCATACGGAATGGGACTATCTGCGTATTCGTCTTCGTTATCGTTTTCTGCATCCCCTGTCTAGTTTGGGGTTAAGCCTATGGTCTTTTGTAACCATTACCCTCCACTATCTTTTAGATTTTGTTGGTGTTTGGCCTTGGATTGAGGAGAGACGTTATGGCCGCGCCGGTTAGTGTCGTCATTCCTTGCTACTGTTGCTCGGACACCATCCAGCGGGCGGTTGAATCTGTGGTTAACCAGACGCTACCGCCCCGGGAAATTATCTTGGTGAATGATCATAGTCCCGACCAGAGCCTAGCTAGTTTACGCAACCTACAAAATCAATACGGCGCCGACTTTGTCCGGCTGATTAATCTTGAGGAAAATGTCGGCCCAGGGGAAGCCCGCAATCAAGGCTGGGCAAAGGCGACCCAAGACTACATTGCTTTTTTGGACGCGGACGACGCTTGGCATCCTCAGAAACTGGAGATTCAATTTAAAATTTTAATGGGTAATCCTCAGATTCAAGTTTTAGGAGCCATACCTCCTCCGGTGAACGCCAAGGACAAGGAGAACAGTATATTAGAAGATGAATTTGAAGTTTTCTCCATTGGTAAAAATCAAATCTTACGCACTAACCCTCTAGAAACCTCTTCTGTAATTCTGACCCGTAGGGTCTCTCCTCGCTTCGCTGCCAACAAGCGTTACTGCGAAGACCATTTTCTGTGGGCTACCCTATGCCTTGATGAATACAAGTGCTTTTTGATCGGTAATCCTGTCACTTATATCTACAAGTCTTTTGGCACAGGAGGACTTACAAGGAATTTACTGAAAATGCGTTTAGGTTATTTGCAAAACTGCTGGGACTTCTACAAAGTTCGAAAGATAAGTTTATGTTCATTTTGTTTTCTATCTTTTTACTCAATTCTTAAATTTTTCGTTGCTTTTTTAGTTACTCCAGCTAGACTCTCTCGGTTTAAAAGTCACTATTTACAATATAGTAAAAT
>JBKCES010000170.1:0-4788 GCA_046304295.1 Cyanobacteriota bacterium | reverse complement strand
ATCGCCAATTCCATTTATCGAGAAGTGATTCCCAGAGTTCTTTCCCAGGGCCCCCAAGACAGTATGCCCCAAATTCAACCCAGTTGGCTCAACCCCGACGGCTGTTTAAACCCGGACAAATTACTGGCGGGTTTTCTGGATTTCTGGCGCCGACACGGAGAGCCGTTACTCAAAAGCGCCCCCTACCATGAAATTGCGCCCCATTTAGTCTTAATGGCCTTTCTCCATCGGGTGGTGAACGGCGCCGGCAGTTTAGAGAGAGAATATGCGACGGGCATAGGTAGAATGGATATCTGTTTACGTTACGGCGCTGTTGTCATGGGCATTGAGTTAAAAGTTTGGCGCCCAAAAAAACCAGATCCGTTGAAAGCGGGGTTAGCCCAGTTGGATCAGTACTTAAATGGTTTAAATCTCAAAACCGGCTGGCTGGTCATTTTTGACCGTCGCCCGGATTTACCGCCGATTGAAGACAGAACCAGCGCCGACGAGGTCCTGAGTCCCGCCGGGCGCCGGATTGCCGTGATTCGGGGTTGAAAGACCCGCTTTTGGGTTTGATCCTCCTCCCGACCCTGCTTAAACCCCTGATAACTGATACTTGCTCACTGATCACTGAAAACCCCATGTCTCGCCTCAAAGCCCTGCAATATTACCTCCTGGCCCGTCTCCTGCTAGCGCCGTTGATGATCTGGACGATTGTGACCCTAGTGTTTCTGCTCCTGCGGGCCACCCCCGGTGATCCGGTGGACGCTATTTTGGGAAATCGAGCGCCGGAGGCGGCGAAGGCGGCCATGCGAGAACAATTAGGCTTAGATCAATCCCTCTGGGGGCAGTATGCAGATTATTTGGGGCAATTACTGCAATTTAATCTCGGCCAGTCCATTACCAGTAAAGGAACTCCGGTGTGGGAGGTGATTCAAACCCATTTCCCCGCCACGGCGGAACTGGCTTTCTACGGCTTATTAATCGCCGTCCTCATCGGGGTCAGTCTCGGCGCTCTAGCCGCCACCCGCTCCGGCGGCGCCGTGGATGCGGGAGGACGAATTTTTGGCATCGTCACCTACTCTTTGCCCATTTTTTGGGCCGGGATGATTATGCAGTTAATCTTCGCCGTGGCTCTAAAATGGTTTCCCCTCGGAACACGCTTTCCCCTCGGCGCCGAGCCGCCCCAGGGTTGGACGGGGCTTTATACCCTAGATAGTTTATTGGCGGGGAATTTAAGCCAGTTTTTTACGGCGCTGTACTATTTAGCTTTGCCCTGTTTTACTCTCGGTTTACTGCTGAGCGGTATCTTCGAGCGCCTGGTTCGAGTCAACCTGCAACAAACCCTCAAGGCCGACTATGTGGAAGCGGCCCGAGCCAGGGGCGTTCCCGAGGGGCGTATCCTCTGGGCCCACGCCTTCAAAAACGCTCTGATTCCGGTGATTACGGTACTGGGCTTAACCTTCGCCTCTCTTTTGGGCGGCGCGGTTTTAACAGAGGTCACCTTTTCCTGGCCCGGTTTGGGGAATCGCCTCTACGAAGCCATTTCCCTGCGGGATTACCCCACGGTGCAGGGGTTGATGATTTTTTTCGGCGCTATTGTGGTGGTGGCTAGTTTACTGATTGATCTGATCAACGCTTATATCGACCCCCGCATTCGCTATTAACAATGTTTTGATAGAATGAACCTCGACCTTCCGGGTTGCTGTCGCTACAGAAATTTTTCCTATGATTACCCCCCCTCCCGGTATCGCCCCCCACGGCGGCCAACTGATTAACCGTATCGCCACACCTTCGGAACGGGCGGAATTTGAAGCCCAAGGCGAGCGCCTGCCGAGGGTACGTCTAGACGAGCGGGCCGCTTCCGATTTAGTGATGATCGCCATCGGCGGTTTTAGCCCCCTCAAGGGCTTTATGGAGCAGGACGACTACGAGCGGGTGGTGGAGGAGATGTATCTGACCAGCGGTCTGCCCTGGGCCGTGCCGGTGACCCTCTCGGTGACGGAAGAGGTAGCGGAGCCGTTAAAGGAGGGGGGATGGGTGCGCCTGGACGATCCCGACGGGAATTTTATGGGGGTTCTGGAACTGACCCAGAAGTACCGCTACAACAAAGCCCACGAGGCCGTTAACGTCTACCGTACGGACGACGAAAAGCACCCCGGCGTTAAGGTGGTCTATGAACAGGGGCCCATTAACCTCGCTGGCCCCATTTGGCTTCTAGAGCGCCGCTCCCATCCCCTCTTTCCCAAATATCAAATCGACCCCGCCGTTTCCCGTCAACACTTTCAGGACAAGGGCTGGAAAACCGTGGTGGGCTTCCAAACCCGCAACCCCATCCACCGGGCCCATGAATATATTCAAAAATGCGCCTTGGAAGTGGTGGATGGCCTCTTTCTCCATCCCCTGGTCGGTGCGACCAAAGAAGACGACATCCCCGCGGACGTGCGGATGCGCTGTTACGAAATTATGATGGAGCGCTATTTTCCCCATGACCGGGTAATTTTAGCCATCAATCCCTCCGCCATGCGCTATGCGGGGCCCCGGGAAGCGATTTTCCACGCCCTCATTCGCAAAAACTACGGTTGTACCCACTTTATTGTCGGGCGGGACCACGCCGGAGTCGGGGACTACTACGGCACCTACGACGCCCAGTATATTTTTGACGAGTTTAAGCCCGAAGAGTTGGGGATCGTGCCCATGAAATTCGAGCACGCCTTCTACTGCACCCGCACCCAACAGATGGCCACCACCAAAACCAGCCCCAGCGCTAAGGAAGAGCGGATTCACCTCTCCGGCACCAAAGTGCGGGAACTGCTCCGCCAGGGGCAACTGCCGCCGCCGGAGTTTTCCCGCCCCGAAGTGGCTCAGGAATTGATCCGCGCCATGCAAGGCTAGATTTCCCGAACCGGTGCCGATTTTTGAGGAGACCAGAGCAGACCGATGATGGATCGTCGCGCCTTTTTAACCCTAGCCGGGGGCCTGGGTCTAACCTTGACCCTGCCGCCTCTGGCCCAGGCCGCCCCCAATCGGCGCGGTCTTGCTTTACTGACGGGGATCAACGACTATGGCGGCGGCTCTCCCCCTCTTCAAGGCGCCGTTGCGGATTTAGACCTAACGGGGGAACTGCTCCAATACCGTTATGGGTTTACGGCGGGGGATATGCTTCAGCTGGAAAACCGGGACGCCTCCCTTGAGCAATGGGAGACCGCCTTTCGGGAACACCTCCTCAACCAAGCCCAACCGGGGGACCGGGTGGTTCTGCACTTTAGCGGCTACGGCGCCGTGACGGATGCGGGTTTAACCCTCAAACTCGCGGACGGGGATCTGCCTCTAACTCGTCTCCAAGCCTTGGTTCAAAGTCTCAAAACCGAAGCCGTCACCGTGATTCTGGATTGCGGCTTTACCCCCTACCCCGGCGACTGGGCGGGGAATTTCCGGTGCCGAAATCCCAAGGGCGCCGCCCCGGACGTTTCTTCCTCTTTACCGAAATCTCCCAAGGGTGCTTGGCTTTGGGGAGCGCCGCCAGGTCAACTGGCGGCGGAATGGCAGGGCCCGGGCTGGCAGACCGGTTTCTTTACCTACGCCCTGACCCAGACCCTCTGGCAAACAGCGGCGCCGCAACGATTGACCTTTGTGTTTAACCGTCTGGGGGACGAGATGATTCCTCAACTGGGGGAGCGCCAACAGCCCCTCTTCCAGGGCGTTAAATTTCCTCTGACGGGGGGAAACCTCGGGGCCAGTGCCGGTCAAGTCCTCCAGGTGCTGGATAGCCAATCCGTCAGTCTGACCCTACCGGGGGCGTTGCCGGATCTGCAAATCCAAGGGCTGACTCATTCCCTCTACCGTTTGGGGGAAACCGGGGTCGAAATTACCGAACAAAACGGGCGCCGGTATAAAGGCGCCGCCCTCGCGCCCCTGGACTCCGATCTAGAGGGAACCCCAGTTCAAGAGGCCCTGCGGATTCTCCCCCGCAATCTGGGTCTGACGGTGGCGCTGGGGGAAAATTTAAAACGCATCGAACGGGTAGACGCGACCGGCGTGCTCGAAAGCGTCGGGACGGTGGCCCGGGTGATTAATAGCGGCGAAGGGCCGGCGGACTGTGTTTTGGATAAGAGCACCGCAGGGGGCTATATGCTCCTCAGCGCCGGGGGAGTGGCCTTTCCCCAGGGCGGCGCCGCCAAAAGTTCCGCCATTAAAGCGGCGCTCGGAGAACTGCCCCGACCCCTAAATACCTTGCTGGCACTCAAGCTCCTGCGTTTGACCCGCAATGAAGCGACCTCTACCCTCGGGGTCACCGCGACCCTAGAGCGCCTGCTCCCTACCGGCGCCCAACCCCTGAGCCAACGGCGCCCCAAAGCTTCGGCGCTGACCCCGGCTGATTTAGACTCCTTACCCCGCCTGGCCCCCGGCGACCGCCTGCAAATCCGTTGGCAAAATACCGGCGCAGTTCCCCTCTATTCTGTACTGGTGGGTCTGACCCAAAAGGGGAAATTTCTGGTTCTCTTGGGGCCAGAGGAACCGGCGGCGCCCCAATGGACGCAAACCTTTCCTGGCGCCTTTGCCTGGCCCGTTTCCCGGTCGGCGGGCTGGGGGGAGTTATTCTTGATTCTCAGCGCCGCCCCCTTCAAAGAATGTCGGCAATGCTTAGGCGTCAATGGCGAAATTCAAGAACTCTCCGACCCTGTCGCTTGGACCCGGACGCTATTGGCGGATTTATCCGCCACTCCCCCGCCCGGGTCCGTTAATCCGGCGCCGGAGTGGTGGGCCCGCAAATTAGCTGGGTGGGCGTCCCAGGCCGGGGTGTATCAA
>JBKCES010000169.1:0-3867 GCA_046304295.1 Cyanobacteriota bacterium | reverse complement strand
CCTCCGTGACGCTCAACACCGCCCAAAACGACCTCTTTATCTTCAACTTCAACAACACGGAAGCGGGCGTTAATTTAGACGCCGCCACCAACGGCTCGGCGCTGTTGGACGGTCTCAGCGCCGCTTCCGGCAGGACCGACATCGCCAAACTCTATACCAACACTGCCAACGGCAAGGGCTATATCCTCGCCTACGATAACGACAACGCCTACCTCTACCGTTTCGGCGCTAGCGGTCGCCAAAACGCAGTCTCCGCTAATGGCGTGAGCTTAATCGGGATTATCGACAGTCCCACAGCCCTTGTCGTCGGCTCCTTCGGCGCCGCCGATTTTAGCTTGGTTTGATTTTTTATACCCTCCAGCCCATTCTCCCGACCTGGAAGAAGGGGAATCAAAAGTCCCTCTCCCTCTTTGGAAGAGGGATTTAGGATGAGGGTCAATAGCTCGAAACGTACTAGTTACAAAAGTGAGACGCTCCCGTTTTATCCCCCCTTTGCAATCCGTTCGAGATCCATCTTCATTTGCCGGCGCCGACAATTTAGTCCAGCCCCAGGGTTAGCGCTGAGTCTCGGAGTTAAACCCACCCCCCAACCCCCTCACAAGAGGTGGCTTCGGTATATACAAATCTCGGTTAAAGACCCAGTTTTGGGTTTTATCCCCCTACATCCCCCTTGGCAAGGGGGACTAGGGGGGATCTCGGCGCCGGTGTGTACACACGGTAGCCTCCCAAGAGGGGGCTTCCACATCTATCAAAGTAGGGTTTTGGGGGGATGAAACTGGCGCCTTTACTCTTTTTAAAGAATTTCATGAAAGACGTTGAAGCTAATAGTAAAAAAAAACAATCTCAGTCAAGTAGTGATTTAGTGCTAACTTTTGACCAAGAAATATAGTTTTGAGTGCTCAATAGCTTTATATGCAAATATTGTGAATTAGGCATGACCGCCACAAACGTCTTCTGTTTTTGGGTTTAAAGGACTCTTGTTAACCTAGATAAAATTGAAAAAGAATTGGACGGGGTTAAATCTGGAAAAGCCCCTCGGGTCGCACCGTCAACAGTTCCCGGCGCTGGAGTCCCTCCGAATGACAGACGCCGTTGGCGGCCAGCAAACCACTACTAATGGCTCGCTCCATCAAGCCGCAGGGAAAGGGCATTTTCACCCAATCCCCCGCTAAAAAGAGGTTATCTATTGGGGTTTCCGTCGCCGGGCGCCGGTCATAACTGCCGGGGGGAAAGCCGGAAAAATTCTTTTGGTTGACCAGTTCCCGGTGTAACAAGGTGGCGCTTTGCAACTCCGGCACAATCTCGTAGAGTTCCTCTGCAAAGGTCTCCAACAGCGCCGACTGGGTCGGGAAATCTTTTTCCTTGTAACAATAGGCGTGGAGTTCCACCACACTGCCGCCGGTGCGTTCCGCCCAATCGATAAATTGGGTCTGGATGCGGTGGTAGAGGGTGATGCTATCGGTGAGGCGGTAGCCGGAGAGGGAAGCGAAGTTACTATGGGGCCAGTCAAAATCCCGGTCAAACCAGAAGCGGGCCACGGCGAAGGGATCCGCCACCGCTAGGGTTTGCAGTTGTTGTTGAAAATCTGGGTTAATATCTCCGGTTAACCGGGCCGCTAGGTGTTTGCTTCCTACCACGTCCGCGGCCAGAATATAGTAATCGGCGCTTAGGGTTGCCGTCTGGTTAACTCGCTCAGTGATGGCCGTTAATTCCGCACCTGCCGCCGTTTGTTTTCCAACCCGGTAACGGGTCAGCTCCCTGCGGGCCGGCCCCCGTACAACCTTGCCATGGGCATCATAGACGGCGCCGTGACAGGGGCAAAGAAACTGACCATTTTCCTGTTTAGCCACTGTGCAACCCTGATGGCTACAGGTGAGGGACAGAGCTTCTGTGTCTTGTTTTTGAGCAAGGTAAACCTGATCCCCAGCGCCGTAGTAGGTTTCGCTGGCGTTACTCAGCAGGGGATTGCGCTCTACGGTAAAGGGAATATTGGTGACGGCGCTCCCGGTTTGGTAAGTCAAATTTTTAATCTTATTCTCTTCACAATGAATCTCTTGCACCGTCGCTTCGGTAATAATTTGTCCCCCCTGGGCTTCGATGGCCCGGATCATGGGCATGACTAAACTGGTAACCATGTCGTCCACGGTGCCGTGGAAGGCTAAGCCTTCGGGATTGCCGAAAAAGTAGAAGTGAAAAAATTGCAATAACTCTCCCGTGCTTAAAATATCCGGCGCATTGAGACTCGATTTCGCAAAGGGGAGAAAGTACAGATCGTAAAGTCCCTGGGGAAAACCCCGGGCCACCCAATCCGTCACCGCTACCAGATCCAAACGGTTATAGCTTTCAGGAATTTGAAAGCCGCTAATGGCCCGAAAGACCTGTAAATGGGAAACCTGGGTCAGGTTAATGCCCCAGCGCCAACGGTTGGGGGAGGAGAGCGCCAAATCGACGATGTTCCAGGGAAAGGCGGAATGACTAGGACGAAAAACCTCCGGCTCGTAGCCTTCCCGAAAGACCAGGGAATAAAAATCGAGGGAGCGGAAATTCTCCTCAATGGCCAACTCGTTCACAATACTTTTAAGATTGTAGTACTGGGGGAAGAAGCCGTGGAAACCGTGCTCCATCTGAAAGACTTCCCCCTGCACCTCAATGGGCCAGCCCGCCACCTTGCCCCCCAGATTCGGCGACTTCTCCAGCAGGGTCACCTGAAAGCCCCGTTGACTCAGTTCGTAGGCCGCCGCCAAACCCGCCAGACCGGCGCCGACAATGACCGCAGAGCGGCTTGCCCCCAAGGTTTTGGGCAGAGCCAGCCGGTCGAGTTGATAGCGGGAGGGCTGGGGCTTAGCGAAACGGGAATAGCCCAGGAGTCCTCCTAAACCCCCTACGCCTAAAAGTTTTAAAGCGGTTCGACGGGAAATCGAGGGCAAGGGGGACGACGTCATGCGGAGACAGGCAATAGAAGGCTGAAACGTTTAGCTGAATTAGTTTAACGAATTTTCCCCCACCCGGCGCCGAAGATGGGGAGCTGAATAGTCGGCTTAACCACTAAGCGCCGCCCGCCACAATGGCTCCAGTGACCGCTAAAGTCAGGAGGAGAGGTAGGGTTTCGTTATTTTGCGCTCATTGGCCGCTAACCAGGAGTATGCCCCCAGTTTACCGAAGTTTAGCCGGGGGCGATAGAGAGTATAAAAATGGGTTTTAGTTCTGGCAGACTAGGGTTTGGTATTCCAACCGCAGGGCCTGCACCAGACCTTCATTGCCGGCTCCCTGGGCGGCCTGAATCCGGCGCTCTAGATTAGCCAAAAGATTTTGGAGGTGCTGTTGTCCGAGGTTTTTACTCTCCCCGGCGCTGGGCTGGTAACTATTGAGGGGCGGGCTGAGTTCCAAGGTTCCCTGAAGTTCGTAGTCCGGTGCTGAATACTTGACCCCTCGATACTTTCGCTCAATTTGGGGGCCAGAAGCCGTCATGTGTCTGGGGTAGGAGGCTCGCTCCGTCTCCGAGGAAAGGGAAACGGCACTGGTCTCTAGGGTATCGAGAATCGGGTTGGCGCTGGGTTTGGGATAGGAGACGCCGCGGTAGGAAAGTTTCATGGCAGAATTAACCTTGACTGAACAATAGGCAGAACCCTCTCGGGGCAAGCCCGGGAATCTGTATCTATTTTTACCGTTTGTTAGCGGAAATGTCAGGGTTTTCCAAAAAATCGACACAAATATTTATCTTGTGCTTTTAGGGGGTGTCATCATTTAAAGGGCTTGACAAAATATACCTCTTAATGCTAAGGAGGCTAAGCCAATAAAATTATGGATGCGGCTAGATGAATAGCCCCCAAGAAATTCACCGAGCGTTTATCATAACGAGTCGCGATG
>JBKCES010000168.1:0-18536 GCA_046304295.1 Cyanobacteriota bacterium | reverse complement strand
GAAAATCCCAATTCCCGGCTCACAACCCCCATTTTCCTAGATTGAGCCGTGTCGTCTCTTTTGGAAAAAGTCCCTGAAAACCATACCCAGTAAGGGTTTGACTCTTTTAGTACGCAGTTGATCACCCCCTTGAACGCTTACAGGAGCAGGGATTCTGTAATCATTCTTTGAGTCTAGGTAGTGATGAATCTGTTCCTCGGTGAGCCCTTTTGGATCGTATGAGTCGAGTAAGATTCCCGTAACCGTGAGGCTCTGCAGATCTGTAAGAAGCGAACTTTTTCCAGAATTATTTGGCCCGATGATAAGGTTTAACGACCGCAGTGGAATCGTGTGCTGATTCCTAAGCGTGATGGATTTCAGTAACATCTGCGTGATCTATTGAGTGTGGCGAATTGTACTTTTTTTGGAGGAGCTCAGCTAGGGGTTATACAAAAACTTTCCGTATACCAGCCATAGACGATCTCAAGAAACTTTTCGTACATCACTCCTACGAGCGTTTTAAACAGACTAGCATACTAAAAACGACCTCTCTTAACTAGTAACGACCAGCGCCGTTCTCAAAACCATAGCGCCGATTCCTTGGGCTGAACAAGGCTTCAGTCACAAAAGTTTACACCCCCAAGCGGCAAGCGCCGATGGCGGAGTCAACTATTGACAATACTCTATCACCAACCCGATTAAAATAGACTTTTAAGCCTGCCCCCTAAACGGGTAAAATCGAGGGCAGTCGTCATTTCATCTCAATCAGGATCGCCAGCCCCTATGACCGTCGCCACCCCCGCTTTTTGCCAAGGTATTCGCTATTTCGGCGCCCTGCCCCCGGATTTTGAGACCCTAGGGCGCGAGCCGGCGCTAGCGCCGGGGCAAAAGGCGGCCGCTCCCGGCGCCGCTGAGACCGTCTATCAAACCCTGTTGGCGGCGGACGCGCTCCGTTATCTCACCCTACAGACCACCGCCAGTAAGGAATCGGGGCATCCGGGGGGCTTCGCCAGCGCCGCGGAGGTCATGGCGGCCTTGATCATGTTGGGCTACAAAAACACGGTGACGGAGGTGGGGCACCACGCGCCGGGGTTCTACAGCGCCATGTTTTTAGACCGTTCCCTAGAAGCCATGGGGATTAAAACGGTTCAAGAATTGGGAGAGCGGTTTCGGGAGCAACACGGTTTGTTAGGGCACCTCTCGGGGCAAATTCCCGGATTGCTGGCGCCGGCGGGGCCGTTGGGTCAGGGACAACATTTCGCCATGGCGGGCGCCAAACTGTATCCCGGCGTCCTCTTTCCGGTGACCATCGGCGACGGCGGCTTGGGGGAACCCTACATCCTCAGCAGTATGGCCCACTTCCACACCGCCTATCCCCAGGCGACCAACTTTTTGCCGATTCTGGTCTGGAACGGCTACAGCCAGGAGCACCACAGCATGGTCTCCACCAAAACCAACGAGGAAATGATCGCCTACTGGCGGGGCAACGGCTTTCAAGAAGTGATTTTAGTTAACGCCAAGGACTACGACGATGCCGACCAGCCGGGGGACTATGTGGATAGCTCTCGCTTTTCCTGGGGTCAACGTCTGGCCTTTACCCAGGCAGTCTTGGAAGCCACCGACCGGGCGGCCCAATCGGCCCTGGGGGGAACCCTAACGGTGTTGATCGTTAAGCAACTCAAGGGTGCCGGGGTTCATAAACGGGGGGCCCAGTCCCATAACCTCTACCCCGGCGATAGTTTGGAGAAGGATTATATTGTGGCGGCGCTTCAGGAGCGGGCGCTAGCGCCGGAAGCTTGGCAGGTGGTGCGGACAAATTGTGAGCGGGCCGCTGGCGGCCCCGCGGCCCAACAGGCGGTGACGGAAAGCGTTCGTCCCCTGGCGGATTTAGGAGCCTTAACCCTGACGGAATATCCCCTGGGGGAAAAGAAAGTGGCCACCACAGTTTTAGGGGAACTCGTGGTTCAGGTGGGGCAAAAAGACCCGGATTTTGTCGTCACCAACGCCGACGGCAACGCCGCTTCGGGGATCAATAACATTAACGTGGGTTTGAAAATTATCCACCCCACCCCCGATGACACTTATTTTCAAGCGCCGAAGGGACAGGTTTACGAACCCCTGAGCGAGGACGCCTGCGCTGGTTTAGCCGCGGCCCAGGCTCTCTTTGGCGCTCGGAGTCTCTGGTGTTCCTACGAATCCTTCGCCATTAACGGCTTGCCCATTTGGCAGACCGTCACCCAAGCCATGGCGGAACTGCGGCGCCCGACGCCCGCCACCGTGACCCTCTTTACCGCCGGCGCCCTGGAGCAGGGGCGCAACGGCTGGACCCACCAGCGCCCGGAAATTGAGAACTATTTCGCCGCCATGATGCGCAATGGGAATGTCTTTCCCCTCTTCCCCTGGGACGCCAACAGTATCCAAGTCTGCTACGAGTGGGCGCTGAGCGCCGTTAATAAGGGCATTACTATCACCGCCAGTAAATCGCCCCTGCCCATTTACACCACCCTAGACCAAGCCCGCCAGGCCCTAGAAAGCGGCGCCGCGATTTTGCGGGAAAGCGCCGGGCGGAAAACGGTGGTTTTAGCGGTGATTGGGGATATGGCCCTCCTGCCGGCGCTGGAGGCCGCGACTCAACTGGAAAGCGAAGGTCTGGGGGTTAAAGTCGTCGCCATCCTCAGCCCCCGGCGCCTCTACCGACCCCAGGATGTCCTTTGGGAAACTTGCTCTGAGGCGGATGGGCAATTCTTAGACGACAGCGGTTTCGCCCAACTCTTTGGCGGCGACGCCCTGATTGGCATTACCGGCGGCTCCAGTGCCCTGTTGGAACCCCTCCTGCTCCGCTCCCCGGCGCCGCGGGATATTTTCGCTTGGAAACGGGGAGAAACCACCGCCAGCGCCGGGCAGTTGATGGCCTTCAACGGCATTACGGCCCAGGCCATTAGTCAACGGGCCTCGGCGCTGTTAGGCTAGGGTTTCACTGTTCCCCCCAGAATTGGCTATGGTGTACACAGATCTTGGCTAAAGACCTAAATTTTGGGTTTGATCCTCCTAAATCCCCCTTTCCAAGGGGGGTTAGGGGGGATCTGGACACTTGTGTATACACGGTAGCCAAAATTGGGGGGTTAGGGGTGGCTGTCCAAACATCCTCATTAAACAGAAGAAGCAGTTTCTTGCCCCATTGCCCATGTTCCTTTCCTTAACCCGGCGCCGACTCCTCAGCGTTCTTAGTCTGTGGATTCTCTCCTTCAGTCTCGCGTTCTCCTTGGCGGTGCCGGGCCGGGCCCAACTGGATCAACTGCCGGAGACGGTTCGCAATCTCGGCTGGCAACTGGACTATCAGGATTCGGGACGGATCGGCAATCTCGAATATAAGGCCGTTCGTTTGGACGGGATACCCCTCTTTATGGTGGCGGTGCCCATCAGCGCCGAAGACGAGGAAGACCAGGGGCAAGGGGTGCAAACTCGGGTCACCCGGGTGGAGAACAAAATTAAGGAAATCATCCGGCGGGGCTTTGATCCCAAGACCTTAACGGTAACCAGCGCCGTCTTAAACGGCCAGAATGTTTTGCAAGTGAGCGACGGTCAATCCCTGCGGCCCACCGTGGTGGGCACCATCACCAGCGCCGACGCCGAGTTTTACGCCCTTTCGGTGGAAGAGTTGGCCCAGGAGGGCATTAACATTTTACGGGCCGCTTTATTAAAAGCCCACCAGGAGCGCCAACCCGAGGTCTTACAAAAACGTTTTTGGGCGGCGCTTCAGGTTTTGGCCCTGGTGGCGGCGCTGAGTTGGGGGATCTTGTTTCTTTACCGTTGGCTGATCCATCGGGTGACGCTCTTTAAAACCTTTTTGGGTCAATTAGCCCAGGAGAAGACCGCGCCCAAGGACGCAAAGGTAAACGCCCCCGGCTCGATGAAAACAGTCGATAAAATTTTGATCAAAACCTTTCTGTTTTTATATCAGCTTAAAAAGCGGGTTTTTCGTGAAAAAAACTCATCCTCAGAGCCAGCAACTATTCATAGTCCCTTCCTAAATTCCGACTATCTTTTTGGAGAATTTTTACGCGTCACTGGGCGGGAAGAATGCCGAAGAATCTTAATTAATCGCATCCGCACTTTAATCTTTATTCGGCGCTTGTTACTGATTAACCTAATTCTTATTTGGAATCGGGCGCTTGCGATTATTCTGACTTTCTTCCCCTACACCAGAGCCTTGGGAATCCAGTTAGCGGGAGCGCCGTTTTTCCTGATTCTCATTTGGTTAGGCGTCCTCTTGGCCATCAAAGTGATCGAATGGGGGATCGAGCTACTGCTCAAAGCCTGGGCAGAGGATTATCGACTGCTTCACCAAGACGACCTCTCCCGTCAGGTGGTGCGAATTCCCACCCTCGGCTCGGCGCTGAAAGGCGTCAATTTAGTCTTCTGTTGTTTCCTTGGTTTACTCCTGTCCCTCGTGGTTTTTCGGGTGCCCGTCGCCTCTATTCTCGCCGGCGCCGGTATTTTAGGGTTCGCCATTTCCTTTGGCTCCCAAAACGTGATTAAGGATTTAATCGCCGGCCTGACCACCCTAATTAACGACTCCTACGCCGTGGGGGATTTTGTCATCCTCGGCGCTTTTAGCGGCACCGTGGAAAAGATGAATTTATTTGTCACCCGTTTACGCAACGCCAGCGGCGATTTGATCACCATTCCCAACGGCTCCATTATCACCGTTTGCAACCAAACCAAGGAATGGTCTCGGGTGGATTATTCCGTGATTGTCGCCGCCGACACCGATATCTCCAAAGCCATGGCTTTAATGCGAGAAGTCGCCCGAGACCTATGCCATGATCCCCAGTGGCGGGACTCAGTTTTGGACGAGCCGGATCTCAAAGGCATTGAGGATGTCACCCATCAGGGCGTCACTCTGCGAATTTGGATTAAAACAAAACCCGGCGAACAATGGGACGTGGGGCGAACTCTACGCTGGCGTCTAATTTTAGCCTTTGAGAAGGCGGGCATTGCCATCGGCGTGCCCAAACAGACCTTCATTATGGAGAGTCCTAGCCTTGTCTCAGACGAGAGTGAAAATCGCCTAGGGACGGATTAACAAGCGCCCGCGACAGGAGAGTTCTTGGCGGGTTAAAGCTAAGGCTTCAATTTCTACATCTTCCCCTAGATCGACCGTGAGATCCTCTAGAGAAAAATGAGCGCAATCGAGTAAACCCTGAAGTTCCACCTGCGCTAAGTGTAGGGTTTTAGAGTCGAGTAAAGATAAACCCGCTCGGAGAAAAAGGGGCTGGGGCGTTTGCTCCCCCTCGCTTAGAGCACCTTCCAAAGCAAAGGTTTGCTCCCCTAGGGTTAAATCCCGCCAGTGAACGCGGTAGCGCCGGGAAGCGTCGGTGCCGTTCGCTAGACCTTTCTGCTCCAACAGCGCCGTTAGTAGTTCCCCTAGGGCGTTTTGTAATAACTCGGAAGCGAGGGACGCTTGCAGATCAGCGCTGGATAAGCGCACTTCCCCCGCCACCTGAATCGGTTCCAAGAGTTGTAGAGGTTTGCCCTTGATCACCTGACCGATATTAATGCGAATATTTTCACCGCGCAGGAGCGCTCGTCCTAAACGCAGACCTTGATAGACGGCCTGCTCGGCGCTGAGGGAAACCCTCGGCACATAGCCCTTGAGAATTTGTCGGTCTTGCCCCTGAATATCCACCTCTAAGTTGTCCACCCCCTGCACCTGGGAACGAAGCCAGAGGCGGAGCGCAGGGGATAGGATTTTGCTGATCAGGGAAGAACCCATGGCGTTGCAGATTACAGATTACAGATTACAGATTACAGATTGGAGATCTCTTTTGTCATCTGTTTCAACCGGTGAGCCCCTTAGAGGTCTTAAATTTCATAGTTGTGAACAAAGACCTTGGCCTGTTGGGGTTTGATGAATAGGGTTTGGTTCGGGTGAAGATTCAGCCGAGCGAACTCCTCCCGACTGAGGTGGGCGATAACGGCCTCCTCCTCGGGAAGCGCCAATTCCACTTGAATTTCCCAACCGAGATGGGTAACGCGCCGCACAATGGCCGGGGTGGAAGTTCCGTTTTTCTCCAGGGACAACTCAAAATCATGGGGACGCACAAAGACCGAGTCGGCATCTTCATAGCCAGCCTCTCCCCTGATCACGCTGGCAATGGCTGGGGGGCTGGCTTTTAATGAGATTATTTAAATGAGTCAACACTCAAGTTTTAGATCCTCTGACCCTTTTAGCAAGGGGAGAGGTTAAGAAGGCCTTCCAAAGACGCTCCCAGAAAGCCTAGAACTTTTAAGTTCTGAGTGTGGGCCGAAGTGAATTTTCCAAATTTTGACGTGTTTTTTGTAAATATTTTTGAATTTCTTTGATCTGTCCTTGGACGAGAATGCGGTCTTGAACACTGCTTTTTGATTTTAAGCCTTCTGTAGTATCAGCCAACTGGTTAATGCTTTGGGCTAGCTGATTAAGGGAGTCTTGGGCTTGTGATACCCCCAATAGCAATTCGGGCGTTTTGCTCTGAAAATTGGCTAAGGTTTCTGCTAAATCGTCTAATTTGTCAGCTACATTTTCTAAGTCATCCTGTTTTTCTTCAACAACCTTTTTGATTTGTTGACGGACATTAATGTCAGCGCTAGTCGCAATGGTTTCTAACTGCTGGGGCAGATCCGCTATCGACTGCTGGGTTTTAGTTAAAGCGTTATCAAAGACACTTTGAGTTTTCGTCAATAGTTTTTGTAGTTTGGGTGAAAGTTCTGATTGGCGTTCGAGGGGAGGAGGAGAGACCTCGGTTGGATGGTCAAGGGTTGACTCTGGATTAATAGTCAGAGCATTGAGGGGCTGGGCAGAAAAGATACCCATAAGCAAAAAGACCAATACTAGAAGATACAAGGCTTTTTTGAGAAAAGTCATGGTGATACCGCATAGAAAAGAATAGGACTCAAGCCGTCGAAGCTTGAATCAGACCACCATGAGCATACCACACTCGGAATGTTTTGCAAAACATTTAAGATTTAATCCTATCTGTGCTACAGTCGGGATGCGATTTTTGTGGGGGCGAGAGGGGGAAAGCAAAATGACCTCCGTAAAAATACTGACGAAGACAAGTTTTATTTGCCTTGGCCCCCGCTCGTAGTCCGACAAAACCAGAAACCATTATGAGTTCATTTGCTCGCTATCGTTCTACTCCTGAATTGACCTTTGCTGTGCGTGTGCTAGTTAGTCTGCTGATTTTAGCTTTGGTTTCCACGTTTTTTGTGGTGATTCCGGCTGGTCATCGGGGCGTCTGGTTGGAGTGGGGGCAGGTTAAGCCCAAAGTCCTCCCAGAGGGGATTCACTGGATTGTGCCAGGGGTACAACGGGTAGAGATAATGAGCGTCCGGGTTCAAAAACAAGAACTTAATACAGAAGCCTCTTCAAAAGATTTACAAGATGTCTATATTGACTTGGTTCTCAATTGGCATCCCCAACCCAAGAACTGTCATTTAATCTTTCAAACAGTGGGTAGTCTTAATCAAATCTTGGAGCGGGTTATTAATCCAAGTTTAGAAGAATCCCTCAAAGCGGCGATTGCCCGTTATACTGCTGAAGAAGTGATTACCTTAAGAAATCAGGTTAAAGCTGACATTGAATTGAACCTAAAGGAGCGCCTAGAAAAGTATTATTTGAACTTGGATGATTTGGCACTAGTTGAGACTCGCTTCTCAGAACAATTTCGGAACGCAGTGGAAGCCAAACAGGTTGCTGAACAAGAGGCTAAAAAAGCCGAATATATTGCTCGCAAAGCTGAAAAAAAGGCGCAAGCCCGAATTAATTTAGCCAAAGGAGAGGCGGAGGCTCACCGAATTCTGCAAAGCACCCTTACGCCTGAAATCCTTAAGAACAAAATGATTGAGCGTTGGAATGGCAAGTTGCCGCCAACGTTTGGAGGTTCTTCCTCTACTATCTTTGATCTTCAAAAATTTTAAAACCTTCTCAAATTTGGTCTGAACCCAAATCCCCAGAGATTCTTCTCATTTCAGATCTTCTTTGGAATTCAACTGGTCAACTGAAATAATAACATCTCAAAAGCTTGGGTCACCCTAGTCTGAAACCTTTGTCGATGAGTCAGTTTTAAGATGGGCCGCTCAATAGCCGAGTTGGTTTTATTATCAGGATCAATCACGGGAATAGCCCGTAGAGTTTGCAATGCTAATTCTTTTTTAACCATCAATTCTGGTAAGGCCGTCGCTCCCCGTCCGCTTTCCACGACAGACCGCACCATTTCACTACTGTTTAAAACCAAAGTAATCTTCAACTGGTGCGGCTTGATTCCCCAATTGGCTAGAGCTTGTTCAAACATTTGTTGGGTTCCCGATCCTGCTTCCCGCATAATCCAAGAACTCTCCAATAATTCTCCTGACGCAATAGAATCTCTATGAAACCATGCATGATTGCGTCCTACAATGACTTGTAACCGATCACTTCCTACTCCCTCGACTTTTAAACTTGATTTGACCGTTTCTTTGACTTCTCCAGCGATGATCCCTAAATCAAAGAGACCACTAGCTGTCCCTTCGCAAATATCATCCGCATTGGCCAAAGTACAGTGAATAGTAATCCCTGGATAGGTTTCCTTAAAAGCGCTAATTTTTTCGGGAAGCCAATAGTGAGCAATGGTAAAACTTGCCCCTAGATTCAGATCCCCTTTTTGCAGATCATTTAATTCTCGTAACCCCCGCTCGGCGAGCTTAACCTGATCCAGAATTTTTTGGGCTTCAAGTTGTAGTAGTTGACCCGCCTGAGTAATTTCTATGTGACGGCCAAGACGGTGAAATAATTTGATGCCGTATTCGGATTCCAAGTTCTGGATAGCGGCGCTCACAGCGGGCTGGGTGATATAGAGCGCGTCCGCCGCTTTAGTAAAGTGCAGGTGCTGGGCAACCGCCAGAAAGATGCGGAGTTGTTCTAGGGTCATGGGTACAGGAAACTCAAGGGAAATACGGTCAACCTAATTTTAGCAGGCGCTTCGCCAATCAATCACTTTTATTTATGGAATTGACAAAAAAGAGTGTTTGCTCTTATTTTGGCATCCCCCTAAAGTGAGATCAGCTTGAGGGATGTTAGCCATTGCTTCAAGAGCCTTCCATCTCAAAATTTGGGTCTTCATGACCGGATTGGAAATGATGGACTCCCTCTCATTATCCCCTTTACTCCCAGAGATCTATGACTCCAGAGACAAATACTAATCGAGGTTCACAAGGGCTAAAAGTTAATTCCCTCTCTTTTGGCGAGGTCTTGGCCCAATCCTTTGCAGTGATTGCCCCTGCCACTATCCCCGCTTCTAATCTTGGTTTAATTTTTGCCTTAGCAGGAAATGGTACCTGGCTGAGTTTCATCATGGGTTTGATGGGATTGGTCTTGGTTAGCCTCAATATCAATCAATTTGCTAGTCGTTCCGCTTCTCCAGGCTCCCTTTACTCCTACATTGCTAAAGGGTTAGGGCCAACCGCAGGCGTTGTCTGTGGTAGCAGTCTAGCTCTAGCTTATCTGTTCACTGGCATGTCTGTCCTTTGTGGCTTTGCTAATTTTAGTGCCGCTCTCTTTGCCCATCTCGGTTTACATCCTGCCAGCGTTAGTTTACTAGCCATCGGCGCCGGAGTGGCTTGGTATGCGGCTTATCGGGATGTTCAACTTTCGGCGCTAGCGATGCTCTGGCTGGAAGGAGTTTCGATAGTTCTTATCACCATACTAGCAGTAATAATTTGGAGTTATCATGGTTTTGCCCTAGATTGGGATCAATTGCTCTTAAAAGATGTTAATCCAGGTCAGGTTTCCATGGGTTGAGTGCTGGTAATGTTTGGCTTCTCCGGTTTTGAGAGTGCGACATCTTTAGGGGGAGAAGCTAAGAACCCATTACACACCATTCCCCGGGCAATTCTAGGAAGCGTACTATTAGCGGGCTTTTTCTTTGTGAGTACCGCCTACATTGAAATCTTAGGGTTTCACGGGACTGGAGCCAGTCTTGCCTCGACTGAGGAACCGCTGACTTTTCTATCCCAACAAGTGGGGGTTGGCCTCTTAGGGGATTTGGTGGCGCTGGGCGCCCTACTCAGTTTTCTTTCCTGTGTTTTGGGTAGCATTAACCCCGCCGCTCGTATCTGTTTTACCATGGCTCGTCACGGACTATTTCCCACTGCTCTTGGCTCTACTCACCGATCTAATCGCACTCCCCATCATGCAGTAACTGTCTGTTCTTTGATTTTGTTTATCGTACCGACTATGATGGCTTTTGGCGGGATCAAACTCTTTGAAAGCATGGGCTATCTGGGCGCTTTTGCGAGTTATGGTTTTTTAACCGTTTATATTTTGGTTTCCATTGCGGCTCCTGTTTATTTGTATAAAATCCGCAAATTACAGCTTCGGGATCTTGCCATTGCCAGCGCCGCTATTGTATTCATGATGATTCCTTTATTAGGGAGTATCGGAATTGAAGGTAATGCATGGTTCCCTATTCCTGAAGCGCCTTACAATTCTTTTCCCTATCTTTTCATGCTCTATTTAGCTCTAACCTGTAGCTGGTTCTCTATCCAACGCTTACGGTTTCCAGGTTTAGCTCGACGGATGCAACGTCACATTGAGGATACACATAGCCAGTTTATTAGCACTTAAAACGCCGTTGATTTTCTCCATCAAAATTGAAAACTAAATTGTCAATCATGAACGAAATTATTTACGCATTGCCCACTGGATTTTCCGCTTTTTGTGCCACTAACTTAGACGATATTCTAATTCTGCTCCTCTTTTTTCTTAAGTACATTCAGAGTTCAAAAAAAGACAGATTATCGCCGGTCAGTATTTAGGATTTTTTGCCTTAGTGATTGCGAGTTTACCAGGCTTTTTAGGAGGATTACTTTTTCCCCGTCCTTGGATTGGTCTTCTAGGAATTATTCCCTTTTTTATCGGTCTAAGTCGATTGCTAAATGGAGAAAACGAGGAACCGGATGAGGAGGAAATTACCACTCTCGCCCCTGCTCCTCTCCCTGTTTCTTTTTGGGGCGGTCTTCTTTCTCCGCAAACCTATGGAGTAGCGGCGATTACTTTCGCTAATGGAGGAGATAATATCAGTATTTATATGCCCCTATTTGCCAGCAGTTCTTGGGAGAGTTTGAGCATCATCTTGGGAGAATTTTTTCTCTTAGTTGGAGTTTGGTGTTATACTGCCTATCAATTGAGTCGAATTAAAACATTCGCTGAAACCTTAACCCGCTATGGAAATCGCTTAGTTCCCTTTGTTTTGATGGTTTTAGGCATTTTAATTTTGATTGACAGTCGTACGCTAGAAAACCGGGGTTTGACTGTCTTGACTCTCATAATTAGTACGGGATATTTCCTGACTTGTCAACGTCATCGGTTATCCTATGGTCTAATCCCTCTTTTTTCCCTTGTTAAAAAAGATAGTCCCACGGTTTGAAAATAACTAACTAGACTATAAAATCAGACTATGACCAATGAACTTTTGCAAGTGGCCATTGCCGCCGTAACCGCTTTCGGAGCAACCAACCTAGACGATATCTTAATTTTGATGTTTCTGTTTAGTCAAGTTAACTCCAAGTTACGAGTACACCACATTGTCTGGGGGCAGTATATGGGAATGTCCCTTATACTTCTTCTCAGTCTGCCCGGATTTTTAGGAGGATTAGTTATTCCCAAACCATGGATTGGCTTACTCGGATTTTTACCCATAGTGATTGGGTTTCAAAAACTCTCTCAAACCTCAGACGAAGACCTATCTTTTTTGACCGTTACTTCTCCTTCTTTTCAGCGCCGAAAAAAAAAAGTTTTTTTTCATTTTATCTCTCCCTCAATCTATAATGTTGCAGCCATTACTTTTGCCAATGGGGGCGATAATATCAGCATTTATGTTCCCTTTTTTGCCAGTCTTAATCCTATAAAATTAGCTTTAGTTCTTGCGATCTTTTATTTTCTGGTTGGTGTTTGGTGCGCAATTGCTTATGGCTTAGCTTCTCATCCCCTAATCGGTAAAATCGTGAATCGTCATGGCAAACGCTTTATACCCTTTATACTCATTTTTCTTGGTCTGTGGATTTTATGGGATAGCCATAGCTATGAACTCCTAAAACTTTTCCCTTGATTGTAATTCGCCTAACCTCATTTTCTTAATAACTATGTTTCTTCCTTTCAAAACTATGTCTTTCGGTAAGACTTCCTCAAAAACACCTCTGACCAGTTCAACAAACACTGGTAACGAAACTGAACCTTCTCGACGCAGGAATACCTCTCGAGTACGAGATCACTTGGCAAACGAACGCACCTATTTATCTTGGACAAGAACATCTATTTCTCTAATGGGATTTGGCGTTTTAATCGCCCGTCTGCGAGTCTTTCAACCCCCCTCGGTGCATAGCCCCGGTAACGGTTGGAAATTAGGCTTAATTTTTTCTATTGTTGGACTTATTACCGTATTTCTCTCTACTCAACACTACTTTGCCGTGCGTTATGACATTGATGATGATACCTATGAGCCACCAGATCGATGGGTCATTTTATTCAGTACAACAATTTTAGTTTTAGGAGCCGGAATTATTTTTTATCTTTTTACCGCTCCACTCAACCCTCTTAGTGCTTCTGTGTTTGAGTAGTATTAAGCTTTGTTTTTGGGCCATCGCTAATGACGGCCGTCAACATTCTTTAACGTCCAGAATACTCCAGGATTTTTTCAAGATAAAAACTCAAAATAGCTATGTTTATAAATTCTATTGTTTTAAATGCGTTGGGGATTTTTCTCTCCCTCTTCATTTTGGAAACCGTGCTTTCGGCCGATAATGCGGTAGCCCTAGCCGCGCTAGTACAACATTTGCCTAATGAACAGCAACAAAAGCAGGTTTTAAATTGGGGATTAGGGGGGGCGTTCATTCTACGAATTTTGCTGATTTTAGCAGCCACTTGGGTTGCGCAGTTTTGGCAATTTCAGTTAGTTGGTTCAATCTATTTACTGTGGCTCACGGGTAAATATTTTAGTTTACGATTAGAGACAGAAAAAGAATTAGAGAAAAGTATTTTTATTGAGCACGAAAATAAAACAATGTACTGGCAAATGGTGCCCATGATAGCTATGACAGACTTAGCTTTTTCCTTAGATAGTGTGACCAGCGCGGTTGCCCTTTCTGATCAAACTTGGTTAATTTTGGGAGGTGGATTGATGGGAGTCATTGCCCTACGTTTTTTAGCAGAGCTATTTATTCAATGGTTAAATCAGTTTACTTACCTACAGGACGCCGCTTATTTAACTATTTTTTGGGTGGGAATCCGGCTGTTAGTTAAAGCTCTACTACCCAACTTTATTCTTCCTGAATGGTTGATTATTACAGGAGTTATTTTACTTTTTACATGGGGATTCTCTAAGCGAGAATCTGTGGAGATCTCTTAATTTTCATACTTCGGAAAGCAAATGAGACTGGCGGCGCCATTGGGCAAAAGAGAGAAGCCAGTAAACTCCAATTCCCCAAGCAATTGCCAAACTCCAGCCCGCAATAATATCGCTGGGGTAGTGAACGCCTAAATAAAGACGAGTCCAGGCAATCATCAAAACAAATAAGGTTCCTCCAGTCAAACCGAGCCAGCGCCAGGGAGTTTTCCAGGTTAGTGCGATGAGGATGACTGCTAAGGTCATACTAGCTAGGGCATGACCGCTAGGGAAAGCAGGACTTGCTGGCAAGGAAAATTGATAATTCTCAAAATGAGGGCGAGGGCGGTGAAAAAATCTCTTGGCTCCATAGGTAAGGATAACAGCGCCGATGCCAGTGGCGCTTACGTAGGAGAGAAGAAACCACTTCCTCTGTAAGATTAAAATCCCCCCTACTATGAGTAAAAAGGGGAGAGTCCCTTCATAAATACCTAAGGGGGTGAGAGCTTGAGCTAGAGTATCAAAAAAAGGTGATTTTGTTTGCCAAACGAGATAAAGTAACCAAATATCCTCTTTTAATCCCCCAGGATAGTAAAACTGGGCGACTGCTAAACCGGAAAATGAAGCTAAGCTAATCACAAATAAAACACTAATAATTTTAGCGCTAATTGTTTTACTTTCCCTAGGGAGTTTGGGTATGGAGAAGAAGCTCATTGGGCAAAAACTGAGATACATCAAGAATTTTTAAATAAACACATAACAAAATGACGCCTGTGAAGAGACTCGCAGAGCAAATACCTGGCCAGAGATCTTTAGTAAAGCTTATACGAGTATTTTCCTCTGTGCGGGCTAGGGTTTGACGGGTTCCCATTTGCAATAAAAAAATACCCAAAATATTTGAAAGCCAATAAGTGATAATGCCAGTTGGGATAAAAAGTTTTGAGTTAATAAAGCTTACAAGATAGCCCATCCCATACGCTAAGGGGAGGTTGAAAAAGAGATCGTTCCACCAGCATAAAGGAGAAAGTAAAAATCCAAAAATAATTAAGATAAAACCCGTTTTTTTGTCTCGTAAGTTAACGATAAAAGTCAATCCTCTATAAAGCATTTTTTGAAGAAACATAATCTAGTCCAAAATAGCGAATTTAGTAAATTAGATAGAAATCAGAGCTTAAAAAATTAGAGAGGTTCTAGTTTCAAGATAACCTTGGCTTCCGGCGGCGAAAACTTAATGGCGTTGGAGAGTAAATTGTTAATCACCCGGCGCGGAATCGGCTCGTCTACCTGTAAATGAAAGCGACTCTCTTTGGCGATTTCCCGGAATCCTTGAAAACTCTCTAGGCAGAGTTGACACAGATCGGTTTCGCTGATTGGTCGAGATAGCGCAGAAATATATAAAAACTTAAAGATTTATCCGCTAGAGAATTGCGGAGATTGTGAATGATCATTTTCGATAGTTCTTCCCACAATTGCAGAGCTTCTTCCCGCAGTTTGATTAAGTTTTGAAGTTGGTCGTACTGACGCTTGATTCGCAACAGAGAATGAACTCGGGCTTTTAACTCCATCCCTTCGATGGGTTTGCTGAGAAAATCATCGGCGCCTTCTTCCAAACAGCGAGCCAGATCCTCCTTGGTGTTCAGCGCCGTCACCATTAACACCGGAATATGTTGAGATTGGGGATTCTTTTTGAGACGTCGGCAGACTTCGATACCGTCCATCTCCGGCATCATCACGTCGAGAATAATTAAATCTGGGTGAATATTTTCCATCAGGGCAAAGGCCCGGGGGCCGCTGGAGGAATAAAACAGATTATACTCTTCTCGGCTGAGGAGCAGTTCAATGACATCAACATTATCAATCTGATCGTCGATCACCAGGATCACAGGGGCGGTTTCAGGAATGGGGGGAGGGGCTAGGGACGACATTGGTTAAGGGAATATTGCTGTTTGGATAGATGACTTTGTATGACTGTGGAAAGTTCTAATTTTGCAGGTGAGTCAGCTAAATTTAATGCTCATTGACCGGATCAAAAAGCAGTTTTGCTCTTTAGTAAACCATTGAATTTTCGTAATCTAAATTTGATAATCATAGGCAAATACTTTAGCTTCTCGGGGTTTAATATAAACGGTTTGATTGAGTTTAGGGTCAAGCTGAAAAAACTGTTCTCGACTAAGATGAACAATGACTGAGGTTTGATCCAGCAAAAGTAATTCTACTTGAATCTCCCAGCCCAAATGGGTAATTCTTTTTACCGTTGCCTCACTTGTACTGCCATTGCTTTCGCGGTAGAGATCAAAGTCGTGTGGACGAATAAAAACGGAGATATCTTGGGAAGAAAACATATCATTGTTATTAAGGAGAGTGGTTGAAACAGGAAGATCATTCACTTCATTGTTATTAAAGAGGGTGGTTGAAACAGGAAGAACATTCACTTCTCCAATAAAACTCATCACAAAAGGCGTGGCGGGATGGTCGTAGATTTCCGCCGGAGCGCCGATTTGCTCAATTTTGCCTTGATTCATCACCACAATTTCGTCCGCCACTTCCATCGCTTCTTCCTGATCGTGGGTGACAAAGACGCTGGTTAAATGAACCTCATCGTGCAAGCGCCGCAACCAAGCCCGCAGTTCTTTACGGACTTTGGCGTCTAGAGCGCCGAAGGGTTCGTCCAGGAGTAAAACCTGGGGTTGAACCGCCAAGGCCCGAGCCAGAGCGACCCGTTGTCGTTGGCCCCCGGAGAGTTGGGAAGGATAACGGTTGCCTAACCCCTCAAGCTGAACCAGGGCGAGAAGTTCCTCTACCCGTTTTTTGATTAAGCTGGCGGGCTGTTTGCGAATTTCTAAGCCAAAGGCAATATTTTGGCGGATGGTTAAATGCTTAAAGAGGGCGTAGTGCTGGAAGACAAAACCAATATTACGTTCGCGAATATTAACATGGGTCGTGTCTTGACCATTGATAAAAACCTGCCCTTGATCTGGATTTTCCAAACCGGCAATGGTTCGCAAAAGAGTGGATTTTCCCGACCCGGAAGGCCCTAAAAGCGCCACTAATTTACCGTCCGGCACTTCTAGATTAATATCGATTAAGGCTTGGAAAGAGCCAAAGTTTTTAGCAACGTCTTTGATAATAATGCTCATGATTTTTCCTTTAAATAATTTAAGCAGAATCTGTTTTTAAAGAGTCGGGCTTCGGCTACGCTCAGCCCTCAAGATAGTCTTGAATTAAGGCCATTAAACAAACGGATTAGGATTGATGATGCCCGGTTTTGCGCTCTAAAATTTCCTTGACTACCAAGGTTACCGCCGCTAATAGGGCTAGAACAACGGCGGCGCTGAAGGCGGATTCAGTTTGGTAGTTTTTGTATTCTTGCTCGACAAAAATAGGCAAGGTGCTGGTTTCGCCTAAAATACTGCCGGAGACCACAGAAACGGCGCCGAATTCCCCCATGGCTCTAGCGTTCGTCAAGAGAACGCCGTAGAGTAAACCCCAGCGGATATTAGGTAAGGTGACCCGCCAGAAAATTTGCCAATCTTTAGCGCCGAGGATGCGAGCGGCTTCCTCCTGCTCTGGCCCCATTTCTTCGAGGACGGGAATCACTTCCCGAGCCACAAAGGGTAGGGTAACAAAAATGGTGGCGATGACCATCCCCGGGAGGGCAAAAATCAGGCTAATGTCCCTGGCGTGGAACCACTCGCCGATCCAACCTTTTTGACCGTAGAGGAGGACGATCATTAAACCCGCCACTACCGGAGAAATCGAAAACGGCAAGTCTAGAAGGCTCAAAGCCAAAGCTCGGCCGGGAAACTGACGGCGAGCTAAAACCCAAGCGGCGCAAAGTCCAAAGACGGTGTTTAAGGGCAAGGTAATGAGGGTAATCACCACCGTTAACCGCGCTGCCGACTGAAAATTAGGATCTTGTAGCGCCGTCAGAAAAGGATCTAGCCCCTGGTGAAAGGCTTCGTAAAAAACAGCAATGGTTGGCAGGGCTAAAACTAGGGCAAGATAGAGCAGAACTGTTCCAATTAGGAAAAATTTAGGTTTAATCCAACGCATAACGACGCCCCCATTGTTGTAAAAGATTAATCACCAGTAGCAGTAGTAAGGAAACCATCAACAAAACTGTCCCGATAACGGTGGCTCCGGCATAGTCGTATTCCTCTAGGCGCTCAAACACCAAAACCGGAGCGATTAAGTCCTGGAACGGAATATTTGAGGCGACTAAAACCACGGAGCCGTATTCCCCCACGGCCCGGGAAAATCCTAGAGCGATTCCCGTCAAAATTGGGGGCAAAAGGGGCGGGAAAATGACGCGCCAAAAGGTCTGCCATTCCGTGGCGCCGAGGGACCAGGCCGCTTCTTCCGCTTCTTCTTCCAACTCCGCCAGCACCGGTTGGAGGGTTCTGACCACGAAGGGCAAAGAAATAAAAACCATCGCCACAAAGACCCCTAAACGGGTAAAGGCGATTCTGACACCGAAGGGCGCGAAGAGTTGACCGACCCAGCCCGTTTCGCTATACAGCGTCGCTAACACTAAGCCCGCCACCGAGGTGGGCAAAGCGAAGGGTAAATCCACCGCCGCGTCCAGAATTTTACGCCCCGGAAATTGATAGCGAATCAACACCCAAGCCACTAAAGTTCCGAGAACCCCGTTCAGCGCCCCCGCCAATAGCGCCGTGACAAAGGTGACGTTATAGGCCGAGAGGGCGATGTCCGCCGTGGCGATGCGCCAAAATTCCTCCGGCCCCAAAGTCAGAGATTTAGCAACCAGCGCCCCGATGGGTAAAATCAGCATCAGGAGTAGGTAGATAACGCTCACCAAGCCCGGCGCTGAAACGCGAGAGAGGAGAGTTAAAGGAGAAACCCAGGGATCTTGCTTGGGTCTTTTGGGAAAATCGGTCATTACCATCCGTCCGGCTCCGCGTCTAGCACTCGGATATTCAGTTCCGATAAATAAATCAAGGCGTCTTTGATGGATTGCTCGGCGCCGACCAGAGAAAGCTGAAACCAGCCGCTGGTTGTAACCTTTCAAGGGTGAACGAAGAAATGGGGGTTTCAGGGAGAGGAGTAGATGGTGTATGGTAAGAGGGCAAACAAGGACGATAGAGATGAAAGCCAGAGAAATCCAGATTTCGGAGGCGGATTGGGAAGCAACACCGG
>JBKCES010000167.1:0-2942 GCA_046304295.1 Cyanobacteriota bacterium | reverse complement strand
ATCCCAATTCCCGGCTCACAACCCCCATTTTCCTAGATTGAGCCGTGTCGTCTCTTTTGGAAAAAGTCCCTGAAAACCATACCCAGTAAGGGTTTGACTCTTTTAGTACGCAGTTGATCACCCCCTTGAACGCTTACAATTAATAAAACCCTAGAGTGTTAGTAAGACATGATTACTTTTCGCCGGTTGACCCTCGCCGGATTAAGTCTGACCGTAGCCGCCCTGACCCAGACTAACCTGCAAGCCCAATCTCCTTCGCCTTTGGAAAAACAGCCCTGGCGCTTGCTCAGTATTGACGGCGCTCCCGCCTTACCGAAACCCCCCGCATCTTTGGAGTTTAAGGGCCAACAGTTAGCGGGAACGGGGGGCTGTAATCGTTTAATCGGAGAATTCAAAACCGAGGGCGACCGGTTAACCGTTGATCCCCAAATGGCCAGCACCATGATGGCCTGCCCGGAACCCCAGATGAAGCAAGAGGCGGCCCTAACCCAAGCGCTCGCCCAGGCGAAACGTTATCAAATTACGCCCCAGGGAGAACTGGTCATCTATTACGGCTCTGGAAACCAAAGTCTACGCTTTCAACCCCTCGCCCAGGCGGCGCTGAAGGAAATTTACGTCGGCCCGGAATTGGCGGATTGTGTCGGCGTCGGCCCCCAAAAATGCTGGCGGGTGAAGGAAGCCGCCGCCGGGCCCTGGCGCCTCCAGTATTTCCCCGTGGAAGGCTTTAGCTACGTCCCCGGTTTCTATTACCGATTGCAAATTCGCGAAGAAGCCGTCCCCAATCCCCCCGCCGACGGGCCGTCCCGGCGCTGGATTTTAGTTAAAGAGTTGGCCAAATCTCCCCGCCCCTTCCCCGAATTCGGCGCCGAGTAAATGCTACAATCGGAAACTGTGTCTTTTTTGGAAACTTTGGAAATTGTAGTGATATGACCCAGCGCACCCTCGGCGGCACCGTCCGCAAACAAAAACGCACCTCCGGGTTCCGGGCCCGGATGCGCACCCACAATGGCCGCAAAGTCATTCAAGCCCGGCGGAAGAAAGGACGGCACCAGCTCTCTGTTTAGGGATTATGGGATTACCCGCCCCGCTCCGCCTCAAGCGCTGGCAAGACTTCCAGCGGGTCTATCAGCAGGGCAAACGCTACCGGGGCGACTGTCTCCTCATGCGGGTTCTCAAAGAGCCGGCGCTGGCCCAGAGTCGTTTTGGCATTAGCGTCAGTCAAAAGGTGAGCAAGCGGGCCGTGGATCGGAATCGCCTCAAGCGCCGGGTGCGGGGCGCGATTCTGCGACTTCTGCCCCGCCTAGGGGGAGGATTTCAGGTGATTATTGTGGTCTTACCCCAGGCGACGCTGTACAACTCTGAGCATTTTTTGAGAGAATTAGAGCAGTTATTTACACAAGCGGGGATCATTCCGTATGGGCATTCGCGAAACCACCTTCTATGAGGGCGGCCCCCACATTGGCGATTTGATTATCAATATTCTGCTGGGCTTTACCGTCATCTTTTTGCCCCTGACTGTCGGCGCCGTGGTGCGGGCTATTTGGCTCCGCTATAAAATCACCGACCGCCGCATCTCCATCACCGGGGGCTGGATGGGGAGAGACCGCACCGATATTGTCTATGGCGAGATTAGCAAGATCGCTAAAATTCCGAGGGGAATCGGGCTGTGGGGGGACGTGGTGGTGACGCTCAAGGATAACAGCCGTTTGGAACTCCGGGCGATACCCCGCTTCCGGGAAATTTGCGACTACATGGCGGAGCGGGTGGCGGCTAAAACCGGTCTCTCCCTGGAGGCGATTAACAGTCAATAATTTTTTTAGGCTCCGTTTCCTTCGACTCCCCTCGGGAAACGGAGAGCCGCAGGAAACCTCAATATTTACCCCTCAACAGCTCAAGAGTTAAGCGCATGGATTTTGGTATTGGCTTTATTTCGACAAATGTAATGTTGCCGATCCTGGATTTTTTCTTTGGGATCGTCCATAGTTACGGCTTCGCCATTGTGGCGCTGACCCTTGTGATTCGACTGGGACTCTACCCCCTCAGCGCCGGGCAAATTCGCAATATGCGGAAAATGCGCATTACCCAACCCTTGATGAAGGAGCGTCAGGAGGAGATTCAACGGCGCTATAAGGACGACCCGTCCAAGCAACAGGAGGAAATGGCTAAATTAATGCAGGAGTTTGGCAACCCCCTGGCGGGCTGTCTGCCGCTGTTGTTGCAAATGCCGATTCTCTTCGCCCTCTTCGCCACCCTGAGAGGTTCGCCCTTTTCTGACATTAACTACACTGTCGATCTACAGATTTTGCCCAGGGAGCAGATCGAGAGTTTGGTTCGCCAAAACTATGCAACTAAAAGCCAAAATATTTACGTCGATGAAGCCATTCACTACCCCATTACCGCCTTCCTGCCTGGCGGCAACCGCTTAGGGGTGGGGCAGAAAAGCCAAATCCAACTGCAAACCGCGGAGGGCAAAAGTTTAGCCCAGATCGCCGCCGAAACGGAGCACAAGCCCGACCTCAGCCCCGCCTACACCATTACCAAAGGGGAAGACCGGGTGCAAGTGGCGCCGGACGGCACGGTGACGGCGCTAGCGCCGGGGGACGCGACGGTCCAGGTGACGGTGCCGGGCATCGCCTCCAAAACCGGTTTCCTCTTTATTAAAGCCCTAGGTCAGGTGGGCGTCACCGGCGAAAACGGGGAAATCAACTGGGATATCCTCGGGATGATTATTTTCTTCGGTTTGAGCATCTACCTCAACCAGGAGTTATCTGGGAATAGCGGCGCCCAGGGCGCCAATCCCCAGGCCCAGCAACAGCAGACCATCAATAAAATTACCCCGGTGATTTTTAGCGGCATGTTCCTCTTCTTCCCCCTACCGGCGGGGGTATTGATGTATATTGTACTGGCTAACGTCTTCCAAACCTTGCAGACGGTAATTTTAA
>JBKCES010000166.1:0-5622 GCA_046304295.1 Cyanobacteriota bacterium | reverse complement strand
GGCCCCGACAAGCGCACCACGCCGATGCTCCCTTGCTGGGGGGCGATGGCCGTGGCGATGGCGACGATGGTGTCTCCCCAGGTCATTGATAGAAGGAATCGAGGGCGGGATCTAGGGTCGGCTCCGGCGGGAAACCGTCCTGGGGTTTGGGGGACGGAGCTGGGGTCTGGATCGGGGGCGTACTCTTCGGCGCCACCTTGGGTTTAGCTTGGGGGTTAGCTGTTGGTTTTGCGTCTAGGGGTTCCGGCGGCAACAGGGGAATAAACTTTTGGGCTAAACTGCGGGGCGCCGGGACGGGCCAGAGGGCTTTAAATTGGGCCAGGCGCTGGCTTCTTTCCTCCGGGGCGATATCCCAGAGGGTTTTGTAATAGAAAAAGGCGATTCCGAGGCCGTTATTGGCCGCGGCCCGGACTTTTTCCGTAATCAGAGGCATGGGCACCGGTTTGGTTTTCAGCCCCGTTAAAATCCCCACGGCAGTGGGCACCCGTTGTTTAGCTTCGATAAATTCCGGGCGCTGGATCGGTTCGAGGAAACTCTCTAAATTTGTGCGATAAACCTGAACCACCACTTCGTCCAAAATCCCCTTCCGGGCCCAATCTAGCCAATCCTGAAGATAGGTTTGGTACGCCAGGCGGTAGGTGGCGGGGGAGAGGGAAAAGAGAATATTGGGCTTGCGGCTCTTAACTTTTTGATTTAACTGCGTCATAAACGCCGTCAGTTTATCCGCCCGCCAGCGGATCCACTCGGCGTCCTGGGGATTGGCCGGCGCCGGTTTTTTCATTTCCTTTTCATAGAGCGCCAAGGTATAGGCGTCGTAGCCAAATTCATTGGGCAGGGCGGTGTGGTCGTCAAACTGGACGCCGTCCACATCGTATTTGGAAACTACTTCTAACACCAAACTCTCCAGAAAAGCCTGCACCTCCGGGTGGAACGGATTGAGCCAGACCACCTCCCCCGCGGCGCCGACCCAAGTTTTACTGCCGTCCCGGCGCTGGGTGACCCACTGGGGATGATTTTTGATCAACTCCGAAGAGGACGGCGCCATAAAGCCAAATTCAAACCAGGGTAAAACCAGTAACCCCCGACGGTGGGCCCGGGCGATCAGATCCGCCAACACATCCTGACCCTGTTTCCCCTTGGGGTCAAAGGGTTGCAGACCCTCCCGACGGGCGATGGGGCTGTCGTAGAGGACGTAGCCGGAGTTCCAGACGACGGTGTAGAGGGTGTTAAAGTTTAGCCTTGCTAAAAGATCGACAGATTCTTGGGTTCGCCCCTGATCTAAAAAATGCACTGTGTCATTGTTGGTAATCCAGACCCCCCGGATCTCCGGGTAGGTGGGCTGGGCCCGCAAAGACGGCGCAAAAGCAAAAGTCAACAGCAAGCTCAGGATAAACGCCAGCGCCGACAGACCCTTGGATTTCCAAGACCGGATTTTTTTGAGCCAAACCATAAACGCGCCGAGGACTAACCCGCAAATCTTAGCCCAGGGCGATCCCCTCCAGCAAGGCAAACCATCCGGCGCCAACCCGTCCCAAAAATTTTGTCGGAGGAGTTGACAAGCCAATTTCCCTTCGCTATATTAATAAAGGTCTGGAAAACGTCGTTAGACATTTTCGCCGCTAGCCCCCATCGTCTAGAGGCCTAGGACACCTCCCTTTCACGGAGGCGACAGGGATTCGAATTCCCTTGGGGGTATTTTAAATTAATAACGGCAGATCATTATTAATCCTGCGTAAGTATTTTCAAGCTAAGTCGACGCTGGAGACCATCAAAGGATTAGTTCTCCCCTTGGAGCTACCGTGTATACACGAGTGTCACGATCCCCCCTAGCCCCCTTTAGAAAGGGGGATTTAGGGGGATGGAGCACGAAAACTGAGTCTTTAACCGAGATCTGTGTACACCGTAGCCTTGGAAAGGGGGAAAATCTAAAGCGCCCCTAACTCTAAGGCTTGACGATGGACAGCGCCGAGATGAAGAGTTCCCTGTGTATTTAAGGCCCGTTGTAAAAGGGTTAAAACCTGGGAGGGACGGAGTTGAGCGCCGTCGTTGCGACAGGAGCCTTGGTAATGGAGGGTAATCTGGGCCGCAGGATCTGGGGTTTGGGGATCTAGGGTTAAACTGAGCAGTTGCTCCCGCAGGTTAAAGTCCACGGTTTTGCCGGATTTCGTCGTCCGAGTCCAGGGAATCTCGGTTTGAGCCAAAATCTCCGCCACCGCGCCTTGCCACTGAGCCAAGGAGTAGGCCGTTTCGCTCTCCAGGGTTAAGCCGTAGGACGCGGCGGTAATTTGTTGGGCCGCGGAAGGGGCGTTGACCGGGACTTCCTCCACTCGGTAGAGGGGGAGATTCGGCGGTAAAACCTCCACCAAGCGCCGTTGAAAGTCGGCTAATTCCAAACGCTCCGTCAGTTCAAAATCCGCAATTTCGCCGCTACTGGTAAGGCCTAAGGGCAAGGCGCTGGCGATGGCGATGCGGGGGCCGGGATGGAAGCCTCCCGTAAAGGCAATGGGTAGGGCGGCCCGGCGAACTAAGCGGTCAAAGAGTCGCACTAAATCTAAATGACTAACCAGTGCCATGTCTCCCTGTTTACCGAACCAAATCCGTAGGCGCTGGGCTCGATTTTGGGGCGGTTGGAAGTCCCCTTGAAAAGCGGGAATAGGCAGAGGCGGGACAATGACGTTATGGCCAAACTCCACCCCGCAGACGCCGCAATGGGAACAGCCCTCAAAGGAACAGTCGGGGACGGTGGCGGCTTCTAAGGCTTTTTGCAAGTCTTCTAGGAGCCATTGTTTACTAATGCCCGTGTCCAAGTGATCCCAAGGTAACGGCCCTTGATAGAGATTTTCTCCTTGAAATAAATTTCCCTGTTCAATATTCCGATACTGACCCGTTAAACCCGATTCGCTGATGGCTTCCTCCCAGGCGCCGAAGGCTCGGTCGAGGTTATCCCACCAGGCGTCCATGCCGGCGCCCAGTTCCCAAGCCTGCTGGATGACTCGGCCTAGGCGCCGGTCGCCCCGGCCGACAAAATCCTCCATGGCGGAAATGCGGACATCGGTATAGTTGACTTTCACGTTCCGCAGATCCCGGAAGGCTTGCCGGAGCAAATTCTGCTTGCGGATAAATTCCGCTGTGGAAACGGAGTGCCATTGGAAGGGGGTGTGGGGCTTGGGGGTGAAGTTGGAAATGGTGAGGTTAAAGGACAGGAGTTTCCGTTTCGGCAGACGACATTCCGAGCGGAGCCAGCGCACGGTTTCGGCAATGCCTAGGACATCGACGTCCGTTTCCCCCGGCAGGCCGATCATAAAGTAGAGCTTAATTTTGTCCCAACCCTGCTCCGCCGCCGTTTTAATGCCCCGCAGTAGCTCCTCGTTGGTGAGACCTTTATTAATCACGTCCCGTAGGCGCTGGGTGCCGGCCTCCGGCGCAAAAGTCAGACTGCCCTGACGGTTGCCTCCCAAAATATGGGCGATATTTTCATCAAACCGATCCACCCGTTGACTGGGGAGAGAGAGGCTAATATTTTCCTGCTGGAGACGGTTGCGGATTTCAATGCCCACCGCCGGGAGCGCCAAATAGTCGGAGCAACTGAGGGAAAGGAGGGAAAACTCGTTATAGCCCGTCTCCCGGATACCTCGTTCAATAGTTTCAATCACCGCCTCCGGCTCCGCGTCCCGGGCCGGGCGGGTCAACATCCCCGGCTGGCAAAAGCGACAGCCCCGAGTGCAACCCCGGCGAATTTCCACCGTGAGGCGGTCGTGCACGGTTTCCACGTAGGGCACCAGACCGATGGCGTAGTGGGGCATGGGCGTCGCCACCCGCCGCAAAATCCGGGCCGGAACATCAGGCCGATGGGGACGCACCGAGCCGTCTCCGGTCGCATCGTAGAAACAGGGTGCGTAGACCCCCGGAATTTGAGCTAAATCTAAGAGCAGTTCCTCCCGGCTTAACCCCTCTGCTTTCCCTTCCTCCAACACCAGCCCAATTTCCGGTAATAATTCCTCCCCGTCCCCCAGGGCGAAAAAGTCGAAAAAGTCGGCGTAGGGTTCCGGGTTAGAGGTGGCGGTCTGGCCCCCGGCGAAAATAAGGGGATAATTCCCTTCCCGGCGCTGGGCCCAGGTCAGGGGAATTTGGGCTAGGCTCAGCATTTCCAAGATATTAGTCGCCCCCAGTTCGTAACTGAGGCTAAAGCCCAAAATATCAAACTCCAACAAGGATTTTTTCGATTCCAGAGCGAAAAGGGGCGTTTCCGTTTCCCGCAGTCGGGCGCTGAGATCCGCACCCGGTAGGTAAGCCCGGTCGCAGAGTTGCCGGGGTTGGGCGTTCACAATGCTGTAGAGAATAATGTGTCCCAAATTGGAGGAGCCGACTTCGTACACCTCCGGGTAGGTGAGTGCCCAACGGACAGCGGCGCTCTCCCAATCTTTATGGACGGCGCCGAGTTCATTACCGAGGTAGCGGGCCGGCTTGTGAACTTGGGGAGTGATTAAACTTTCCGGGGCGACGGGCATTGCGATTTTCCTGACTCATAGACGCAGTTCTCCATTATAGAGGGGGATCAACGGCGCTTATCTGAATGTCCCAAAGGGGGAGTTTATTTTGCGCAAAACCGCTCTGCCATTACCCAATAGTTTAGGGGTTTTTCTCGATCTGTATCTTTTTGGCTATTGAAAAATGTGCCCGTCACTGAGGTTGTAAAATGCCCCTTGGCGCTTCCCAGCGCCGGATTTACACCCTATACGGAGACTAACCCCCGTGGATTTAACCCGCATCCCCGCCCAACCCAAACCTGGTTTAATTAACGTCCTCGTGGAAATTCCCGCGGGCAGTAAGAATAAGTACGAATTTGACAAAGACCTCAACGCCTTTGCCCTGGACCGGGTGCTCTATGCCTCTGTCCAGTATCCCTACGACTATGGCTTTGTGCCCAATACTCTGGCGGATGACGGTGATCCCCTAGACGGGATGGTGATCATGGATCAGCCCACCTTTCCAGGCTGTGTGATTACGGCCCGCCCTATCGGTATGTTGGAAATGATCGACGGCGGCGACCGGGACGAAAAAATCCTCTGCGTTCCCGATAAAGACCCCCGCTACGCCTATGTCAAATCTTTAAACGATATCGCTGGCCATCGCCTGGAAGAGATTGCCGAATTTTTCCGCACCTATAAAAATCTGGAGAAAAAGGTCACAGAAATCCTCGGCTGGAAAGATGTGGACGCCGTGATGCCTCTAGTGGAGCAGTGTATCCAAGCCGGGAAAAAATAGCTGTAATCGTTGCCTTCAGCTATGCTCAGCCAACGCTAGTCTCTAGTTTCTCTTTTTGGACTAGAGTTTATATGTATTGGCTGAAGACCCGCTTTTAGGTTGAATCCCCCTAAATCTCCCTTAAAAAGGGAGGATTTGAGGCTTAATTGTGTCTGTTCCTCCTTTCCAAAGGGAGTTAGGGAGGATTTATATACTTGTGCGCATCAACAATTCCAAATATAGCATTTTCAAACGAGACATGAAAAAGCATTATACTTTGTCAGATTAGGAACTGTGTATAGTCTGACTTTAGCAAAAAGCTCGAATATAGACTTCATCATTTTGAAATTTTTGCAAAATCGATGACACGTTCTTAAT